>NZ_JBHTZA010000004.1:0-64236 GCF_042790555.1 Arthrobacter sp. NPDC056727 | reverse complement strand
ACCCCCCGGGACTTGAACCCGGAACCCATTGATTAAGAGTCAATTGCTCTGCCAATTGAGCTAGAGGTGCATCTGTTGATTCGTTCATCCGCGGGCTGTTTATTTCCCTCGTTGATCTCCGCAACGACATGCAACTCTACACTAAGTTTTGGCTCCGGCAACACGTACCTCGCTGGCATCCGCCGCAGACACTTTCCGGGAACGACAAAGCCCCGCCTCCAGGCTTGTGGCCTGGAAGGCGGGGCTTTTGTGGTGCACCCCCCGGGACTTGAACCCGGAACCCATTGATTAAGAGTCAATTGCTCTGCCAATTGAGCTAGAGGTGCATCTGTTGATTCGTTCATCCGCGGGCCGTTTATTTCCCTCGTTGACCTCCGCAACGACATGAAACTCTACACGAAGTTTTGGCCGGTGTGAAATCGGGCCGGCCGGGAGGTGCCGGCTAGCGTGGAAGCCGCAAAATCAGCGCGAAATCGGGGTTTTGGTTGTTGCTGAGGACCCACAAATCCCCGTTTGGGGCCAGCGCAACGTTCCTGATCCGCCCAAACTGCCGCGTGAAGTAGCCCACAGGGGTGCCGGCATTTTCGCCGTCGAGCGGGACGGCCCAGATGCGCTGGCCCCTCAGTGCGCCCAGATAGGCGGTGTTGCCGACGATTTCCAGTCCGCTGGGGGAGGAGTCTGCTGTCGACGGCCAGACAACCTTGGCGTCGATGAAGCCGTCCCGGTGGGGTGCCCCCGTGACTTCCGGCCACCCATAGTTTCCGCCGGGCCTGATCAGGTTGAGTTCGTCATTCACGTCCGGGCCGAACTCGCTGGCCCAGAGCCGGCCCTGGCTGTCCCAGGCCAGGCCCTGGACGTTCCGGTGGCCAAGGCTGTAGACGGGGTTGTTCGGGAAGGGGTTGCCGGGTGCCGGGGCACCGTCCTTGGTCAGCCGCAGGATCTTTCCGCCCAGGGCGTTCCGGTCCTGCGGTTGCTCGCGGCGCTGCGAATCACCTGTGCCCACGTAGAGGAACCCGTCGGGGCCAAAGCGGATCCTGCCGCCGTTGTGGGTGGAGGCCTTGGACATGCCCGAGAAGACCACCTCCGGCTCACCCAGCCGAAGGGTCCCGCCGCCGGGTTCCAGGCGCATGCGGGCAATCCGGTTGTCATCGGCAGCGGTGAAGTAGGCGTAGAGATATCGGTCCGTGGCGAAGTCGGGCGACAGTGCCAGGCCCAGCAACCCTCCTTCACCGCCCGGAACGACGCCGGGAACCGCCCCGATGGTGCCGACCCTGCCGTCTGTGACGGATTTGAGTAGAGCGGAATCGCGTTCAGAGATGATGGCGGTGCCGTCCGGCAGGAACACTGTTGACCAGGGAAGCTGCAGCCCCTCGATCCTGCCCCGCACTTCCGGTGCCCGCGGCGGCGACGGGGCTGCCGCGCCGGAAGTGGAAGGGCTGCCTGGTACCGGGGGGCTGGTGCCCTGCGTGCTGCTGCCCTGGGTGGCCGTTGAGCCGGAGTTTCCCGGAGCAGGCAGTCCGCCGTCGCCTGTGCAGCCGGAGAGCGACATCGTGACGGCGGACAGGGCAAGGACGGCCCCTGCCAGAGGCGCGGAGACGGCGGCCGCAGCGGGTTTTCCGGGGTGGTTGCGTGACATGCCCGTCCTCTGTCCAATCTGCCGCTGTGCCGATCTGCCGCCGCAGCGTGGCGCTAGCGCCGGGTCCGGCGCGGCGCCCGGAACCCCGCAGCCTCGGCATGTGCCGCCGAAAGGAACCAGACTTCCGTTTTGGCGTCCTCGTAGCCCGCGCTGTCTTCGTCGTAGTAGGTCATGGCGCTGACGTCGCCCTTGACGGTGTACCCCGCCGGGGCGCTGCCATCGGTGGCCGGCGCGGCCGAGCCCTCCCCGTAGGGCTCATCCCCGGCGGCGGGTTCGCCTATCGGGGCAACCCGTTCCCGGTGGATGGGCTGTTCACCGAAGCCACGTTCCGAGCCGAAGCCCTGCTCCAGGTGGTGCGGCTGGGGTTCCCGGTGATGAGGCATGGCCTCGTGGCTGGCACCTGCTTCCGTGGCAGCGGAAGACTGGATCCGCTGCTGGGTCTCGGCCTCAGCGTCCAGGGATTCTGCTGCCGCCGATTCCGCCCCCGGCAGGGTGGGGGAGTGCGGGCCGGTGTACTCGGCGTGATGCGTCGGGGCGGCAGGCGCCGCCGCCGGCTGCGCGGAACTGCCCGCTTCCGCGCCGGCCGCATCTGCACTGGCGGCATCCGACCACTGGGCATCCCACTCGGCCTTATCCCCGTCGTCGTCCCAGTCGTCAACGTCTCCTCCGGCAGAGGGCGCCGGGGGGCGTGCCGTCGCGGCCTCCCAGGACTCGATATCCGGTTCCACATCCTCGGGGTCCGGGCGCGTGGCTGCGGGGGAGGGCCGGCCCGTCAGCGGTGCGGCTTCCGCGGCTGCCTGCCCAGCGTCCGGTTCGGCCAGCCGGCCGGTTTCCGGGACAGTACGGGTGGTGTCCGACGACGGTCCAACGGTCGCGGACGACGCCGAATCATCGGCCCGTGCGGCCGCTTCGGGGGCGGTGCCGGCGCGGGAGTCAACCTGTTCGTACCGGGCGGCGTCTGATGCCGTTCCGCGCGAGTTCCGGTTCAGCAGCCACCAGACGATGGCGATGACCAAAACGATGACAATGACCCAGATAATCCACTCCATAGCAAAGCCTTTCATCCGTCACGCGAGGTTGCCGTTGCTTGACGGTACGTCGGTGTCAATAGGGCTGTCTAGGCTTGTCAGCGCCCTAAAGAGGGAGGACGGACCCGCCCGTCGTCTCAACATGTGAGACGTTAGTCCAGTATTTGGGCGACTTTTTCTGGAATTTGGGCGAAAGCGGCCGCTTCCGGTCGTTCGCGGTCCTTGTGGAGTCATAGACTTTGACCCATGAGCGAGGACACCCAGACCGAAAGCGCCGGCAAGCCTGACATCAAGCCCCGAAGCCGGGTTGTCACTGACGGCATTCACGCAGCTCCGGCACGTGGAATGTTCCGGGCTGTCGGCATGGGCGATGACGACTTTGCCAAGCCCCAGATCGGCGTCGCGAGCTCCTGGAACGAAATCACTCCCTGCAACCTTTCCCTGAACCGGCTGGCCCAGGGCGCCAAGGAAGGCGTCCACGCCGGCGGCGGGTTCCCGATGCAGTTCGGCACCATCTCCGTTTCCGACGGCATCTCCATGGGCCACGAAGGCATGCACTTCTCCCTGGTCTCCCGCGAAGTCATTGCCGACTCCGTGGAAACCGTCATGCAGGCAGAGCGCATCGACGGCTCCGTGCTGCTGGCCGGCTGCGACAAATCCCTGCCCGGCATGCTCATGGCCGCCGCGCGCCTGAACCTCGCCAGCGTGTTCCTGTATGCCGGCTCCATCATGCCCGGCTGGGTGAAGCTGGAGGACGGCTCCGAAAAGGAAGTCACCCTTATCGACGCGTTCGAGGCGGTCGGAGCGTGCGCGGCCGGCAAGATGAGCATGGAAGACCTCACCCGCATTGAAAAGGCCATCTGCCCCGGCGAAGGCGCCTGCGGCGGCATGTACACGGCCAACACCATGGCGTGCATCGGTGAGGCCCTGGGCATGTCCCTGCCCGGCTCGGCAGCCCCGCCCTCGGCAGACCGCCGGCGCGATGAATTCGCCCGCAAGTCCGGCGAGGCCGTGGTCAACCTGCTGCGCCAGGGCATCACCGCGCGCGACATCATGACCAAGAAGGCCTTCGAGAACGCGATCGCCGTCACCATGGCCTTCGGCGGCTCCACCAACGCCGTCCTGCACCTGCTGGCGATCGCCCGCGAGGCGGAGGTCGAGCTGACCCTGGACGACTTCAACCGCATCGGCGACAAGATCCCGCACCTGGGCGACCTGAAGCCGTTCGGCCGCTACGTCATGACCGACGTCGACAAGATCGGCGGCGTGCCGGTGATCATGAAGGCACTGCTCGACGCCGGCCTGCTGCACGGCGACTGCCTCACCGTCACGGGCAAGACGGTCGCCGAAAACCTTGAGGCGATCAACCCGCCGGACGTCGACGGCAAGATCCTGCGCGCTCTGGACAACCCGATCCACAAGACCGGCGGCATCACCATCCTGCACGGCTCGCTCGCCCCCGAAGGCGCGGTAGTGAAGAGCGCCGGCTTCGACGCCGACGTCTTCGAAGGGACCGCCCGCGTCTTTGAGCGCGAGCAGGGTGCCCTGGACGCGCTGGACAACGGCGCCATCCACAAGGGCGACGTCGTGGTGATCCGCTACGAAGGCCCCAAGGGCGGTCCGGGCATGCGGGAGATGCTCGCCATCACCGGTGCCATCAAGGGCGCCGGCCTTGGCAAAGACGTCCTGTTGCTCACCGACGGCCGCTTCTCCGGCGGCACCACGGGGCTGTGCATCGGCCACGTTGCCCCCGAAGCTGCCGACGGCGGCCCCATCGCCTTCGTCAGGGACGGCGACCGGATCCGCGTGGACATCGCGGCACGCACCTTCGACCTGCTCGTTGACGAAGCAGAGCTCGGAGCCCGCAGGAAGGGCTGGGCGCCGCTCCCGGCCCGCTACACCAAGGGTGTCCTGGCCAAGTACGCCAAGCTGGTGCACAGCGCCAGCACAGGCGCATACTGCGGGTGATTTTTGAGCCTGGGTAACCAGGCTTAATGAGGGAGGCTTCAAGGTATGAGCCTCCCGAAAAATGGACAATGATGTCCATATGGTGAGATAGCGTGTTACCTCGTTGACACGTATCTCACCTAGAGGGAAAACTGAACGCATGATCGCATTCGTTACCGTCGGCACCGTCGTCGTACTTACCAAGCGCGTGGCTCCATAGCCCGACTGGTAACGAACTGTCACGCGCAACCCCTCGAAAAGCCACCAGGCTGAGGGGTTTTTTTATTTCCCGGGCGGGACGGAACGTTCAGTTTTCCCTAGCACCACACCAATTCAAGATCCACTAAGGAAGAGTTCGATGAGCAAAGGATCGCCCATCAGCCCCTCGCTGATGGCTTCAAAGTCCGCTGGAGCCGCCAAGGCTCCGGAACGCGTCGACAAACCGGCTGATGCCGGCGTCGACACTGCTGCAGCCGCCTCTCCTGTCCTTGGGCCGAACAACGTCGTACCCCCGACGGTGATGACCGGCTCAGAAGCAATTGTCCGTTCGCTCGAAGAACTCGGCGTCGACGATATTTTCGGTTTGCCCGGTGGCGCGATCCTGCCCACCTACGACCCCTTGATGGCCTCCAAAATGAACCACGTTCTGGTCCGTCACGAACAGGGAGCCGGCCACGCCGCGCAAGGCTATGCCATGGTCACCGGGCGGGTGGGCGTCTGCATCGCCACCTCGGGCCCGGGCGCCACCAACCTCGTCACCGCCATCATGGATGCGCACATGGATTCCGTTCCGCTGGTGGCCATCACCGGCCAGGTTTCCAGCGGAGTCATCGGCACCGATGCCTTCCAGGAAGCCGACATCGTGGGCATCACCATGCCCATCACCAAGCACTCGTTCCTGGTGACGGACCCCAACGACATTCCGCATGTCATGGCCGAGGCCTTCCACCTCGCCTCGACCGGACGTCCGGGCCCGGTCCTCGTTGACGTTGCCAAGGACGCCCAGCAGGGCCAGATGACGTTCTCCTGGCCGCCGAAGATCGACCTGCCGGGCTACCGTCCGGTGGTCCGCGGCCACAACAAGCAGGTCCGCGAGGCGGCCAAGCTGATCTCCGCCGCCAGCAAGCCCGTGCTGTACGTGGGCGGCGGTGTGTCCAAGGCCCACGCCGCGGCCGAACTCCGGGAGCTGGCCGAGCTGACCGGCGCCCCCGTGGTCACAACGCTCATGGCCCGCGGTGTCTTCCCGGATTCGCACCCGCAGCACGTGGGCATGCCCGGCATGCACGGCACGGTTTCGGCCGTGACCGCGCTGCAGCAGGCAGACCTGCTGGTAACCCTGGGTGCCCGTTTTGACGACCGCGTCACCGGTGTCCTGAAGACCTTCGCGCCCAACGCCAAGGTCATCCACGCTGACATCGACCCCGCCGAAATCTCCAAGAACCGCACCGCCGACGTTCCCATCGTGGGCTCCGTGAAGGAGATCATTCCGGAACTGACGGAAGCTGTCCGGACCCAGTTCGGCGCCTCCGGAACCCCGGACCTCGCCAGCTGGTGGGCCTTCCTGAATAACCTGAAGGACACCTACCCGCTGGGCTGGACCGAACCCGAGGACGGCCTGACTGCGCCGCAGCGCGTCATCGAGCGGATCGGCGCACTCACCGGTCCCGAGGGCATCTATGTTGCCGGTGTGGGCCAGCACCAGATGTGGGCCGCGCAGTTCATCAAGTACGAGCGCCCGCACGCCTGGCTGAACTCCGGCGGCGCCGGCACCATGGGCTACGCCGTTCCGGCCGCCATGGGCGCCAAGGTGGGGGAGCCGGACCGCGTGGTCTGGGCCATCGACGGCGACGGCTGCTTCCAGATGACCAACCAGGAACTGGCTACCTGTGCCATCAACAACATCCCCATCAAGGTTGCCGTCATCAACAACTCCTCGCTGGGCATGGTGCGCCAGTGGCAGACCCTCTTCTATGAGGGCCGCTACTCCAACACGGACCTGAACACCGGCCACGAGACCATCCGGATCCCGGACTTCGTCAAGCTCGGCGAGGCCTACGGCTGCGCGTCCTTCCGGTGCGAACGGGACGAGGACATCGACGCAACAATCCAGAAGGCGCTGGAGATCAATGACCGCCCCGTGGTCATCGACTTCGTGGTCAGCCCAGACTCCATGGTGTGGCCGATGGTGCCCGCCGGAGTCAGCAACGACCAGATCCAGGTTGCCCGCAACATGACCCCGGAATGGGAAGAGGAGGACTGATCATGAGCCGCCACACACTGTCCGTTCTGGTCGAAGACAAGCCCGGTGTGCTGACCCGCGTGGCCAGCCTTTTCGCCCGCCGCGCCTTCAACATCAATTCCCTGGCCGTCGGCCCGACGGAAGTTCCGGGCATCTCCCGGATGACCGTCGTCGTCGACGCCGACGGTGACCTGATCGAACAGGTCACCAAGCAGTTGAACAAGCTGGTCAACGTGATCAAGATTGTTGAACTGACTTCCGAATCTTCCGTACAGCGCGACCACATCCTGGTCAAGGTACGTGCGGATGCCGCAACTCGTCTGCAGGTGACCCAGGCTGCAGACCTGTTCCGTGCTTCAGTGGTCGACGTCTCCACAGACTCGGTGGTCATTGAAGCAACCGGCCATCCCGAAAAGCTCACGGCACTGCTTTCAGTGCTCGAGCCGTTCGGTATCCGCGAAATTGTGCAGTCCGGCACCTTGGCCGTTGGACGGGGATCCCGCTCCATGAGTGATCGGGCGCTCCGCTCCGCCTAGCCGGAGCGCAGCGCCTGCAAACGCAGCACCATCTATCTACAAAAAATCCACTCAAGAGGAGTTACGCAAGTGACTGAAATGTTTTACGACGACGACGCAGACCTGTCGATCATCCAGGGCCGCAAGGTAGCCATTGTCGGCTATGGCTCCCAGGGCCACGCCCACGCGCAGAACCTGCGCGATTCCGGCGTCGAGGTTGTCATCGCGCTCAAGGAAGGCTCGAAGTCGATCGCCAAGGCCGAGGACGCAGGCTTCCAGGTCAAGAACGTTGCCGACGCCGCCGAATGGGCCGACGTCATCATGATCCTGGCACCGGACCAGCACCAGCGCTCGATCTTCAACGACTCCATCAAGGACAAGCTGACCCCGGGCAAGGCCCTCGCCTTCGCGCACGGCTTCAACATCCGCTTCGGCTACATCGAGGCCCCGGAGGGCGTTGACGTCATCCTGATCGCCCCGAAGGCTCCGGGCCACACGGTCCGCCGCGAGTTCGAAGCCGGCCGCGGCATCCCGGACATCATCGCCGTGGAGCAGGACGCCTCCGGTTCCGCCTGGGACCTGGCCAAGTCCTACGCCAAGGCCATCGGCGGCACCCGCGCCGGCGTCATCAAGACCACCTTCACCGAAGAGACCGAAACCGACCTCTTCGGCGAGCAGGCTGTCCTGTGCGGCGGCGTGTCCCAGCTGGTCCAGTACGGCTTCGAGACCCTGACCGAAGCCGGCTACCAGCCGCAGATCGCCTACTTCGAGGTGCTGCACGAGCTCAAGCTCATCGTTGACCTCATGTGGGAAGGCGGCATCGCCAAGCAGCGCTGGAGCGTCTCCGACACCGCAGAGTACGGCGACTACGTCTCCGGCCCGCGCGTCATCACCCCCGAGGTGAAGGAAAACATGAAGGCCGTCCTCGCGGACGTCCAGTCCGGTGCCTTCGCCAAGCGCTTCATCGAAGACCAGGACAACGGCGCCGTCGAGTTCAAGGAACTGCGCGCCAAGGCTGAGTCCCACCCGATCGAGGGCGTTGGCCGCGAACTGCGCTCCCTGTTCTCCTGGCAGCAGCAGGACCAGGACTACGTCGAAGGCTCCGCAGCCCGCTAAGGCTGCACCCTTTCAGTGCGACAGTGAGGCCGGGTTCACACTTAACAATGTGAGCCCGGCCTTTCCGTACGCCTAGACTTTATTTACCCCCAGGACTTCAACGCAGAGGATCAGCTGTGTCAAAACCCGTAGTATTGCTCGCCGAAGAACTTTCGCCCGCCACCATCGAGGCCCTTGGCCCGGACTTTGAAATCCGCCAGACCGACGGCGCCGATCGTTCCCAGCTGCTCTCTGCCATTGAGGACGTTGACGCCATCCTGGTCCGCTCCGCCACCAAGGTGGACGCAGAGGCCATCGCCGCCGCGAAGAACCTGAAGGTCATCGCCCGTGCCGGCGTCGGCCTGGACAATGTTGACATCAAGGCCGCCACCCAGGCCGGCGTCATGGTGGTCAACGCCCCGACGTCGAACATCGTGTCCGCCGCAGAGCTGACCGTCGGCCACATCCTGAGCCTGGCCCGTCACATCCCGCAGGCCAGTGCCGCCCTGAAGGACGGCGAATGGAAGCGTTCGAAGTACACCGGCATCGAACTGTTCGAGAAGAAGATCGGCATCATCGGCCTGGGCCGCATCGGTGCCCTGGTCGCCGCCCGCCTGCAGGGCTTTGACACCGAGATCCTCGCGTTCGACCCCTACATCACCTCCGCCCGCGCCGCGCAGCTCGGCGTGAAGCTCGTCACCCTCGACGAGCTGCTGGCGCAGTCCGACTTCATCACCATCCACATGCCCAAGACGCCGGAAACGGTCGGCATGCTCGGTGCCGACGCCTTCAAGAAGATGAAGGAGACGGCCTACGTCATCAACGTGGCCCGCGGCGGCCTCGTGGACGAGGAAGCCCTGTACACCGCCCTGCAGGACCGCCAGATCGCCGGCGCCGCGGTGGACGTCTTCGTCCAGGAGCCCAGCACCGACCTGCCGTTCTTCAAGCTGGACAACGTGGTGGTCACCCCGCACCTGGGCGCGTCCACCGACGAGGCACAGGAAAAGGCCGGCGTCTCCGTCGCGAAGTCCGTCCGCCTTGCCCTTGCCGGGGAACTGGTTCCGGACGCCGTGAACGTCGCCGGCGGCGTGATCGCCCCCGATGTCCGCCCGGGCATCCCGCTGATCGAGAAGCTGGGCCGCATCTTCACAGCACTGACCCATGCCTCCGTGACCCAGATCGACGTCGAGGTCGCCGGCGAGATCGCCGCGCTTGATGTCAAGGTCCTGGAGCTGGCCGCGCTCAAGGGGATCTTCGCCGATGTCGTCACCGAGCAGGTGTCCTACGTCAACGCCCCGGTGATCGCCGAGCAGCGCGGCATCAACGTCCGCCTCATCACCACCCCTGAGGCCGAGGACTACCGCAACGTCCTGACCCTGCGCGGCGCCCTGAGCGACGGTGCGCAGATCTCGGTGGCCGGCACCCTGACCGGTCCCAAGCAGGTCCAGAAGCTCGTCGGCGTGAACGGCTATGACGTCGAGATCCCCATCAGCGAGCACCTCGTGGTGGTTTCCTACGCCGACCGTCCCGGCGTCATCGGCACCATCGGGCACATCCTGGGCATGAACAACATCAACATCGGCGGCATGCAGGTGGCACGGAACGCGGAGGGCGGCCAGGTCCTGGCGCTGCTCACCATCGACAGCTCCGTCCCGCAGCAGGTCCTGGACGCCATCAAGGCCGGCATCGGTGCCGAGATGGTGCGCGAAGTGGACCTCGAGGACTAGTCCCCGAAGAACTGGTCCCTCCGGACCAGGGTCCTAAACGCGGGGTGAACTCCACGTCCCCTGGAATTCACCCCGGCCAAGTATGATTGGCCGGTCTGCGTACAATGGCTAGGTTCGAATTTAAGGATCCAGCCGGCAGGCCGGCCAATACTTTTTGCACGCCCGCAAGGGACACCTCCACTTTCTGCGGTCATCTATCTGCGGTCACCGTGGCGTGCGCACGCAATCCAGGTTTCAGGGAGCCCAATGAACGCCGTCCAGAGGTTCATCAGAAGCAAAGTGCTGCTGCTGACCGCTGCCATACTCATCTTCGCCATGTGCCTGTCCGTCCTCGTCCAGACCCAGTCGCAGGCAGCGCTGAACAGGACCGTGGACCAGAACTCGCGCGGGCTCTACGACATACTGGTCCAGGCCAAGGCCGGCTCGGACGGAACGCTCATGCAGCCCGAGATCGCCACGGGCCAGGGCGGCATCAGCTTCGACCAGCTGCAGAAGATCCGGGACCTCTCCGGCACTTCTGTTGCCGCCCCCATCAGCCTGGTCTCGCGCGTGACGCAGAACCTCGAGACCCCGCGGCTGGAGGCCATGGACTACCTGGGCTTCAACGCGGGCCTGGTCGGCACGGCAACCGCCGGCCAGCCCGGCGGCACCGACCCCAGCAAATGGCCGGCAGCCCAGTCCGTGCTCAGCGACGCCCCCAAGAAGTACCGCCTGACGGCCAGTGCCACGAGCTCCGACGGATCGTCCGAACACACCCTGTTCAAGTCCACCGCCGAGGGCACGCTCGGCAAGGGCAAGCTCGTGGAGCAGCAGGTGGAGGGCGGCAGCAGCATCCAGATCGCCGGACCCGAGGGCGAGACCGGGATCAAGTTCCCGGCCCCGGCCGGCGGATCGGAGCACAACCTCTTCAACCTCTCTGTTGCCCTGCCCATGGCTCCGGAAGTCACCGAGTCCGTGGTCGCCGTCGACCCCGTTTCCGAGCGCGCCCTGCTGGGCAGCGCCGGTGACTTCCTGGCGCCGCTGGAAAAGGCACCGCCGGCCGACGCCCGCAGTGCCGAGGCAGTGGGCCAGCACCTGGAGAGCCTCTTCACCACCGGCATCGGCATGAAGGAACTCGAGGAGGGACCTGACTTCCTCGGTGTGAAGCTCAAGTACTGGGCTCCCATCATGACGCAGTACCAGCAGGCCAAGCGCAACGGCCAGCTCACCGAGGATTCCCAGGCGATCCCGCTGATCGTCCGCTCCGGCACCTCGGTTGACCTGAAGTACTCCGTCAAGATCGAAGAGATCGACGACTCCGGAAACGTGGTCAAGGAAGTCGGCACGGCGGAGCGCTCCCTGGACAAGGACTACCTGCCCTTCGTCTCCAAGTCGCCGTTCGCGCTGTCCTGGCCCGGGTCCACGGACTACTCCAAGCTGCTCGGCAACTCGGCGAACTTCAGCCGCGGCCTCTACAGCCCCGCCACCTGGAGCACCAACTTCGCCGCCGCCCCCAAGTACCAGGACGGCTCCACCGCGGGCAATGGTGCGCAGGACAAGACCGCCACCCCGGGTGAGTGGGTCACCGTGAACCGGCTGCCTGAGAAGAGCGCCACCGGCGAGGCCGTGGACCAGACCCAGCGCAACCCCGTGGACGAGCGCTCCTACCGGGAGAACCTCGAAACGGGCAAGAAGCTGGCCACCCCGCTCGCCATGGTTTACGGCACCTTCGATCCCTCCGCAGTCCAGTCAGCGGCCGGCGACGTCAACCGCCTCCCGCTCGGCGGGTACGACCCCACGCCCATGACGCTGACCAAAGACGCGCAGGGCAAGGACGTTGCAGAGTCCGCGCTCAAGCCTTCCCTGAGCGCCACCGGTCTCGTCAGCCAGTCCGCCGGCGCGATCACCGACTACTACGGCCTGGCAGCGGCCCGCGGCTACGAGAAGAACGCCTCCGTCATCGACGCCGTGCGCGTCCGCGCCAGCGCCGCCGGCAGCTGGAAGCAGGTCCAGCCTGAGGTGGACAAGCTCGCCGCGGAGATCCGGGACATGGGACTGGAAGCCACCGTCGTGGCCGGTTCTGCCCGGGAGGACGCCAACATCTTCGTTCCCGGCTACTCCAAGGACGACGCCGGCAAGGAGTCCGCGCTCGGAACGGTGCAGCAGTCGTGGGTGAGGCAGGACGCGGCTGACGCCGTGGCCGGCTCGCTGACGGCGACCAACCTGACGCTGCTGTTCCTTACGCTGTGCGGTGCCGCGCTGCTGACCGGCGCCTCGACTGTCAGCTACGTGCGGCTGCGCCGCAGCGAGGCCGGCACTCTGCGGGCCATGGGCTGGACCCAGCGCCGGATCCGGTCCTGGGTGCTGGAGGAGTTCGCGGTCGGTGCCGGGCTGCTGGCCGTGGCCGGCGTCGTGCTCAGCCTCCTGAGCTGGAACATCGCCACCGCCATCGTCTCGGCATCCGTGCTGGCGCTGTACCTGGGCGCGGCCTTCTTCGCCGCCCAGCAGCTGCGCCACCGCGAGGTGGTCGACCAGGAGCCGCAGCACGACGAAAAGCTCATCGCCGTCGACTCGCCGCTGACTTTCGCGAACCGGCAGCTGAGCACGCACCGCTTCAACGCCATTTCGCTGGCCGTTGCCGTAGGCGTGTTCGCCTCGGCCGTCGGCGGCCTGATCGCCCTGCTGATCGACATTCCGCGTGCCGCCGGCGCCAGCGCCCTCAGCGGCCTGGCTGCCGCCAGCGTTGCCCTGCCGAGCATCGTCCTTGGCTTGTCCGGGGTGGCAGTGGGGCTCCTGCTGACCCTGGTGACCGGGCGCTTCGAGCTGAAGGCCAAGCGGCGGTACCTCGGCACGCTGCAGGCGATGGGCTGGAACCCCGACATGCTGGGCCAGGTCCGGTTCTTTGAAAACGCCCTGGTGGGTGCGGTTGCCGTGCCGCTGGGCATTCTCGGCGCCCTGGGCATCGGCCTTGTACTTGCCCCCTACGCCGCGCTGTGGGCCGCTGTGGCCGGACTCGTGGCTGTTCTCTGCTGGATTCCGATTGCAACGAAAGTGGTCAAATGAGTAACGACCTGAACCTTCGCCGCGTGCGCGGGAACAAAGAGGCTGAAACCCCGGTCCAGACCCGGGCCAACACCATCGTCAAGGAAGCCGACCACGCCACTCCGCTGGAGCTGAGCAACATCACCATCCGCTACGGCGGGGGCAAGAACGGTTCCGAAGCCGTCAGCGTCGTGGAAGGCTTTGACCTCACCCTGAACGCGGGGGAGATGCACTGCGTGGCTGGCCGAAGCGGCTCGGGCAAGACCAGCATCCTGACCGTCGGAGCGGGCCTGACCCTGCCGACGTCGGGCCGGGTGCTGTGGGAGGGAGACTCCCTGGAAACCATGTCCGACGACGAGATCGCCGACCGCCGCCGGGCCCTGATCGGTTACGTCGACCAGGGCGGCGCCCTGATCGACGGCATGAGCGCGCTCGAAAACGTGCTCCTCCCGGCGGTTCCGGACGGCGAGGTGGAGCAGCGGCGCGAGATGGCCAAGGACCTGCTGGACCTCGTGGGCCTGGGACGGCGCATGCGGCACCGCCCCGAGCAGCTTTCCGGCGGTGAGCGCCAGCGCGTCGCCATCGCCCGAGCCCTGATCCTGGGGACCCGCGTCCTGGTGGTTGACGAGCCCACGGCAAGCCTGGACCGGGCCTCCGCCAACCGCATCATCAGCATCCTGAAGGACACGACGTCCGACGGGATTGCCGTCCTCGTGGCGTCACATGACCACGAACTGGTGCGGCTGAGCGATACGCTGACCGAACTGATCTAGATCCATTCCTCCGCAATAAAGGTAACGTTCTGCCCGTGACTTCCTCAGACAAGAGCCCGTTCTACATCACTACGGCCATCACCTACCCGAACGGCGTGCCGCACATCGGCCACGCCTACGAGTACATCGCCACGGATGCAATGGCCCGGTTCAAGCGGCTCGACGGCTACGACGTGAAGTTCCTGACCGGCACCGACGAGCACGGGCTCAAGATCGCGCAGACCGCCGAGAAGGAAGGCGTCACGCCCAAGGAACTGGTGGACCGGAACGCCGAAATCTACAAGGCCGCCCACGCGGCCCTCGGCATCAGCTACGACCGGTTCATCCGCACCACGGACGCTGACCACTACACCGCTTCGCAGGCCATCTGGAAGAAGATGGAAGCCAACGGGGACATCTACCTGTCCAAGTACGAGGGCTGGTACTCCGTGCGGGACGAGGCCTATTACGGTGAGGACGACACCGTGGTCAAGGAGGACGGCGCCCGGTACACCAAGGAGACCGACACCCCGGTGACCTGGACCGCCGAGGAAAGCTACTTCTTCCGCCTGTCCGCCTACCAGGACAAGCTGCTGGCCCTGTACGAGGCGCAGCCGGAGTTCGGCGCACCGCAGTCGCGGTTCAACGAGGTCATCAGCTTCGTTCGGCGCGGCCTCGAGGACCTGTCCATCAGCCGCACCACGTTCGACTGGGGCGTGCCCGTCCCCGGGGACGAAAAGCACGTCATGTACGTGTGGGTCGACGCACTGACCAACTACCTCACCGGCGCCGGTTACCCGGACGTCGAATCGGAGTCGTTCAAACGCTACTGGCCGGCGGACGTCCACGTCATCGGCAAGGACATTTCGCGCTTCCACGCCATCTACTGGCCCGCCTTCCTCATGAGTGCAGGCCTCGAATTGCCGAAGCGCATCATGATCCACGGCTTCCTGCACAACAACGGCGTCAAGATGTCCAAGTCCCTGGGCAACGTGGTCGCCCCGGAGGACTTCGTGGCGCAGTACGGACTGGACCAGGTCCGGTTCTTCTTCCTGCGCGAGGTTCCGTTCGGCGCCGACGGCAGCTACAACCACGAGGCCATCGTGGGCCGGATGAACTCCGACCTGGCGAACAACTTCGGAAACCTGGCGCAGCGCTCACTGTCCATGGTGGCCAAGAACTGCGAGGGCCGGGTCCCTGTGCCGGGCGCGTTCACCGATGCCGACACGGCAATCCTGGGCCAGGCCAACGCCCTCCTGGAGCAGGCACGCACGGCTTTCGAAAAGCAGGAGTTCAGCCGCGCCCTCGAGGCGATCTGGACGGTGCTGGGGGACACCAACGCATACTTCGCCGAGCAGGCACCGTGGGTGCTGCGGAAGACCGACGTCGAACGCATGCAGACGGTGCTGTACGTGACCCTCGAAGTGCTGCGCATCGTGTCGATCCTCGCCCAGCCGGTCATGCCCACGGCCGCCGCCGCACTGCTGGGGTACCTCGGCCAGCCGGAAGGCGAGGCCCGGGAGTTCCCCGCCATCGCAACGCCGATCGCCGCGGGCACCGATCTGCCCGCCCCCGCGCCGGTGTTCCCGAAGTACGAGGAGCCCGCGGACGCCTAGGTCCCATGACCGGATGCTGAGACGCTTTGACCAGAATGTGGATGGCTTGGCTACCCTGAAAACATGAGCGCATCTACCATCAATCTTGCTGTCATCCCGGGCGACGGCATTGGCCCGGAGGTCACCGCCGAAGCCCTGAAGGTTCTCGAAAAGGTCGTGGCCGCCGAGGGTGTCACCCTGGACCAGACCCACTACGAGCTCGGTGCCCGGCACTGGCTTGAGACCGGCGAAACGCTGCCCGACGCTGTCCTCGAGGACCTGAAGACGCGCGATGCCATCCTCTTCGGCGCCATTGGTGCGGCGCCCGGCGATACCCGCATCCCTTCCGGGCTCATCGAACGCGAGCTGCTCCTCAAGCTGCGCTTCAGCCTGGACCACTACGTCAACCTGCGCCCCTCCCGGCTATACGGCACGGTGGGCAGCCCGCTGGCCGAACCGGGCAACATCGATTTCATCGTGGTCCGGGAAGGCACCGAAGGTCCCTACGTGGGCAACGGCGGTACCCTGCGCGGCGGCACACCGCACGAGGTGGCCACCGAGGTTTCCCTGAACACGGCCCACGGCGTGGAGCGCGTTGTCCGGGATGCGTTCCGCCGGGCCAACGAGCGCCCCCGCAAGAAGCTGACCCTGGTCCACAAGCACAACGTGCTGGTCTTTGCCGGCCACCTGTGGAAGCGCACGGTCGAGGCCGTGGCCAAGGAATTCCCCGAGGTCACCCACGACTACCTGCACATCGATGCCGCCACCATCTTCATGGTCACCGACCCCGCCCGCTTCGACGTGATCGTCACCGACAACCTGTTTGGCGACATCATCACCGACCTCGCCGCCGCCGTCACCGGCGGTATCGGCCTGGCGGCCTCGGGCAACATCAACATGGACCGCACGGCCCCGTCCATGTTCGAACCCGTCCACGGTTCCGCGCCGGACATCGCCGGCCAGCAGAAGGCGGACCCCACCGCTGCAATCCTGTCCGCAGCCCTCCTGCTGGACCACCTGGGCTACTCCGATGCAGCCCGCCGGATCGAGTCCGCGGTAGTGGCCGACGTCGAAAGCCGCAACGGCGAAGTGCGCAGCACCAGCGCCATTGGCGACGCCATTGCGGCGGCCGTTTAGCCTCCGCCACCAGGCGTAAGCTTGACCTGAATTACCAATCGCTGCCGTGGTCCGACGCTGAACCACATTCAGACGCCAGGCAGCCGACCGTGGAGGAACCATGACTCAGACTGCCCATGGCGTCGAATTCACCCAGCAGCCTTCGGCCACCCCGAAGTCTGCTGAAGAGCGTGCAGCCATCCTGGCAAACCCAGGCTTTGGCGACCACTTCACCGACCACACTGCGATTGTTGACTACACGGTCGACGCCAGCGGCCAGGGCGGATGGCATGATGCGCGGATCGAGGCGTACGGGCCCATCATGCTGGACCCCTCCGCAGCGGTGCTGCATTACGGGCAGGAAATCTTCGAAGGACTGAAGGCCTACCGTCACGCTGACGGCTCCATCTGGAGCTTCCGGCCGGAGGCCAATGCCGCGCGGATGAACAAGTCCGCCCGCCGCCTGGCGCTTCCGGAGATCCCGGCTGAATACTTCCTCGGCGCCATCCGCGAACTCGTCGCGGCGGACAAGGAATGGGTCCCGTCCGGCGATGGCGAGGCCCTGTACCTGCGCCCGTTCATGATCGCCACCGAGGCCTTCCTTGGTGTGCGGGCAGCCCGTGAGGTGTCGTTCCGCGTCATCGCCTCGCCGGCCGGCAACTACTTCGGTGGCGAACTGAAGCCGATCTCCATCTGGATCTCCCGCGAATACGCCCGCGCAGGCCGCGGCGGCACGGGTGCTGCGAAGTGCGGCGGCAACTATGCCGCCTCGCTCATCGCGCAGCAGGAAGCCGAGGCCAACGGCTGCAAGCAGGTGCTGTTCCTGGACCACTTCAATGACGACGCCGTTGAGGAGCTGGGCGGCATGAACGTCTTCTTCGTTCTGAAGGACGGCTCGCTGGTGACGCCCGCGCTGAGCGGCACCATCCTCGAGGGCGTGACCCGCTCGTCCATCATCCAGGTTGCCAAGGACATGGGCCGTGAGGTCACCGAGCGGAAGATCACCCTGGATGAATGGCGTGACGGCGTGGCCTCCGGTGATATCGCCGAGGTGTTTGCTTGCGGGACCGCCGCGGTCATCACGCCCATCGGCGTCCTGAAGGATGCCACGGAATTCATCGGCTCGGAGAATGCCAAGGCCGGCGAGACCACCATGGCCATCCGCAAGCAGCTGCTCGGCATCCAGACCGGCGCGGTCGCGGACACCCACGGCTGGCTGACCCGGCTCGCCTGAGCCTTATAGATTTACTAAAGAGAACGACGGCGGGTGGCCCGCCGGGCTGTTTTGGCAGCCCGGCGGCCACCCGCTGTCGTTCTGCTTGCTGTTTGCCCGGCTGTATCCGGCGGTCCCGGATGACAGAATGAATCCTGTGAATCAGGACATCACCACTGCATTTACTGAAAGCAGCCGGCTGACGCGTTTCCGGCTCGCGCCCAATCCTGGCCCGATGAGCCTGGAGGGGACCAACTCCTACGTCGTCGCCGAACCCGGCCACGGGGCGGTGGTGGTGGTTGATCCGGGTCCGCTGGACGAGACGCACCTTCAGGCACTGGCCGGTGCGGGTCCGGTGGAACTCATCCTGGTCACGCACCGGCACGCCGACCACACGGCGGGCTCGGCCCGCCTGGCGGAGATCACCGGCGCGCCAGTCCGGGCAGCCGCCCGCGAGCACTGCCATGGGGGCAACCTGCTGCAGGCGGGCGAGACGATCGCCGCCGGCGGCACCGAGATCCGGGTGGTTTCCACGCCAGGGCACACCTCCGACTCCGTCTGCTTCCACCTGCCCCTCGACGGGCCCGCCGGATCCGTGCTGACCGGCGACACCATCCTGGGCCGGGGGACCACCGTGCTTGACCACCCGGACGGCACCCTGGCCGACTACCTCGCGTCACTCGACCGGCTGGAACGGCTGGGGCCGGCCACGGTGCTGCCCGCCCACGGACCGGTCCTGCCCGCCCTCGACGCTGTGGTCCGCGCCTACCGGGACCACCGCCTGGACCGCCTGGCCCAGATCCGCACCGCCCTCGCCGGCCTCGGCCCGGACGCCGCCGTAGGTGAGGTCACCGCCGTTGTCTATGCCGACGTCGACCCTTCCGTCCGGCGCGCCGCCGAGAATTCCGTCGCGGCTCAGCTGCATTACCTCCGCTACCTGGGTGAGAGGGGCTAAGACTGTAGGCTTGGAGCCATGCGTATTGCCCGGTTTGTAGTCGATTCTGATCCCCTTTACGGCGTTGTTGAAGGCCAGCCCGGCAGTGAGGAAATCACTGTCATCAACGGCGACCCGTTCTTCAACGGCGTGGAACGCACCTCCGTGCGGCACAAGCTGGAGGATGTCCGCCTGCTGGCGCCCATCATTCCCCGCAGCAAGGTGATCGGCGTGGGGCGGAACTTTGTGGAGCACGCCCACGAGCTCGGCAATGAGGTGCCGCAGCAGCCGCTGCTGTTCCTGAAGCCCAACACGTCCGTGGTTGGCCCGAATGATCCTGTTGTTCTCCCGGAGTTCTCGGAGGAGGTCTCCTTCGAGGCTGAGCTGTGTGTCGTCATCGGCCGCATCTGCAAGGACGTGCCGGAGGAACGTGCCGACGACGTCATCTTCGGGTACACCTGCGGCAACGACCTCACCGCCCGCGACGTCCAAAAGACAGACCTTCAGTGGGCCCGCGCCAAGGGCTTCGACACCTCCGCGCCCCTCGGACCGTGGATCGAAACCGAACTCGATCCGGAGGACCTGTCCATCAAGGGCCGGCTCAACGGTGAGCTTCGCCAGGACGGCAGCACCGCCCAGATGATCCGCGGCGTCCGCGAACTGGTCTCCATCGTCTCCAGCGCGTTCACCCTGCTGCCCGGCGACGTCATCATGACCGGTACGCCGGCAGGCGTCGGGCTTGTCCAGGCCGGCGACCGGTACGAAGTGGAGATCGAGGGCATCGGCCGCTTGTCGAACCCCGTCGTCCGCCGGTAGGCGTACTTAGGCGTACCTAGGCAGGGACGGCGCAGGGGGTGCCTGGTTGGTAAAGTTGGTACCACTATGACTACCCCCTCCGCCGCTCCTGCTGCCATTCCTGCCGTCACCGCCGAAACGCCCGTCCGAGTCCGCTTCTGCCCGTCACCCACGGGTACCCCGCACGTCGGGCTGATCCGCACGGCGCTGTTCAACTGGGCCTACGCCCGCCACACCGGCGGCAAGATGATCTTCCGCATCGAGGACACCGACTCGGCACGTGACAGCGAGGAAAGCTACCACCAGCTGCTGGATGCCCTGAAGTGGCTCGGCATTGACTGGGACGAGGGCGTCGAGGTGGGCGGCCCGCACGAGCCCTACCGCCAGTCACAGCGCAGCGACCTGTACCAGGACGTCATCGCCAAGCTCCGGGCAGGCGGCCACATCTATGAGTCCTACTCGACGCCGGACGAAATCGAAGCACGCCACCGGGCCGCCGGACGCGACCCGAAGCTGGGCTACGACGGTTTTGACCGCGACCTCAGCGACGACCAGATTGCCGCGTTCAAGGCCGAGGGCCGCGAAGCGGTGCTGCGGCTGCGGATGCCGGACGAGGACATCACGTTCACGGACCTGGTCCGCGGCGAGATCACCTTCAAGGCCGGCTCCGTCCCGGACTTCGCAGTGGTGCGTGCCAACGGCGCCCCGCTGTACACCCTGGTCAACCCGGTGGACGACGCCCTCATGGGGATCACCCACGTTCTCCGCGGCGAAGACCTGCTCAGCTCCACGCCGCGGCAGATCGCCCTCTACCGAGCACTGTATGCGGTGGGCGTCGCCGAATACATGCCGGAGTTCGGCCACCTGCCGTACGTCATGGGCCAGGGCAACAAGAAGCTCTCCAAGCGCGATCCGGAATCGAGCCTGTTCCTGCACCGGGAACGCGGCTTCATCCCCGAGGGCCTGCTGAACTACCTGTCCCTGCTCGGCTGGTCCCTGAGCGCGGACGAGGACATCTTCACGGTGGACCAGCTGGTCAAGAACTTCGACATTCACGACGTCCTGGCCAACCCGGCCCGTTTCGACCTCAAGAAGGCCGAAGCAATCAACGGAACCCATGTCCGGCTCCTGGACCCTGCGGTCTTCCGCGAAAGGCTGGTCCCGTACCTGCGCCACGAGGGCCTGGTGGGCGAGATCCTTACCGACCGCCAGGAGGAGATCCTGACGGAAGCGGCACCGCTCGTCCAGGAACGGATCACCCTGCTCGGCGAGGCGCCGGAGATGCTGGCGTTCCTGTTCAAGTCCGACGACCAGATCGACATCGCCGCCGACGCCCGCAAGGGCCTGCCGGAGAACGTCACCGAGGTCCTTGATGCGGCGCTGGCAGCCCTCGAACCCATCGGTGACTGGAACGCAGAGAACATCCAGTCCGCGCTGAAGCAGGCTCTGGTGGAGGATCTGGGGATCAAGCCCCGGCTCGCGTTCGGTCCCGTGCGCACCGCGATCTCCGGCCGCCGGGTCTCGCCGCCGCTCTTTGAGTCCATGGTCATCCTGGGCAAGGAATCGTCCCTGGCGCGCCTGCGCGCTTTCCGCGGCTGATGTCACACCCCGCAGTGGAAACCGCCGTCCTGTCCCGTGGCCTCGGGGCTGTCAGCGGTGTCCTGTTCGACATTGACGACACCCTGGTGGATCTTGCCTACGCCATGACCACGGCGCTGCGGGACGCCAGCGAACACCTCCTGCCCGGCCTGGACCAGGCCGGGTGGGACAGGGTGGGGCGGATCTTCACGCACGAGACGACCCACTACTATGACCGCTACCTCGCCGGCGAGCTGACCTTCAACGAGCAGCGGCTGCTCCGGGGCCGCGCGGCCCTGGGCCACTTCGGCGTCGAAATGGGCGAGGGGGAGGAAGCGCACAGCTGGCTCAGCACCTATGCGCGGCTGCAGCCCAGCTATGTGCGGGCCTTTGAGGACGTTCTGCCGCTTCTGGACGCCCTGGACCAGGCCGGCATTCCCTATGGTGCCGTGAGCAACAACGTGCACGACTACCAGCGGGTGAAGCTGGACAGCGCCGGCCTGGAACGGATCCGGTTCCTCGTGGGAACCGACACGGTGGGAGTCCCCAAGCCGGACCCCGCCATCTATCTTGAGGGAGTCCGGCTGATCGGCAGTACTCCTGCCACCACGCTGTACATCGGCGACAACCGGCTCCTGGACGCTGAGGGCTCCACGGCGGCCGGTCTGCTGGGCATCTGGCTGAACCGCGGCGGGGAGCAGGCTCCTGGTTTCCAGGGGCAGGAGGTCGCCTCCCTGCTGGAACTCCTGGCACTGCCGGCCGGCTCCAGCTAGTCGGCTGGGTCCGTTGCCTGCTCCCGCTTGGGGCGCTCTGAAAGTGTGGCGCAGGTAACGTCCCGCCGATTTGTGCGGCGCAAAAGTCTCGGGTAGAGTAATTACTCGTGCTGAGGGGCACGGAGCGAAAGATAAAGACTTTCGACCGGCCCGAAAGTGCCAATGGGATATGGTGTAATTGGCAACACTACGGTTTCTGGTACCGTCATTCTAGGTTCGAGTCCTGGTATCCCAGCTCTGGATTTCTCCGGATTTTCCGAAGAATTCCAGGTGTTGCAAATCGAAAATCATCGATTTGGAACAAAGCCAAATGTGTGAAACACTATCTTGGCTTGATCGGCGGAAACGCTGATCGGAAAAGTACGCGGCCCCATCGTATAGCGGCCTAGTACGCCGCCCTCTCACGGCGGTAACGCGGGTTCGAATCCCGCTGGGGTCACAAGTAACCGGCCCCGGGCAACAGCCCGGGGCCGGTTTTCTTTTGCCTGAATTTGTACAGGCCTGTTCTCGGGTGTTCGGTCCGAAAACACATCTGAACTGGCATGATGAGGCTGTGACCTCCCACCGGATCCCGCCAACCAGCGGCCAGGAAATGGAAACGCAGCCTGCCGGCGTGCACCTCCTGGAGGAAGTCCGCCGCGATCTGGCAGCCGTCTCGTTGCCGTTGGCGCTGCCGGCGGCCGACCAGGCCCGGCTGGAGATCCGAAATTCCGTGGCCCAGCTCGATGACTACATCCTGCCCCGCTACCGCAGCCTGGACGCTCCGCTGCTTGCCGTCGTCGGCGGCTCGACGGGCGCCGGCAAGTCGACTCTGGTGAACGCGCTCGTGGGGCATCCCGTAACACGCGCGGGTGCCATCCGGCCCACCACCCGCCAGCCCATCCTGCTGCACCATCCCGCGGAAGCTTCCTGGTTCGACGACCAGCGGGTACTGCCCGGCCTTAGCCGGATCCGCGGAACGGTCATTCGGGAGGCTGTCCCGGCCCCCGCCGCGCCTGAGCCTGGCGGCCGCGGGGGCGTGCCGTCGGACGCTGCTCCCGTGTCGTCATTGGTTCTCGCAGGCGACCCAGCGGTGCCCGAAGGAATTGCACTGCTTGATGCTCCGGACGTTGACTCCATCTCTGACGGGAACCGCAGGCTCGCCGGGCAGTTGCTGGCGGCCGCCGACCTCTGGATATTCGTGACCACCGCCAACCGGTACGCTGACGCCGTCCCGTGGAAGCTGCTGCTGAACGCGGCGTCGCGGGACATCATGGTGGCGGTCGTCCTGGACCGTGTGCCACCGGCTGCAGAAGCGGAAGTGAGCGAGGACCTGCGCAGCATGCTGGCACGGGAGGGCCTTGGCGCCGCCAGGCTCTTTGTTATCCCCGAAGTCCCGCTTGGCAGCGACGGCATGCTTCCGGCGGACACCGTGCAGCCTCTGAAGGCCTGGCTGCGCGCCCTTGCCAAGGATGCGGCAGCCCGCGCTGACATTGCGCGGCGGACGCTGCATGGCGCGGTGCGGGAGCTGGGCCAGCGCGTGGGGCGCATCGCCGACGCCGCCACGGAGCAGGGCCGTGCGGCCACGGTGCTGGGTGACCACGTGCGGGCCGCCTACCAGGACGCCGGCACCCGGATCATTGACGCCACCAAGGACGGTGCCCTGCTGCGTGGCGAGGTCCTGGCCCGCTGGCAGGACTTCGTGGGAACGGGCGAGTTCTTCCGCAGCCTGGAGCAGAACGTCGGGAGGTTCCGCGACCGGTTGGGCGCATTCTTCCGGGGCGAGCCGGCACCGGCAGTGAAAGTGGAAACCGCAATTGAAACAGGCCTCCAAGCCGTCATCCTGGATGAGGCTGCCAAGGCGGCGGAGGACGCAGACCAGCGCTGGCGCTCGGATCCGGCGGGCCGGCAGCTTCTGGGCACGGACGACCTCTCGGGAACAAGTTCCGGCTTTGGGGAACTGGCGGCGGCGGAAATACGCGACTGGCAGGCCGGCCTCATGGAACTGATCAGGACCGAAGGGCAGGACAAGAGGACCCAGGCGCGGTGGCTGTCCTTCGGCATCAACGGCCTGGGCGCCGCCCTGATGATCGTGGTTTTCTCCATGACCGCCGGGCTGACAGGCCTGGAGATCGGCGTCGCAGGAGGCACCGCCGTCGTGGGGCAGAAACTGCTGGAGGCCGTCTTCGGCGAAGACGCCGTGCGCCGGCTCGCACGCACCGCCCGCGACGACCTGAGCCGGAGGTGCCGTAACCTGCTGGCGGCGGAGCAGGAACGCTTTTTGGGGCGGCTGGACGCGGACGCCGGGAACACCGCCGTCGAACTCGCCGAACATGCACGGGCGCTGACGCGGTTGGCTGACGCCACGTGAACCGCCGGGGGAGGGCGAAGGAAGAGACACGGCTCCAAGGCCGTCTCGAAGCTTTGGGCGAGGCCCGTGAGCTGGCCCTGGGCGTGCTGCCCGACGCCGCGCTCGAGGACGTTCTCCGGGTGCTGGAACGTGCCCGGTCGCGGCGGGCGCTCTCAGCCGACCACACGGTGGTGGGCTTTTTCGGGGCGACCGGAAGCGGCAAATCCACCCTGTTCAACGCCGTGAACGGCGCTGAGATCGCGACGGCGGCGGCGCGCCGGCCCACCACATCCGAACCTTTGGCGAGTGTCTGGGGTGCCGAGGGCAGCGAGCCGCTGCTCGACTGGCTGGACGTGCATGCCCGCCACCACGCAGATGCGGTGGACGGGTTCGCCGACCAGGATACCGGGCTGATTCTGCTGGACATGCCGGACTTCGATTCCACCCGCACCGCGAACCGCGAGATCGTGCAGCGGCTGGTGGGGATGGTGGACGTCCTGGTCTGGGTCCTGGATCCGCAAAAGTATGCCGATGCCGCCGTTCACAACGGCTTCCTGGCTCCGCTGGCATCACACGGTGCCGTCACGCTGGTGGTGCTAAACCAGGTTGACAGGCTGCCGGCGGCCGACGTTGTGCCAGTGCTGGATTCGCTTAAGGGGATCCTGGCCCGCGACGGGCTGGGCAAGGTGCAGGTCCTGGCTGCCTCTGCCTTGACCGGAGCAGGCGTTGACGCTGTCCGGGCGGCCATCCGCCGCGTGGTGTCGCAGCGGGAGGCACTGTCCCTCCGGTTGTCCGCGGACGTGACCAAGGCTGCGGCCCAGCTGCAGGAAGCCTCCGGCCGCGGGGAGGCTGCGGGAGTGAAGGGCGGAACCGCAGCGCGGCTCGCTGCTGAACTGGCAGACGCGGCCAACGTGCCGCTGGTGGCCGATGCGGTGTCCTCGTCCTATCGGATAGAGTCCACCCGGCGCACGGGCTGGCCGGTGACGCGGTGGCTTGTCCGCTTCAGGCCCGATCCGCTCCGCCGGCTCAACCTGCGCCGCAACGCCAGTGCCGAGGTGAACAGGACATCACTGCCGCCCGCGGGCGCTCCGGAGCGCGCGCGGAGCGATGCTGCCGTCCGCATGTTTGCCGACGCCGCCAGTGACGGTGCCCCCGGCCCTTGGCGCGCCTCTATCCGCGCGGCGGCCCGGACGGGCAGGGACCGTCTGCCGGACGCTCTTGACCAGGCCATCGCCGGGGCGGACCTCGGGGCCAGCCGCAAGTCTTGGTGGTGGGGCGCCTTCAACGTCATCCAATGGCTGGCGCTGCTCGCAGCCGTGGCCGGCTTGGGCTGGCTGGGTGTGCTGGCAGGCCTCGGCTATCTGCAGCTGCCCGTCCCGCAGGTGCCGCGGGTGGAAGGCTGGCCGGTGCCCACCCTGATGATTGCAGGCGGAGCCGCGCTGGGGATCCTGCTTGCCGTGACGGCGAAATTCATTTCCGCCGGAGTGGCGAGGCGCCGGGGCGCCGGGGCCAGGAAGCGGCTCAACGCGGCCGTGGCAGAGGTTGCGGGACGGCTAGTGGTGGAACCCGTGGAGGCCGAGATCCGCCGGCTTGAGGCGTTTAATGCGGCGCTACGGGTTGCCGCCGGCTAGCTCGCCTTCGTGTCAGCTGGCTGCTTCCTCCAAGGCTGCAGCAGCGTCCCGCACCTTGATCATGGTGCGGAGGTTTCGGGTGGTGGTGGAAGCTTTGTACTTCGCCTTGGCAGTCAGCTTGCTGAACGGGCTCTCGAGGGTCCCGCCGGCGGGCGCAAGCCAGGCCAGGGCTTCAGGGCCAAGCCGCTCCTGCTCCACGCTGTCCAGGGCTTTCCCTGCAGCGAACAGCTCGTCCAATGCCGCCTTGTCGGAGGCCAGGGTGAGATAGGTGTGCGTGGTTTTGTCGTCGGCCGGGTAGCGGCACGCAGCAACGAGCTCTGCCACCCGTTCCAAGGTGAGCACCACCACCCAGGCGTCGTAGCCGAAGCTCTTCCGCAGCATTGTCTCGAACTCTTTCTTGACGGCGGCAGGACTCAGGTCGCTGGCCAGCACCACGTTGCCGCTGGCCAGCAGCGTCTTCACGCCGGTGAACGGTCCCGCCTTCAGGGCTTCCTTGAGGTCCGCCATCTTGATGGTGATGCCGCCCACGTTGATGCCGCGGAGGAACACTGCGTAGCTGGTCATGCGCCCACACTACTGCCCGATAGCGCCTTGCCGTCTGATTGCCCGGGACTGCCTTTACGGCGCTGGGCCAGGCTGTTGGGACTGCTGAGTGCCCCTATCGCCGGTTCCCGAGGGGCTGGTTTCACCCAGCCCAGATTCACCCAGCCTGGTCCCGGGTAGTGGTGGTGCGGTTGAGCGGTAGGTGTGGCCGGTGGGGGTGGTGATTTCGATGGTGTGTCTTGGTCCTGGTCTGGGTTGTGTTTTCCAGCCGGGGAGTTCTTTGATGTGGTTGCAGGCTTCGCAGAGTCCGGCGCCGTTGGCGAGGGATGTTGGGCCGTTGTTGTGCCAGGGGATGATGTGGTCGTGGTGGCGGATGGGGGCGTCGCAGTACGGGGTCCGGCACGTGTCGTCCCTGACCTGGATGAAGCGGCGCAGTGGTGGCGGGAAGAGTCGGCGCCGGGAGTCCATGGCGACGAGGTCGCCGGTGTCCGGGGCGGTGTAGAGCCGCCGGAGCCAGATTTTCAGGTCCTTGACCGCGTCTTTTGCGGCGGCTTCCTGGTGCGCGGTTTCCTGTGCCTGTTCGGGGTTGAGGAGGTTCCGTGCCCATCCTGCGGGGACGATGCCGTAGCCGGTGAGGCGTGCGGGTTCGCTGTCGCCTTGGAGGAGGGTGCGGTCGGTCATGACGAGGTTGACCTCGATGTCGGTGATGCCGCCGGGGGTGCCGGTGGTCCTTTCGACGAGGGTGTCGGCCATGGCCTGGTTCCGGGACCGCGGATCGCCGGCGGAGCGGAGGGCGTCGGCCTGCCGGGTGAGGGCCGTGTAGAGGGCGACGCCTTGGTGGGCGGGCAGCAGTGCTGTCAGGTAGGTCATGCAGTCGGGGGCCGGGCGCAGGCTCACGGACCGTTCGGAGGCGGCGTGGCTGGATCGTTGGGTGATGGAGCGCGGATCCCGTCGGGTGGCGGCGGCTTTGACGGCGGCGATGACCCCGCGGGTCCCGACCCCGTCGAAGGTCCCGGTGTCGGCGGCGAGTTCCTCGTCGACCGCGGCCCGGTCTTCGACGGTCAGGCAGGCCGTTTCCTTCACGACATACATGGCCTTTTCTTCATTGAGCTGGCCGGTATCCAGCGCACCGAGGGCGTGCGGCATCTCGGTGACCAGGGCTTTGGCCATGCCGAGCAGCCGGCCGCCGCGGTGCGGGGACTCGCCCCGGGCCAGGGCGATCTGTTCGGCCACGCCGGTCGTGTGTTCTTGGGGGCGTTTCCTGCCGAGGTCCTCGGCCGCCAGGGTGCTGCGGTGGGCCTGCCCTGGGCTGGTCCCGGCTTCGAGTTCGGCTTGTTCCCGCCGCTGTCTTGCTTCGAGCGCGACGGCTAGCCGGGCCTGTTGCCCGGCGATCATGGCCTTGATGTTCTCGCCCGCCCGGATCTGGTCGATCAGCCCGGGACCGTCGGCGGTGAGATCGGCCCGCACGAGGATTGTTGCCGGACCGCCCCTGTCAATGACACTCAGCCCAGGCGCGCCCGCACTTGCGGCAGCACCGTCGGCACTCGAGTCGGCCGCGAACAGCTCGTCCCTATAAAGGAGCTCGGGAAAAGGATCCTCCCGGAAATTGCCGTCGGGATACTCTCCACCGGGGAAAGGGTCCTCCGGATACATGGCGTCAGAATCATCGTCGAAGGGAACCCCGTCGCCGGGGAAAACTGCGTCCGGAACAAGGGCTTCGGGAACCGCGGCAGCACGCAGAAAGTCGCCTTGCGGCGCCTCCGCTGTCAGTGCTGAATCCCCGAGAACCTCCATGCACACAGTCTGCCAAGGGGGTACGACAATAAAGGGCCGCTCAGAGCCCAATAGGAGACGGATCTAAAAAACTTTTTTGGATCCGGCCCGGGACAAAACCTATGGCCCGGATCAGGGCGTTCCCAGCCTTGAGAACGCCCTAAGCTGCTACTGAGTTGAACGCGCCGGGACGCTAGTCGTTGTTCTTGCGGAGGGCTTCCGTCAGGACGCGGGCCGCATTGCACACGACTTCCGCGTGCAGCCGTCCGGGCTGTCGGGTGAGCCGTTCGATGGGGCCCGAGATGGAAACGGCGGCGATGACGCGGCCGGAGGGGCCGCGCACCGGTGCCGAGACGGAAGCGACGCCCGGCTCACGTTCGCCGAGGCTCTGGCCCCAGCCCCGCCGTCGTACTCCCGCCAAAACGGTGGGCGTGAAGCGCGCCGACTGCAGGCCTTCCAGCAGCCGGTCGTGGTCTTCCCAGGCGAGCAGCACCTGGGCGGCGGATCCGGCCTTCATGGACAGCTGGGTTCCCACCGGAATGGTGTCACGGAGGCCAATGGGCCGTTCGGCGGAGGCAACGCAGACGCGCCAGTCGCCCTGGCGGCGGAAGATCTGGGCACTTTCGCCGGTGGCGTCGCGAAGCTGCATAAGGACCGGTCCCGCTGACGCGATCAGCCTGTCCTCGCCGGCAGCGGAGGCAAGCTCAACGAGCCGGCTGCCGAGGACGAAGCGCCCTTGGATGTCGCGGCTCACCAGGCGGTGGTGGACCAGCGCCAGCGCAAGCCTGTGCACCGTGGGCCGCGCCAGTCCCGTGGCAGCGACGAGCTGCGCAAGAGTGGTGGGTCCGGCCTCCAGTGCGTCGAGCACCTGGGCTGCTTTATCAATGACACCGACTCCACTAGAATTGTCCATGTATTGATATTGCCGTCTCATTATCTGAGATGCAAATCATTGGACTGGCTTATTACACGGCTCTGCTGTTTCAGTGGATCCAACAGCAAACAGCATCGAAGGGAGATGGCCATGGCCAAAACATTGGCCGAGAAAGTCTGGGACGCGCACGTGGTGCGCAAAGGCGACGGCGAAGGCGCCAACGCCCAGCCGGACCTTCTGTACATCGACCTGCACCTCGTCCATGAGGTGACTTCCCCGCAGGCATTCGAAGGTCTCCGACTGGCCGGCCGCAAGCTGCGCCGCCCGGACCTCACCATCGCCACCGAGGACCACAACACCCCGACGCTGGACATCGACAAGCCGATTGCCGACCTGACCAGCCGGACCCAGATCCAGACCCTGCGCAACAACTGCGGGGAGTTCGGCGTCCGCCTGCACTCCCTCGGTGACGCCGAGCAGGGCATCGTGCATGTCGTGGGCCCGCAGCTGGGGCTCACCCAGCCCGGCATGACCGTGGTGTGCGGCGACTCGCACACCTCCACCCACGGCGCATTCGGCGCGCTGGCCATGGGCATCGGCACCTCCGAGGTGGAGCACGTCATGGCCACCCAGACACTGTCCCTCAAGCCGTTCAAGACCATGGCCATCAACGTCGAGGGCACGCTGCGCCCCGGTGTGACCGCCAAGGACATTATCCTCGCTGTCATCGCCAAGATTGGCACCGGCGGCGGACAGGGCTACGTCCTGGAATACCGTGGCTCGGCCATCCGCGCCCTGTCCATGGACGCCCGGATGACCATCTGCAACATGTCCATCGAAGCAGGCGCCCGCGCCGGCATGGTGGCTCCTGACGAGACCACCTACGCCTACATGAACGGTCGGCCGCACGCACCGGCGGGCGCCGACTGGGACGCCGCCGTCGAGTACTGGAACACCCTGCGCACCGACGACGACGCCGTCTTCGACGTCCAGGTGGACCTGGATGCCAACACGCTCGAGCCGTTCGTCACCTGGGGCACCAACCCGGGCCAGGGCGTCTCGCTCTCGGCCAATGTGCCGTCCCCGGAGGACTTCGGCGACGAGAACGCCAAGGCCGCCGCGGAACGCGCCCTGCAGTACATGGGCCTGGAAGCCGGAACGCCCATGAAGGACATCCGCGTGGACACCGTCTTCCTGGGATCCTGCACCAACTCCCGCATCGAGGACCTGCGGGCCGCAGCGGACATCATCCGCGGCCGCGAGAAGGACCCGAAGGTCCGGATGCTGGTGGTTCCGGGTTCGGCACGGGTACGCCTGGAGGCTGAGGCCGAGGGCCTGGACAAGGTCTTCAAGGACTTCGGTGCCGAATGGCGCTTCGCCGGCTGCTCCATGTGCCTGGGCATGAACCCGGACCAGCTGGAGCCGGGGGAGCGGTGTGCTTCCACCTCCAACCGGAACTTCGAAGGCCGGCAGGGCAAGGGCGGACGCACGCACCTCGTTTCTCCGGTCGTCGCAGCCGCCACGGCCGTCCGCGGAACGCTGAGCTCGCCGTCGGACCTCGACCCGGCACCGGAATCCGCAGCCCTCACCACCGACGCCGCCTAGGAAGACGCCATGGAAAAGTTCACTACCCACACCGGTATCGGCGTCCCGCTGCGCCAGAGCAACGTCGACACGGACCAGATCATCCCTGCCGTGTACCTCAAGCGCATCACGCGCACCGGCTTTGAAGACGCGCTGTTTTCCGCCTGGCGCAAGGATGCTTCCTTCATTCTGAACCAGGAGCCCTTCAACGCCGGGTCCGTGCTGGTTGCCGGCCCCGACTTCGGCACCGGCTCCTCCCGCGAACACGCAGTCTGGGCCCTGAAGGACTACGGCTTCCGTGCCGTGCTCTCCTCCCGGTTCGCCGATATCTTCCGCGGCAACTCGGGCAAGCAGGGACTCCTGGCCGCGCAGGTTGCCCAGGATGACATCGAGCTCATCTGGAAGACGCTCGAAAACGCTCCGGGCACCGAGGTGGCCGTTGACCTCGTCTCCAAGACCGTCATCTGCGGCAACGTGGTGGCACCCTTTGAGATCGACGACTACACGCGCTGGCGCCTGCTCGAGGGCCTCGATGACATCGGGCTGACCCTGCAGCACGAGGAGGACATCACGGCCTACGAAGCAACGCGGCCGTCCTTCAAGCCCCTCACGCTGCCGGCCAGAACCTCCTGACCGGAAACGTAAAAAGCATCACTGGAAGGCCCGCCGTGCACAGCCATGGCGGGCCTTTCCGTTGCCCGCCATTCGGGCGCCAGGGCCCACACACCCGCGGCAGTATTTCGGTTCGGTAACGCGAACTCATATGCTTAGCTGGTGCCTTTGTAAGGATTTGGGGGGCGAGTAGTCGTGAGGAAACCGGTAAATGAGTAGTGTTCTGACAATCCGCGGAGGCGTCCCGCTAACTGGCCGTGTCAGCGTCCGCGGTGCCAAGAACCTTGTACCCAAGGCCATGGTGGCGGCACTTCTGGGCAACGAGCCCTCCGTGCTGCGGAACGTCCCGGAAATCAAGGACGTCGAGGTGGTCACCAGCCTGCTCCAGCTGCACGGCGTGACCGTCGACAAGGACCCCGTCACCGGCGACCTGACCCTGGACCCCAAGGCGGCCAAGACGGCGCCCAGCACGGCCATCGACGCGCACGCCGGCGACTCCCGGATCCCCATCCTGCTGTGCGGCCCGCTGATCCACGCGATCGGCGAGGCCTTCATCCCGGACCTGGGCGGCTGCAAGATCGGCGACCGCCCCATCGACTACCACCTGGACGTGCTGCGGCAGTTCGGCGCCGTCGTCGAGAAGCGCCCGGGCGGCATCCACATTTCCGCGCCCAAGGGGCTGCACGGAGCCAAGATCTCCCTGCCGTACCCCTCCGTCGGTGCTACGGAGCAGGTCCTCCTGAGCGCAACGCGCGCCGAAGGCATCACCGAACTCTCCGGTGCCGCCACCGAGCCCGAAATCATCGACCTCATCGCCGTGCTCCAGAAGATGGGTGCCATCATCAGCGTCCAGACGGACCGGACCATCCGCATCGAAGGCGTCCGGGACCTGGGCGGCTACAACCACCGTGCACTTTCGGACCGCAACGAGTCGGCGTCCTGGGCATCCGCGGCGCTGGTGACGCGCGGCGACATCTTCGTCGAAGGCGCCTCGCAGCGGGACATGATGACTTTCCTGAACACCTTCCGCAAGGTGGGCGGCGGCATGGACATCGGCGAGGACGGCATCCGCTTCTACCACCGTGGCGGCAAGCTCAGCCCGCTCGTCCTGGAAACGGACGTCCACCCGGGATTCATGACCGACTGGCAGCAGCCCCTCGTGGTGGCCCTGACCCAGGCCGAGGGCGTGTCCATCGTGCATGAGACCGTCTACGAGAACCGGTTCGGCTTCACCGACGCCCTCATCCGCATGGGCGCCAGCATTCAGGTGCACCGGGAATGCCTGGGCAGCGTGCCGTGCCGCTTCGGGCAGCGGAACTTCCTGCATTCGGCGGTCATCTCGGGTCCGACGCAGCTCAAGGGAACCGACATCGACGTGCCGGACCTCCGCGGCGGCTTCAGTCACCTGATCGCCGCACTGGCCGCCACGGGCACCTCCCGCGTGACGGGTATCGACATCATCAACCGCGGCTACGAGCGGTTCACCGAGAAGCTGGCAGGGCTCGGCGCCGACTTCGACATCTCGTCGGCAAAGTAGCGGGGGCCCGGTGAAGGAATCGGCCAAGAGCCACATAACGTTCGTGATTATCGCCGGCATTGTCCGGCCGGTCCTGAACCTGATCATGAACAAAAAATGGGAGGGCACGGACAAGCTTCCCGCGGGTGGCTTCATCGCCGTGCCCAACCACTGCACCGAGATCGACCCCCTGGTCATCGGGCACATGCTGTACAGCCAGAAGCGCGCCCCGCACTTCCTGGCGAAGTCCGGCCTCTTCAAGATTCCCGTCGTGGGTGCCGTGCTGCACGCCACCAAGCAGATTCCGGTGGAACGCTCGACGGCGGGTGCTAACCGCTCGCTGCAGCTCGCCCAGGAGGTTGTGGCCGAGGGCGGGGCGATCATCATCTACCCCGAGGGAACGCTGACCCGTGACCCGGGCCTGTGGCCCATGAAGGGGCACACCGGCGCCGCCCGGCTGGCCCTGGAGACCGGCATCCCGGTGGTGCCGATGGCGCACTGGGGCGCGCACGAGCTCTTTCCCCGCTATGCCAAGCGGTTCCACCTGTTCCCGCGCAAGACGTCCAGGATCCTGATCGGCGACCCCGTAGACCTCTCCCGGTTCGCGGGCCGTTCCCGGGACAAGGCCACGCTGGCGGAAGCGACCGACGTGATCATGGATGCCGTGACCGGACTCCTCGCCGAACTCCGCGGGGAACACCCGCCGGCCCGGCGCTGGGACCCGAGCGCCCACAACCAGACGAAGCACGGCCGCGACGTCGAGCGGGGCGGGAAATGACGCCTGTATCGGCCCGGCCCGGCTCTGCCGTGTCCGTGGCAGTCCTGGGCGCCGGTTCATGGGGGACCACCTTCGCGAAAATCCTCGCCGACGCCGCCACAGCTTCCGGCGTCGACCGCCGCATCCGGATCTGGGGCCGCCGGGCGGAGGTGGTGGCCGAGATCAACGGCAACCACCGCAACCCCCAGTACCTGGCCGACGTCGAGCTTCCGCCGAGCATCACCGCCGCCGCCGACGTGGAGGACGTCCTGTCGGGAGCCGACCTGGTGGTCCTTGCCGTTCCCGCGCAGTCGCTGCGCCTCCAGCTGCGGAAGTGGAAGCCCCTGATCGGGCCCGATGCCCTCGTGGTGTCCCTGATGAAGGGGCTCGAGCTGGGATCTGACGCGCGGATGAGCGAGGTCATCGCCGAGGAGCTGGACATCCCCGCCGATCGCATCGCCGTCGTATCCGGTCCAAACCTTGCCATGGAGATCGCCCGCGAGGAGCCCACGGCCTCGGTCGTTGCCTGCCCGGACTCCGCCGTCGCCGGCTGGATCGCCAGAAGCTGCACCGCCCCGTATTTCCGTCCCTACACCACCTCTGACATCGTCGGCGTCGAGATCGGCGGAATCGTCAAGAACGTCATCGCACTGGCCGTCGGCATCTGCGAAGGAAAGCAGATGGGGGACAACACCAAGGCTTCCGTCATTACCCGCGGGCTGGCCGAAACCTCCCGGCTGGCGCTGGCCCTCGGCGGCAAGGCGCACACCATGGCGGGGCTGGCCGGACTCGGGGACCTGGTGGCCACGTGCTCGTCGCCGCTGTCCCGGAACCACACCGCCGGCCGGCTGCTGGGACAGGGGCTCACGCTGGACGAGGTCGCCCAGAAAATGACCCAGACAGCCGAAGGCATCAAGTCCGGGCCGGCCGTCCACGAACTGGCCGGCAAGGTCGGCGTCGAAATGCCCATCACGGCGGCCGTCGTCGCGGTCCTCGCCGGAAAATTGTCCGTTGACCAACTCGGGCCGGTGCTGCTGTCCCGGGAACTTAAAGCCGAAGGCGATTACTGACAGTGTCGGAAGAAAACTTGACCGCAGCGGACAAGATCAACCAAAGCAACACAGCCCCAACCAGGCCGCGGGTGGCCGTCCTTTTCGGTGGCCGCTCCAGCGAACACGCCGTCAGCTGCGTCACCGCGGCCGGTGTCCTGGGCGCCATCGACCGGAACAAGTACGACGTCGTGCCCATCGGCATTGCCAAGTCCGGCCAGTGGGTCCTCGCGTCCGGGGACACGGCACAGTGGTCCCTGTCGACGACGTCGCTTCCGGAGGTCGCGCCGTCGGCCCAGACGGTGACCCTCACCGAGATCGGCGGAGAGCACCAGCTCATCGTGACCGCCCCCAACGAGGTCCCGCAGGAACTTGGCACCGTGGATGTGGTGTTCCCGCTGCTCCATGGCCCATTCGGTGAGGACGGCACCATCCAGGGGCTCCTGGAGCTCTCCGACACCCGTTACGTGGGTGCCGGCGTGCTGGCGTCGGCGGTGGGCATGGACAAGCACTTCATGAAGGTGGTCTTCGAGGCCGCCGGACTGAAGGTTGGGCCCTACATCGCGGTGACTGACCGGCAGTGGCGCAACGACCCCGAATCCGTCCGCAAGCAGGTTGACCTGCTGGGCTTCCCGGTGTTCGTCAAGCCCGCCCGCGCGGGATCCTCGATGGGCATCTCCAAGGTGGACTCGCTGGACGGTCTGGACGCCGCCATCGAGGCGGCCCGCGAGCATGATCCCAAACTGGTGATCGAAGCCGGCATTGTGGGCCGGGAAATCGAATGTGCCGTGCTCGAGGGCCGCGGCGCCGATGCGCCGCGCACATCCCTGCCGGGCGAGATCTCGGTGGGCGGCGACCAGCACGAGTTCTACGACTTCCAGGCCAAGTACGTGGATGATGCGGCAGCCCTGAGCTGCCCCGCGGACATGCCCGAGGAAGCGATTAGCCGCGTACGGGAGCTTGCCGCCGTGGCGTTTGAGGCGGTCGGGGCGGAAGGCCTGAGCAGGGTCGACTTCTTCTACACGCCGGACGGCGACCTCATCATCAACGAGATCAACACCATGCCCGGCTTCACGCCGAAGAGCATGTACCCGCAGATGTGGGCGGCCACCGGCCTGTCCTATCCGGAACTGATCGACGAGCTGATCCACCTGGCACTGAACCGCAAGACCGGTCTGCGCTAGCGTTCCGGGGGACCTGCCTACTTGCTGGTGGGCAGGTTCTGCAGGTCGGCCTGGCCCACGCACTTCCGGCTGGCCTTGATCTTCGCGGCCGCGCCGGACAGGTCGGCCAGGACGGTGGCTGAGCTGATCTTGTTCGGATCCATCAGGATCTCCGTGGCAGGCTCCCGGCCGTAGGTGGTCAGCGTCCAGACCGGGTTACCCTCCTTGATGACCCAGTCGACGTCGTTGACGCTCACGCAGCGGTCCGTGGTGGGGCCCGGAACGTTGACCCCGCACCGCAGGATCACCTGCGACGGGTCGCCCCAGGCGGCGGTGGCCTGGCTGTTCGTCTTGCGCAGGCGGGCGTCGCCGATGGCATCCGGAAGGGCTACCATCATCGGGGCGCAGGCCGGATTGGCCGCATCGGCTGCCGGGGCAACGTCGACGGCGGGTGAACAGCCACCCAGCGCCAGTCCAGTCACGACGGCGGCCGCTGCCGCGCTCAGCCTGCGGACGGGCTTCCGGGCAGGTTTCCGTACGGGTCTCTGGGCAGACGGAAAATGCATCCTTCAAGCCTATCGTTCAGCAGGCAGCCCACGCGCCAGCCAAGTTTGTCTGCCCGTGGCGGTAGCGTAGTGGCGTGCCCGAAACACCATTGACTGTTGCCCAACTGTCCGAAGCGGAGCTTCTGACCCGGATTTTCCCGCGCCTTGAACTCAGCGCCCTGCACAGTGCCGCCGTGGTCCTCGGACCCGGCGATGACGCCGCCATCATTGCGGTGCCGGACGGCAGGACGGTCATCAGCATCGACACCCAGGTCCAGGACCAGGATTTCCGGCTTGAGTGGAACAACGGCTACCGGACCACCGGATATGACGTCGGCTGGAAGGCGGCGGCGCAGAACCTCAGCGACATCAACGCGATGGGCGCGACGGCAACATCCATGGTGGTCAGCCTGACCATGCCGCCGGACACCCCGGTGGCATGGGTCGAGGACCTGGCGGACGGACTCACGGCCGCCATCAGCAAGCTGGGGGCGGGCTCGTGCTCTGTTGCCGGCGGCGACCTCGGCCGCGGCCGCGAGCTGTCGGTCACCGTTGCGGTCCTCGGCACGCTCGGCGGCGGGGAAGCCGTCCTCCGGTCCGGTGCCCGCGCCGGCGACACCGTGGCCATTGCCGGCCGGGCAGGCTGGGCTGCCGCCGGGCTGGCGCTGCTCGAATCCAGGCACCCGGTGGGTTCGCTTGCACCGGAGCTGCTGTCGCTGCTTGAGCTTCAGTGCCGGCCGGAGCCGCCCCTGGAGGCCGGGCCGCTGGCGCGCACATCCGGCGCCACGGCAATGATGGACATCTCGGACGGTTTGATGCGGGACGGAACCAGGCTGGCGGTGGCCAGCAACGTTCTGCTGGATCTCGATCCGCGGCAACTGGACCGCCTCGTCCAGCCCCTCCGCCCGGCGGCCACGCTGCTGGGGGCCGACCCCCACGCCTGGGTGCTCGGCGGCGGGGAGGACCACGGACTCCTGGCCACATTCCCGGCGGGCATGCAGGTGCCGCCCGGGTTTACTGGGATAGGCTCAGTACAGGCCTGCGGCGCGGAGAAGGCGCCGGGCGTGACGATCGCGGGACGGCCCGCTGACTCCGTGGGATGGGATCACTTTGCAGACTAAGGTTGCCGCGAACGCGCAAGCGATGAAGCGGTGGTTGGGCAAGGCCGAAACCGCGCTGGGCAACCACAGCGACCGCCTTAATGCCATCAATATCTTCCCGGTAGCCGACGGCGACACCGGAACCAACCTGTACCTCACAGTCCGTGCCGCATCCCGGGCGCTGCAGGAGGCCGCCCCGGAAGGTGCAGGCCTCCAGCTCAATGACGTGGGTGCCGTCCTGGCGCACGCCGGCCAGGCGGCAATGGAACAGGCCAAAGGAAACTCCGGCACGCTGTTCTCCGTATTCCTTTGCGCCGCGGCCGAACCACTGGCCGGTCATGCCCGCCTCACCTCGTCGCTGCTCGCCGCAGCCCTCAACCGGGCACAGATCAGGGCCTGGTCCGCGCTGAGCGACCCCGTCCCCGGCACCATGCTTTCTGTCATGGAGGCGGCGGGCCGTGCAGCGGCCGCCATTGACGCCGGCCACAACGGCAACGACAGCAACCATGCGCTGGGCCTGGTCCTGGACGCGGCCGTGGAGGCTGCGCTTGAGGCCGTGGTCCGCACCGAGGGACAGCTTGATGCGCTGCAGGCCGCGCACGTGGTGGATGCCGGCGGCGTGGGCATGCTGCTGATCCTCGACTGCCTGCGATCCGCTGTCCTCGGGGAGGAACTCCGGAACGAACTGCTGGACGGCCTGCACGGGTACGACCTGCAGGATCCGCACATCCACACCGACATGCCGGACGACGACGGCGTGGAGGTCATGTGCACCATCAGCCTCTCGCCCCTGGACGCGGCCACCCTCCGGCAGCGCCTGGATGAACTCGGGGACTCCGTGATCATGAGCCAGGTGGGTCCTTCCGCCGACGCCGAAGGCCGGTACCGCTGGCGGGTCCACGTGCACGTTCCGGATTCCGGCCCCGCCCTGGCGATGATCAGGTCGCTGGGTGAACCGGCGGACGTGTCCGTCAGCGAGCTCGCCCTGCCCCGGGATCCGTCAGGAGAAGTGGGCGCAGAGGGACGATGAACGTCGAAATGGAACTCGGCCTGGAGCGCCGGGTCGGCAAACGCTCCGCGGGTCCGATCGAGAAACACCTGGGCATCACCACGGTGGGCGGCCTGCTCAACCACTTTCCGCGGAAGTACCTCAACCGCGGTGAACTGACGCGCATCAGCGAACTCCCGTTCGACGAGGAAGTCACGCTCATCGCCCGCGTCGTCTCCGGCAGCAAGCGGCAAATGCAGAAACGGAAGGGCTTCATCACCGACGTCGTGGTTACCGACGACGCCGGAGCCGGCACGCTGAAAATCAGCTTCTTCAACGGCCACCGCCCCTTTACCGAGCTCCAGCCCGGCCGGCGGGCAATGTTCTCCGGGAAAGTGACGCGCTTTCAAGGTTCGCTGGGACTCACCAACCCGAACTACCACCTGCTGGATGCGGACCCGGATATCCCCGGGATGGACCCGGAGCAGCTCGCTGCCATGCCCATCCCGGTTTACCCGGCCACCGCACATCTCACCAGCTGGTCCATCCAGAATGTCGTGAAAACCCTGCTGGAAACCGCGGACCTGAACGCTTTGCCCGACCCGTTGCCGGCAGCCATCTCCGCACGTGAAAAATTCCTTCCGGTGCCGGAGGCCTACCGGCTCATCCACGCCCCGGAGAACGCGCAGGATTGGCGCAAGGCCAGGGAGCGCTTCCGCTACCAGGAGGCACTGGTCCTCCAGTCCGCACTGGCCCGCCGCCGTGCCCAGCTTTCCGCAGAGGAGGCCACAGCCCGGCGTCCCGTGCCGGATGGACTGCTCGCAGCCTTCGACCGCCAGCTGCCGTTCACCCTGACCGCAGGCCAGTCCGCCGTCGGCAAGACCCTCTCGCAGGAGCTGTCGCAGGACGGGCCCATGAACCGGCTGCTGCAGGGTGAGGTCGGCTCCGGCAAAACCATTGTGGCGCTGCGGGCGATGCTCCAGGTTGTGGACGCCGGGGGACAGGCTGCGCTGCTGGCCCCCACGGAAGTCCTGGCGGCGCAGCACTATGACTCGATCCGGCGTACGCTCGGTCCGCTGGCCCGCGACGGACTGCTGGGCGGGCTGGGCGGGAACTCTGTGCAGGTCAGCCTGCTCACCGGTTCCATGCCGACTGCCGCGCGCAAGCAGGCGCTGCTCGACGCCGCTTCGGGAACGGCCGGGATTGTCATCGGCACGCACGCGCTGTTGAGCGACAACGTCACGTTCTTTGATCTGGGCCTCATCGTGGTGGACGAGCAGCACCGCTTCGGAGTGGAACAGCGCGACGCCCTGCGTGCCAAGGCCAGCAAGCCCCCGCACCTGCTGGTCATGACCGCCACCCCGATTCCCAGGACCGTGGCCATGACGGTGTTCGGCGACCTCGAAACGTCCGTGCTTGACGAGCTGCCGGCCGGCCGGGCACCCATCACCACACACGTGGTGGGCCTCGCGGAGAACCCCGCCTGGGCCGGCCGCATCTGGTCCCGCTCCCGTGAGGAGATCGAGTCCGGCCACCAGGTGTACGTCGTGTGCCCCAAGATCGGGGCGGACGACGACGGCGACTTCACTCCCGGTGAAGCGGAACCTGATCCCGGGGAACTGGAGGGAAACGGTGCGGCACGCGAACTGGCCTCGGTGACCGCCGTCGTCGAGCACCTCAAGGAGGTGCCGGCCCTGGCCGGAGTGCCGCTGGCCCCGCTCCACGGGCGCCAGGACCCGGCGCTGAAGTCCGAGACCATGGCCTCCTTCACCGCCAACCAGACCAAGCTGCTGGTATCCACCACCGTGATCGAGGTGGGCGTGGACGTGCACAACGCAACCCTGATGGTCATCCTGGACGCCGACCGTTTCGGCATCTCCCAGCTGCACCAGCTCCGCGGGCGCGTGGGCCGTGGCGGCCTGCCGGGGACGTGCCTGCTCGTGACCACTCTCGAACCGGGCCACCCCAGCCGGCGCCGGCTCGACGCCGTGGCAGCCACCACCGACGGGTTCGAACTTTCCCAGGAGGACCTGAAGCTGCGCCGCGAGGGTGACATCCTCGGCGCCTCGCAGTCAGGGGGCCGGTCCACGCTGAAGCTGCTCCGCGTGCTGGAACACGAGGACATTATTGCCCGGGCCCGGCAGGACGCCCAGAAGATCGTCGCCGCTGACCCTGCGCTGACCGGACATGCGGCGCTTGCCGAGGCCATTGACGAGTACCTGAATCCCGAGAAGGAGGCGTTCCTTGAACGCGGCTAGCACCAACACCCTGCGATTCGGACGGCCACAGTCGGGGAATGGGGCATGAGCAGGATCGTTGCCGGCGCCGCGGGCGGAACCCCGCTGGCCAACGTTCCGGGTTCCTTGACGCGTCCCACCACGGACCGCGTCAAGGAGGCCCTGTTTTCCCGGCTGGACGCGTTCAACGTGCTCGGCGGCGCCCGCGTCCTGGACCTGTACGCGGGATCCGGTGCCCTCGGCGTCGAAAGCGCAAGCAGGGGAGCGGCAACCGTGGACCTCGTGGAGTTTGACGCGAAGGCCAGCGCCGTTTGCCAGCGGAATGCCGACCTCATCAACGGGGTCCTGCGCCGCAAGGCCGTCACCGTGCACCGTTCCAAAGTCGAGTCATTCCTCGAACGGACGGCCGGGGACATCACATGGGACGTCGCCTTCCTCGACCCGCCTTACCCCCTCGGTGAGCCGGCGCTGGCGTCCGTCCTGGAAAAGCTTGCGCCGCACCTCAACGACGGCGCGGTGGTGGTGGTCGAACGGTCCTCGCGCGCCACCGAACCCGGGTGGCCGGACGGCCTGGAGCGCTTCGCCGAGAAGAAATACGGCGAGACACGGCTCTGGTACGCCGAACCGTCCAGCGGCCAGGATGTGGACCTCGCGCTGGAAGCCGGGGACTAGTTCCAGTCTGACAACCCGTCCAGCTCCACGCCGGCCAGGACCTTCGCCGGATGGGGCCCGCGTGCTGTCAAAGCGGCGGTCCACTCTGGCGGCCATGGCTTCTGGGTGCCGGCAAGGATGATGTTGCCCGGATACTTTCCGGTGAACATGCCGGTTTCGGCGCAGGCCGCGACGTCCGTCATTGCCCTCCGCAGCGCCGCCACCTGGCTCCGGACGAGCGTCAGGCCAGGCTCGTCGCCGACATTCACGATCAGCACGCCCCGTTCGGAGAGCAGTGCCGCGGCCTCCTGGTAGAACTCCGTGCAGGCGATATGCCCGGGCGCCTCCGGCCCGGAGAAGATGTCAAGGATAACGACGTCGAAACGCAGGTCCGCGGGCAGCTCCGCCAGGGAGGCGCGGGCGTCACCGATGATGATGTGCAGGTCTGTACCGTCCGGAAGCGGCAGCCGCTCCAGTACGAAGTCCAGCAGTTCCCGCTCCAGTTCCACGGCATACTGCACGGAGCCGGGGCGGGTGGCCTGGATGTACCGGGCAAGGGTCAGGGCGCCGGCGCCCAGGTGCAGCGCGCGGATGGGTTCACCCCACGGGGCGGCGAGATCCACGACGTGGCCGATGCGGCGCAGGTACTCGTAGAAGATGTCCTCAGGATCGGCCAGGTCCACGTGTGACTGCTCGGCCCCGCCGATGCTCAGCACGAACCCGCCGTCCGTGTACGTGTCCGGTTCTATGACTGCGTGCTGGCCGGTGGCGCGCAGGAAGCGCGATGCCCGGGATCCGGCCATGATCAGAGCCTGTCCTGGAGGGTCGCCAGCCGGGCGGCCGCTTCCTCGAGGACCTCAACGCGCTTGCAGAATGCGAACCGCAGCAGGCTGCGGGTCCGCTCCGCGCCCTCGGGGTGGCAGAACACCGGCACTGGAATCGCAGCCACGCCCACCAGCCCGGGCAGGCGCCGGGCCAGGTCCACCGAGTCGCGGATGCCCAGCGGCGAGGTGTCCACGTTGACGAAGTAGGTGCCGTCGGGCGTGAACACCTTCAGGCCGGCCGCGCGCAGCCCCTCGCTGAGGATGTCGCGCTTTTTCCGCAGCGTTGCGGCGATGTCCTCATAGAACCCGTCGGGCAGCGCCAGCGCGGTTGCGATTGCGCTTTGGAACGGGGTGCCGGAACTGTAGGTGAGGAACTGCTTCACCGTCCGTACCGCCGCAACGAGGTGCTCCGGGCCGCTCAGCCAGCCGATCTTCCAGCCGGTGAAGGAGAAGGTCTTCCCTGCCGAGGAGATGGTGATGGTCCTGTCGGCTGCGCCCGGCAGTGTGGCCACCGGAATATGGCGGACACCGAATGTGAGGTGTTCGTAGACCTCGTCGGTGATGATGATCGCGTCATGCTTCCGGGCGAGGTCGACGACGCGCTGAAGCACCCCGCGCGGGAACACCGCGCCGGTCGGGTTGTGCGGGTTGTTCAGCAGCACCACCTTGGTGCGGCCGGTGAACGCCGCTTCCAGGGCCGCGGAGTCGGGCAGGAAATCGGGGGCGGGCAGCGGGGCGGTGACATGCGTGGCGCCGGAAAGCCCGATGATGGCGCCGTAGGAGTCGTAGAACGGCTCGAACGTCAGGACCTCATCGCCGGGGCCCACCAGGGCGAGCAGGGACGCGGCGATGGCCTCGGTGGCGCCGGTGGTGATGATGACCTCTGAGTCCGGGTCCGGTTCCAGTCCGTAGAACCGGTTCTGGTGTGCGGACACGGCCTTGCGGAGCTGGGGGATCCCCTTGCCGGGCGCGTACTGGTTGGAACCTTCCGCGATCGCCGCCTGGGCGGCCGCCTTGATTTCCGCGGGGCCGTCCTCGTCGGGGAATCCCTGGCCCAGATTGATGGCGCCGGTCTGCATGGCCAGCGTGGTCATCTCCTCGAAGATCGTCACGCCCAGCGCGCCGTCACCCACCAGCAGGTTCGCCCCGGTGGCCGCACGCTGCCAGGGCGCCGGAAGTGCTTGTGTCATTGGTTTCCTGCCTGTCTGTTCGGCACTCTTTTCAGCCGCGGGCGCGTTCGCGGCCGGTGCCCCAGTCATGGTATCCCGGCCCGCGGATACGGTAGGTTCGGAGCATGAGACGCGCCGTATGCCCAGGCTCCTTCGACCCCATCCACAATGGACACCTCGAGGTCATCGCCCGAGCCGCGAGCCTGTTTGACGAAGTGATCGTCGCCGTGTCCACCAACTATGCCAAGAAGTACCGGTTTCCGCTGGAGGAACGGATTGAGATGGCCAGGGAGACTCTGGCCTCGCTCCGCGGCATCGTGGTGGAGCCGGTGGGAGAGGGACTGCTGGCGGAGTACTGCCGGCAGCGCGGCGTGTCCGCCATCGTGAAGGGGCTGCGGTCGTCGTCGGACTTTGACTACGAACTACCCATGGCCACCATGAACCGCCAGCTGAGCGGAGTGGAGACCGTGTTCCTCCCGGCGGAGGCGCACTACCTTCACCTCTCCTCCACGCTGATCAAGGAAGTTGCCACCCTGGGCGGCAGTGTCTCCGAGTACGTTCCGAGGTCTGTGCTGAAGCGGCTCCTGGCGGGCGGCTGAAACGCCGGCTTGCGGGCGCGCCTTCGGCCGGCCAGCCTTTCAGGGGGTACGCTTGTCCGGTACGTTTCCGGCGCACGCCGGCCGCGTGCCCCGGCGTGGCATCCGGTTTGAGTCCGTCAGGGAGTTCAGGCTAAGATGGTACGTCGGTCATATGTTCAACAGGAGTTCTCATTAAGCGAGATGCAAGTTCGCCCTTGATGTTTGACGTCAAGGACCTCGGGCGCAGCCCGGGGAGCATGCGTTCACTGACGGAACATGTACCCGCGCCGGGTGATCTTGGCGTGGCGCTCATTGGCGTTCAGGAAGGCTCGGATATCGAGCTCGACCTGAGGCTTGAGGCCGTACACGAAGGAATTCTGGTATCAGGAACCGCCCTCGCCGAAGTAAAAGGTGAGTGCGGCCGATGCCTGGATCCCCTTGCGTATGACCTTGAGGTCAATGTGCAAGAACTTTTCTTCTACGAAGGCGCCCTGCCTTCTGACGAGGAAGACGATGAAGAGCAACGTCGAGTCGAGCACGATCTGATCGATCTTGAGCCGGTGTTGCGGGACGCAGTCGTGACCGCGCTGCCGTTCCAGCCGGTGTGCCGGGAAGACTGCCAGGGTCTGTGCTCCGAATGCGGGGCGCGCCTGGAAGACGATCCGGGGCACCACCACGAGGTCGTAGATCCTCGCTGGGCTGCCCTGGCTGATCTGGCTAAGCCTGACCGGCAAAATTGATTTGTAAGTGTTTTTCTAGAGAGAAATGAGTTAGCCGTGGCTGTTCCCAAGCGGAAAATGTCTCGCTCGAATACCCGCGCCCGCCGTTCCCAGTGGAAGGCAACCGCGCCCCACCTGGTGAAGACCGTCGAGAACGGCCAGGTCACCTACAGCCTGCCGCACCAGGCAAAGGTTGTCACCGACTCGGCTGGCACTGCGCTGTTCCTTGAGTACAAGGGCCGCAAGGTCGCGGACGTCTAATCGGCCTCCAAGCTGATCAGGATGTCTTCAACTGAAGAGCTTCTGAAGCGTCTCGGTGTCTTCATTGACGCCGGGACGCTTCGTCTTGCTCTGACACACCGTTCGTACGCCTACGAAAACGGCGGCATACCCACCAACGAGCGCCTTGAATTCCTGGGCGACTCCATCCTGGGCTTCTCCGTGACCGATGCGCTGTACCGCGACAACCCCACGCTTCCCGAGGGCGACCTGGCCAAACGCCGGTCGGCCGTGGTGAGCACGCGGGCCCTCGCGGGCATCGGCCGCAGCCTGGGCATCGGGGAGTACATCTACCTCGGCCAGGGCGAGAAGCTCACCGAAGGCAAGAACAAGGCCTCGATTCTGGCGGACACCATGGAAGCCCTCATCGGTGCCACCTATGTGTCCAACGACATCGAGACCGCCCGCCAGCTGGTGATGCGCCTCATCGGGCCGCTCCTGCAGGACGCGGCTGCCCTTGGTGCCGGCACGGACTGGAAAACCAGCATCCAGGAGCTGGCGGCCAGCCGGCAGCTGGGCAGCATCTATTACGCCGTCGAGGGCTCCGGTCCGGACCACGCGCGCACGTTCGTCGCCGAACTTCAGATCGGCGGAACTGCCTGCGGAAAGGGCTCCGGCCACTCCAAGAAGGAAGCCGAGCAGGAAGCCGCCGCGGATGCCTGGCGGAAGCTTTCGGCCCCATCGGATTCCGCCGCGGGCAGCTAAGCGCCCGTGCCTGAACTTCCCGAAGTCGAGGTGGTCCGCCGCGGCCTGGTCAACTGGGTCCGCGGCCGGACCATCACCGGCGTCGACGTGGTGGACCCGAGATCCGTGCGCAGGCATGCCCTGGGCCCCGAGGATTTCACCGGGAACCTTGAGGGGGCCAAAGTCCTCGACGTCGTCCGCCGCGGCAAGTTCCTCTGGATGCCGCTGCAGGAGGACGGTGCGCCACGCACCACCACCGACAGCGGTACAGGGCTTCCCGGCGTCGCTCTCATGGCCCACCTTGGCATGAGCGGGCAGCTCCTGATGCAGGACGGCTCTGTCCCCGACGAAAAACACCTGAAGGTCCGGCTGCGGCTGAGCCCGGCGGGAAACATGCCGGAGCAGCTGCGCTTCGTGGACCAGCGGATCTTCGGTGGCCTGTTCGTCACCACGCTCGTCCCCACAGACGACGGCGGGCCCGGCGGGAGCGCTGAGGACCCGGTGCCGGTCATCGCCGAGGAAGCCTCGCACATCGCGCGCGATCCCCTGGATCCGCATTTTTCCTTCGACACTTTCTACCGCCGCCTCCGGAAGCGGAAGACCGGGTTGAAGCGCGCGCTGCTGGACCAGGGGCTTGTCTCCGGGATCGGCAACATCTACGCGGACGAGGCCTTGTGGCGGGCAAAGCTGCACTATGCGCGGCCCACCGACACCCTCCGGCGGGCCGACGCCGAGCGCGTCCTCGCGGCTGCCCGCGATGTGATGACCGATGCCCTGGCCGCCGGGGGCACCAGCTTCGATTCCCTGTACGTCAACGTCAACGGGGCCTCCGGTTACTTTGAACGGTCCCTCAACGCCTACGGCCGGGAGGGTGAGGAATGCCCGCGCTGTGCGGCCGCGGGGATCCGCAGCATCATGAAGCGCGAGCAGTTCATGAACCGTTCCTCCTACACCTGCCCTGTCTGCCAGCCGCGGCCGCGCAACGGCCGCTGGTGACCATTGCCACGGAGTTCCGGAGGGCCGCCAAGGCCGCAAATCCGGGGTTCCCGGCCTCCTTGCCGCTAGATTTGGTGGACAAGCAGCCGCTGCCGCCACCTATGGAGATCTGAAAAACCTTGCACCTCAAAAGTCTGACCGTACGGGGCTTCAAGTCGTTTGCGTCGGCTACGACGTTCGACTTTGAGCCCGGCGTGACAGCGGTCGTCGGGCCCAACGGCTCGGGCAAGTCCAATGTGGTGGACGCCCTGGCCTGGGTCATGGGGGAGCAGGGCGCCAAGACCCTCCGCGGCGGCAAGATGGAAGACGTCATCTTTGCCGGCACCTCCGGCCGCCCGCCGCTGGGCCGCGCACACGTCTCGCTCACCATAGACAACGCCGACGGCGCCCTGCCGATCGAGTACAGCGAAGTCACCATTTCGCGGACGCTGTTCCGTACCGGCGGTTCCGAGTACGCCATCAACGGCTCGGCGTGCCGGCTCCTGGACATCCAGGAACTTCTTTCCGACTCCGGGCTCGGCCGCGAAATGCACGTCATCGTGGGGCAGGGACAGCTGGACCGGGTCCTGCACGCCACTGCCGAGGACCGCCGGGGCTTCATTGAGGAAGCCGCCGGCATCCTCAAGCACCGGCGGCGCAAGGAGAAGACCGTCCGCAAACTGGAGGCGATGCAGGCCAACCTCCAGCGGCTCAGCGACCTGACCGCGGAAATCCGGCGGCAGCTCACACCGCTGGGCAAACAGGCAGAGGTGGCCCGGCGCGCACAGACCGTCCAGTTCGAGGTCCGGGATGCCCGCGCCAGGCTGCTGGCCGATGACCTGGTCCAGCTCCAAAACACCCTGGCCCAGGACATCGCCGACGAGTCCGCGCTCAAGGCGCGGCGCACCGTCGTCGAAACCCAGCTTGAGGAGGGACGCCGGCGGCAGGCTGCCCTGGAGCATCTCGCGGCGGAGGCCACTCCGCGGCTGAACGCAGCCCGGGACACCTGGTACCAGCTGTCCGCCGGACGGGAGCGCCTGCGTTCCCTGGCCTCCCTGGCCCAGGAACGCTGCCGCCTGCTTGGCTCTGCGGATCCCGCGCCGGAGCCCGGCCGGGATCCCGAGCAGCTGGAGCGCCAGGCCGCACGGGTGCGCGGCGAGCAGGCGGACCTGGAACAGGACATCCTCGACGGTCGCGCCACGCTGGAAGCCGCAACTGCCGCCAAATCAGCTGCCGAGGACGCCGCCGCTGCCGAGGAGAAGCGGCTCACTGCCGCGCTGCGCGCAGCCGCCGACCGGCGTGAGGGCCTGGCACGGCTGGCCGGCCAGGTGGGTGCGGCGCGGTCCAAGGTGGAATCGGCCCAGGCGGAAGTGGGAAGGCTGCGTGAATCCCTGGCCGCCGGCGACGAGCGGCGCCGGCATGCCCAGTCCGAGTTCACGGCGCTCGAATCGCAGGTGGCAGGCGTCGAGGACGGCGAGGAAACCCTCGACGCCGAATACGAGGACGCCAGCGCGTCTCTCGACGGCATCCTCGCGGAAATCGATGCCCTGAAAAGCACGGAACGCGATGCCGTCCGCGAACGGGACGCGCTGAAGGCACGGCACGAGGCCCTTCAGCTGGGCCTCAACCGCAAGGACGGCTCCGAGCATGTCCTCGGCGCCGGCGTGGCCGGGACAGTTGGCCCCCTCGCCACGGCCCTGACTGTTGAACCGGGCTACGAGGCGGCCGTTGCCGCCGCCCTGGGCAGCGCCTCGGACGCCATCGTGGTGCGGGACGCCGGGACGGCCGCGGAACTGGTGCGCCTCCTTCGGGACGACGACGCCGGCCGGGCCACGCTGCTGCTCGAGGCCGCGGAAGCCGACGGCCCTCCCGCCGCTGTCCCTTCCGCCGCTGCCCCTTCCGCCGCCGCGGGTGCAGCCCTGCCGCCCGGCGCCCGCCCGGCGGCGGACCTGGTGGCGGCCTCCGGAGCCACGGCGGCAGCCGTGCGAACACTGCTTGCCGCCACCGCCGTCGTCGAGGACCACGACGCTGCCGCGGACCTCGTCGCCGGGCATCCCGGCCTCACCGCCGTGACGCTTGCCGGCGACGTGTTCTCCGCCTGGACCGTCACCGGCGGGTCCGCGAAGGCGCCCTCACTGCTCGAGGTGCAGGCCGCCGTCGACGACGCCGCGTCCCGCCTGGCGGCGGTCACCGCCGCGCTGGAACAGTGCCGCTTCGCCCTGGCCGCCGCCGGGGCCCGCCGCGCCGACGCGCAGGAACGGGCGGACGCCGCCCTGGAGCGCCTGCACGAATCGGATGCGCGGCTGGCAGCGGTGGCCGAACGGCTGGGCCATCTCAACTCCGTCCTGCGCAGCGCCGTCGGCGAAAGCGAAAGGCTGGCCGCCTCGCTGGCCCGCGCAGAGGCCAACATCGTCGCCGAGCAGGAGGCGCTGGCGGCGGTGACCGCCCGCCTCGCCGCGGCACAGGACGCCCCTGAGGAGGAGGAACCGTCCAGCGGGCAGCGGGACGCACTCGCCCTGGCCGCCTCGCAGGCGCGGTCCGCCGAAATGGAAGCGCGGCTCTCGCTGCGCAGCCGCGAGGAGCAGCTGACGGCCATCCGCAACAGGGCCGCGTCGCTGGAACGGGCGGCCGCCTCCGAACGCCGGGCCCGGGAGCAGGCAGCCGAACGGGCCCGCCGCCGGAGGATCCAGGCCAAGCGGGCGGCGGCAGTCGGCGCCGCTGCCGAACAGCTGATCCGGTTCAGTGACGTGTCCGTGGAGCTGGCCGGCCGCGAGCGGGACCACGCCGAGCAGGTCCGGGAGCAGCGCGACCGGGAACTTGCCGGCATCCGCACGGCCAACGATGCCCTGGCCCGCGAACTGGCGGAGCTGACCGACTCAGTGCACCGCGACGAGCTGGCGCGCGCCCAGCAGCGGCTCAGGATCGAGGCGCTGGAAACGAAGTCGGTGGACGACCTGGGGCTGACCGCGGACCAGCTCGTGGCAGACTACGGGCCGGACCAGCCGGTGCCCCTGCCCGCTGCCGCCTCCACGGACAAGTGGGCCGCGCTCCGGGCGCCGGTCGACGCCGGGGGCCAGCCTGTGGTGGAGGGCGTGCCGTTCGTCCGGGAGGAGCAGGAGAAGCGGCTCCGCAAGGCTGAACGGGACCTCTCATCCCTGGGCAAGGTCAACCCCCTGGCGCTGGAGGAGTTCGCCGCGCTGGAGGAACGCCACCAGTTCCTCAGCACGCAGCTGGAGGACCTGAAGGCCAGCCGCAAGGATTTGCTGGACATCATCAAGGAAGTCGATGACCGCGTTCAGAAGGTCTTCTCGGAGGCCTTTGCCGACACCTCGGCCCAGTTTGTGCGGGTCTTCGGCCGGCTGTTCCCCGGCGGCGAGGGCAGACTGGTCCTGACCGACCCCACGGACATGCTCACCACCGGCATCGAGGTGGAGGCCCGGCCCGCAGGCAAGAAGATCAAACGGCTGTCACTGCTGTCCGGCGGCGAGCGGTCCCTGACCGCGGTGGCCCTGCTGGTGGCGATCTTCAAGGCCCGGCCGTCGCCGTTCTACGTCATGGACGAGGTTGAAGCGGCCCTTGACGACACCAACCTGGGCAGGCTCATTACGATCTTTGAAGAGCTCCGGGAATCCAGCCAGCTGATCGTGATCACGCACCAGAAGCGGACCATGGAGGTGGCCGACGCGCTTTATGGCGTGACAATGCGCGGCGACGGCGTGTCCACGGTCATCAGTCAGCGGCTGGGAGCGGACGTCTAAGCAGCTCCTGCTGCTTGTGAGAAGCTAGGGGTGTGAATGACATCCTCCCCGTTCTTCTGCCCATTCTTGCTGCCCTGGTGGTCATCGGCGGACTGATCCCCGTCCTCATGAAGGCCCGGAAATCCGGCACGCAGTACCCCGGCACCCGGGACGCCAACGATCCCGTTGAGCCCCGCGCAGGCGGAGGGACCCTCCTCGAGGACCGCCCGGCCGCACCGGCGGCGCCTGCCGACCGCCAGGCTCCGGACGCCGTCGACCTTGAAGGCCTGGAAGCCGGGGTCCCTGATGACGCCGCCGGCCTGGAGACCATCCCGGTAGAGACCCCGCTGCCCGTGGCCGGACGGCTCACCCGCCTCCGGGAACGCCTGGTCAAGTCCAACAATGTCCTCGGCAAGGGACTGCTGGCACTGCTCTCCAGCGACAAGATCGATGAGAACGTCTGGGATGAGGTGGAGGAAACGCTCCTCCTGGCCGATCTTGGCACGGAACCCACCATGCAGCTGGTGGACGCGCTCCGCGAACGTGTGAAGGTCCTTGGCACCCGCGACCCCGAACACGTCAAGGCCCTGCTCCGGGAAGAGCTCATCAAGATCGTGGACCCCTCCATGGACCGGAGCCTGCGGATCGACCGGCACGCGGACCGGCCCGCCGTGATGATGGTGGTCGGCGTCAACGGCGTGGGCAAGACCACCACCGTGGGCAAGCTGGCCCGTGTCCTGGTCGCGGAGGACAAGGACGTGCTGCTCGGTGCCGCGGACACCTTCCGTGCCGCCGCCTCCGAGCAGCTGGCCACCTGGGGACAGCGCGTGGGGGTTCCCACGGTTAAGTCCGACATCGACGGCGCCGACCCGGCGTCCGTGGCCTATGAGGCGGTCAAGGCCGGCATCGAGCAGGAGGTCGACGTCGTGATGATCGACACCGCCGGCCGCCTGCAGAACAAGACCGGCCTGATGGATGAGCTCGGCAAGGTCAAGCGCGTCGTGGAAAAGCTGGCAGAGGTGGATGAGGTCCTCCTGGTCCTCGACGCCACCACCGGCCAGAACGGCCTGAACCAGGCGCGGGTCTTCGCCGAAGTCGTCAACATCACCGGCATCGTTCTGACCAAGCTGGACGGCACCGCCAAGGGGGGCATCGTCGTCGCCATCCAGAAGAGCCTCGGCGTGCCCGTGAAGCTCATCGGCCTCGGTGAGGGCGCGGACGACCTCGCACCGTTCGAGACCGAGGGTTTTGTCGACGCCCTGCTGAACTGAGGGCAGGCTAGGCTGGCTGCTTCTGCACCGGCTCCCGAGCGGCCAGCCAGCCCAGGGCGGCGACGAGCAGCACGGCGCCCGTCGCGCCGAACGCCCAGCCGTAACCAAACCGGTCCGCCAGCAGGCCAACGAGCACCGGTCCGAGGATGGCGCCGATGTCGGATGTCATCTGGAAAGCCGCCAGCACAGGCCCGCCGGAGCGTTCGCGGCCGATCACATCGGCCACCGCCGCCTGCTGCGCCGGGTTGAGCATGCCCGCGCCCACGCCCGCCAGCATCGACGCCGCCAGGAACCACCCCAGCCCCTGCGTGAGCCCGATTCCCGCCGTGGCCGCACCGGTGACCACGAGCCCGGCCACCATCATCGGCTTCCTGCCCAGGCTGTCCGCCAGCCTGCCCGAGACAGTCAGGGCGAGGGCGTTTCCCGCGGCAAAGACTGCCAGTGCCCAGCCGGCTGCGCCCGGCCCGGAGCCCAGGGCTGTGACGGCGAACAGCGGCACCGTGGCCATCCGCACGCCGAACGTCGCCCAGCCATTGGCGAAGCTGGAGAGCATGGCTGCCCGGTAGGCGCTGTCACCGAGGGCCTCGCCGAGTTTCATGGCCGGCGCGCCGCCCGCCTGGCCGCGGGCTGAACCGGGAACATGGCTGAGCTGCGTCTGCACCACGAGGGCCGCCAGGACCAGCGCCCCGGCGTAGGCCAGGAAGGGAATGCGCAGGCCGAAGCCGGCCAGCAGGCCGCCGACGACCGGCCCGCAGACATTGCCGATCAGGAACGCCGACGCGTATGCGCCCGAAACCCGGCCGCGGCTCTCCGGCGGCGCCAGCCTGACCACCAGCGCCATCGATGCCACAGTGAACATGACCGAACCCGCGCCGCCCAGCCCGCGGAACACCAGCAGCTGCCAGTAGTTCTGGGCAAAGGCGCAGGCCGCCGTGGACGCCGCCACAATGAGCAGGCCCGCGACGTAGACGGGCCGCTCGCCGAGCCTGCCGATGAGCGCTCCGCCGGCGGGGGCGAACAGCAGCCGCATGAACGCAAAGATGCTGACGATGACGGCGGCCGCCGTCGCGCCGACGTCGAACGTGGTGGCGAATTGCGGCAGCACCGGAGCCACCAGGCCGAAGCCCAGCGCTATCAGGAAGGCTGCGACGAGCATCACCTTAATGTCACGGGGAAGCGGTGCGCCATCGGGGCGGCGGACCGCCGGGAAACGGAGTTTGCCCGCGGGGTTACGGGGGAGTGGCGACATGTTGCGGGGAATCCTTGCGAAACGGGCGGGACGGGCGTTTGGGGCGGCTGAAACATAACCGTAACAAGCAGGATATGCACCATTTACGTCAGGGAGGTTGTTGTAACAGACCGGCAATCTAAATCCTCAGCCAGCGAAACACACCGCGGCAAAACTTGATCCAGGACGCAAAAGGCGTTGGGCAGGCGGATTACTCCGCAGCATTCGATCAAGAGAGGACGTGCACCATGGAACTTACCGCAGGTCACGTATGGCTCATGGTGGCGGCGGCACTCGTGCTGTTCATGACACCAGGTCTGGCATTTTTCTACGGCGGCATGACGCGCGCCAAGGCTGCACTGAACATGATGATGATGAGCTTCATCTCCATCGGCATGGTCGGCGTGGTGTGGGTACTCTGGGGCGCATCGATGAGCTCCGGCGAAGGATTCCTGCAGATTGTCGGGAACCCGTTCGCTACCTTCGGCCTCGAGGGCATCACCACCCCTGACGGCCTCATCAAGGTCGGCTACGCGGCCACGTTCGCCATCATCACCGTTGCCCTCATCAGCGGCGCCATCGCAGACCGCGCCAAGTTCGGTGCCTGGAGCGTCTTCGTGCCCGTCTGGGTCACGCTGGTCTACTGCCCGCTGGCCTACATGGTCTGGGGCGGCGGCCTCTTCGGCCCCGAGGGCGCCATCGGCAAGGCCCTCGGCCCCGCGATCGACTTCGCCGGCGGCACCGTGGTGCACATCAACGCCGGTGTGGCCGCGCTGATCCTGGTCCTCATCATCGGCAACCGCAAGGGCTTCGGCAAGGACCCGAACCACCGCCCGCACAACATCCCGTTCGTCATGCTCGGCGCGGCCATCCTGTGGTTCGGCTGGTTCGGCTTCAACGGCGGCGCCGCCACCACGGCGGAGCAGGGCGGCCTGATCTGGATCAACACCCTGGCTGCTCCGGCCGCCGCCATGCTCGGCTGGCTGGTCACCGAGCGCATCCGTGACGGCCACCCCACCTCGCTGGGTGCTGCCTCCGGTGTGGTCGCCGGCCTCGTCGCCATCACCCCGGCCTGTGCAAACGTCAGCCCGGTCGGCGCCCTCGGACTCGGCGTGGTTGCCGGTGTGGCTTCCGCCCTCGCCGTCGGCCTCAAGTTCCGCTGGGGCTTCGATGACTCCCTCGACGTCGTCGGCGTCCACCTCGTCTCCGGCATCATCGGCACCGTGGCCCTGGGCTTCATCGCCCTCCCCACCGACGGCGTCGGCGGCGGCCTGTTCTACGGCGGCGGTTTCACGCAGCTTTGGGCGCAGCTGGCGGCAGCCGGCATCTCCATCGCCTACTCCGCGATCCTGACCACGATCATCGCCCTGACCATCCACAAGACGATGGGCTTCCGGGTTTCCCAGGAGCAGGAAGTGGTGGGCGTGGACCTGAGCCTGCATGCAGAGACCGCCTACGAGTTCGGCGTCGCCGGCCACGGCGGCAGCTTCCACCCCCTGCACGAACTGATCACCGGCAAGGTCCCGGCCGCCGGCGGCCAGACCAGCGGCACGGACACGGTTCCGGCAGGCGCGGATGGCAAGAAGGCAGAAGAAGCAACAGGTAAGGAAAGCGTGGGGGCATGAAACTGATCACAGCAATCGTTCGTCCGGAGAAGCTCGAATCGATCCGCGAAGGCCTGGAGGCCTACGGGGTCCAGGGCCTGACGGTCAGCGCGGCCAGCGGTTACGGCCGGCAGCGCGGCTACACCGAGGTCTACCGCGGCGCCGAGTACAACGTGGACCTGCTGCCCAAGATCCGCGTCGAGGTACTCGCTACGGACGAACAGGCTGACGACATCCTGGATGTCATCATCGCCAGCTCCAACACGGGCCGCGCCGGTGACGGCAAGGTCTGGACGGTCGATGTCTTCGAAGCAGTGCGGGTGCGGACGGGTGAACGCGGCGTAGCCGCCATCTAGCACCGCCCACCAGCCCAACGCCACGGGAGGGCCGGTCACCTTGCAACGGTGACCGGCCCTCCCTTGCGTTTTAAGCCGGTCCGGCCGAGCCCGCCCGGTATTCCTCCAGCGGAACCCTGTCTGCCGCCCAGGCCGCCAGCACCGGCTCGACGATCCGCCAGCATTCCTCGGCGGTGTCGCCCCGGACGGACAGCAGGGGATCCCCGGCCAGGACGCCTTCCAGGACTTCGCCGTAGGGCAGCAGTTCGGAGGCGTTGAGCTCGGCCACAAGCGCGGCCCGGTCCAGGCTGAAGATGTCCCCCGGCCCGTTGACATCGACGTCGAGTTCCAGGGTGTCCGGGCCGAACCCGATCCGGAGCGTGTTCGGAGTGTCCCTGCCCGTGAAGCCGGCGGGCAGGTGCGGGACCGGCCGGAAGGTGACCACCGCCTCCTTGCGCTTGGTCCCCAGGGCCTTGCCGGAGCGCAGGATGAACGGCACGCCCTTCCAGCGCCAGTTGTCGATGTCCACCCGCACCTCGGCCAGGGTTTCGGTTTTCCTGTCCGGGTCCACACCCTCCTCCGCGGCGTAATCGGGGACGTCCTTCCCGCCGAGGCTTCCCGCCAGGTAGCGCGCCCGCCGCGTACTGTCCGTGTAGGGCGGCTTGATGCTGCTGGCCCGCAGCACGGCGGCAATGGCATCGCGTAGGTCGCGCTCGCCGATGGTTGCCGGCGGCTCGATGGCCAGCAGTGCCATGATCTGCAGCAGGTGGCTCTGGATCATGTCGCGCAGTGCGCCAGCGGAATCGTAGTAGCGGGCGCGCCCCTCCAGGGCCAGGTCCTCCTCGAAGATGATCTCCACCTTGGCGATGTGGTGGCGGTTCCAGACCGGTTCCAGGAAGTTGTTCGCGAACCGCAGGCCCAGGATGTTCAGGACGGTGGCCTTGCCCAGGAAGTGGTCCACCCGGTGGATGTGGTCCTCCGGGACCAGCGTCAGCAGAGTCCGGTTGAGTTCACGCGCCGATTCCTCGCCGGAGCCGAAGGGTTTCTCCATGACGAGGCGGGTGCCGGCGGGGACCTGGTCCGGGCGCAGGATTTCGCAGGCCTTCTGGCTCACCTGCGGCGGCAGGGCGAAGTAGACGGCAACGGGCCCCTCAAGGTTGGCCAGGAGCTGCGCGAGCGGGCCGTCCGCGGTGACGTCGGCCTGGTGGTACTCCGTGGACTTTTCCATGGCCGCCAGCGCGTCCTTGCCGGCGTCGTCCGACGCCTGGGCGGCGGACTCAAAGGCTGTGTGCACACGTTCCTGCCACTGTTCCGGTGACCATGGATCCGAACCCGCCCCCACAAGCTTCAGGCCGCCGGCTCGCCCTGTGGCCACCAGCCTGGCAAGGCCCGGGAGGAGGAGCCGGCCGGTGAGATCGCCGGAGGCGCCGAGGATGAGCAGAGTCTTCACAGTCGTTTGGCCCGTCACCCTGCCAGCATGCCACCTGCAAGGCTGACTTGATACCCTAGATAGTCGAGTCCCGTACATCCACTGAAAGAAGTGCACGGCGCGTGTTCAATTCACTCTCTGACCGGTTGACAGCAACCTTCAAGAACCTCCGCGGCAAGGGCCGCCTCACCGAGGCAGATGTCGACGCCACGGTCCGCGAGATCCGGCGCGCCCTGCTGGACGCGGATGTTGCCGTGCCGGTAGTCCGCGAGTTCACCGGGCGGGTTCGTGAGCGGGCACTCGGCGCCGAGGTTTCCGGGGCGCTGAACCCCAGCCAGCAGATCGTGAAGATCGTCAACGAGGAGCTCGTTGAAATCCTCGGCGGCGAGACCCGCCGGATCCGGATGGCCAAGACCGGCCCCACCGTCATCATGCTCGCCGGCCTCCAGGGCGCCGGCAAGACCACCCTTGCCGGCAAGCTCGCCAAGTGGATGAAGGCGCAGGGACATAGCCCCATCCTCGTCGCCTGCGACCTCCAGCGCCCCAACGCCGTGACGCAGCTGCAGGTTGTGGGCAAGCGTGCCGGCGTTCCCGTCTTCGCGCCGCACCCGGGTGCCACCTCCGAACTCGAGCACCCGGCCGGCGACCCCGTCGCCGTGGCACGGGCCGGCGTCGAAGAAGCACGCCAGAAGCTGCACGACGTCGTGATCGTGGACACCGCCGGACGTCTTGGTGTTGACGCCGACATGATGGAGCAGGCGCGCCAGATCCGCCGGGCCATCGTGCCCAACGAAGTCCTCTTCGTCATCGACTCGATGATCGGCCAGGATGCCGTTAACACGGCCACGGCATTCGATGAAGGCGTGAACTTCACGGGTATCGTGCTGTCAAAGCTCGACGGCGATGCCCGCGGCGGTGCCGCGCTGTCCGTTTCGTCGGTCACTGGCAAGCCAGTGATGTTCGCCTCGACCGGTGAGAGCCTGGACGACTTCGAACTGTTCCACCCGGACCGGATGGCCTCGCGCATCCTGGACATGGGTGACGTCCTCTCCCTGATTGAGCAGGCCGAGAAGTCCTGGGACAAGGAAGAAGCCGCCCGGATGGCGAAGAAGTTCGCCGACCAGGAGGACTTCACCCTGGACGACTTCCTCGCCCAGATGCAGCAGATCCGCAAAATGGGCTCCATGAAGAAGATGCTCATGATGATGCCCGGTGCGCAGAACATCCGGCAGCAGCTGGAGCAGTTCGACGAGCGCGAGATCGACCGGGTGGAGGCCATTGTCCGCTCGATGACTCCGCACGAGCGCGTGGCGCCCAAGATCATCAATGGTTCCCGCCGGGCCCGCATCGCCCGCGGCTCGGGCGTGCACGTGTCCGAGGTCAACGGGCTGCTTGAGCGCTTCGCCCAGGCCCAGAAGATGATGAAGAAGATGGCCCAGGGCGGCGGGATGCCGGGAATGCCCGGCATGCCGGGCATGGGGGCAGGCGGTGCCCGCAAGGGCGGCAAGAACGCGCCCAAGAAGAAGGCCCGCTCCGGCAACCCCGCCAAGGCGGCGCAGGAGCTTCGCGAAGCGGAGGCCAGGCGGGCCGCCGGGACCAAGGCAGTGCCCACCGGAGCTGCCTTCGGCCAGCAGTCGGGCGATTTCGATCCGTCCGAGCTGAACCTTCCCAAGGGCTTCGACAAGTTCCTGGGCGGCAAATAGGGCGCACGGTCATGTCGGCCGGCGCCGATGTCAGACCGCTGCCATAAGGTTGGGTCATGTATAAGCAGCGGGTAGTCTTCGTCCACGGTGCCGGTACCTTCGGCTCCGCGGCGTGGCCGCGCCAGCACGGCATGGCCCTGCAGTACGACGCCCTGTTTCTGCGGCGCCACGGCTTTGACGCCGAGGCAGAGCCGCTGGAGTCCGACTTTGCCGAGGATGCCCGCATCGTGCTGCGTTCCCTGGCCGACGACGGCCGGGGAGCCGCCGGGGGCCACGTGGTGGCGCATTCGCAGGGCGCGATCGCCGCGATGATGGCCGCCGTCGAACGCCCGGACCTGGTCTTCTCGCTGACGCTCGTGGAGCCGGCCTGCCTGTCGCTCACCGCCGAATTGCCGGCGACCGCCGCACACCGGGCGCTGATGGAGCCGCTGTTCGAGGTCCGGCACCAGCTCGGCGACGACGACTACGAGCGTGAGTTTTTACGCCGCGCGTTCGCCGCGGACACCCCGGAGCCCAGTACCCCCGAGGCGAAACGCGCTGCCAGGCGGCTGCGCCTGCAGGCACCGCCGTGGCAGGCACCGCTGCAGATCGTGCCGGGCGTGCCCACCCTGGTCCTCACCGGCGGCTGGGAGCCGCTGTACGAGGAGATCGCCGGCTACCTGCGCGAAACCGGTGCCCTCCACCACATTGCTGCGGGAGGGCACCGGCCCCACGACTCACCGGAAGGTGACCGCTACATCAGGTCATTCATCGCAGAGGTCAGCCGGCGCCAGACGCCGAGAGCCTCTTAGAAGAATTACTTGCGGGTTGACTCGGGAAGCCGCAGCTCCGGAAGGTACACCTTCCCACCGGCAGCGAGGAACTCCTCGCTCTTCTCGCGCATGCCCTCGGCCATCTCCGCGAGGGCGGCCTGCGCTTCGGCTGAGCCGTACTCGTTCCGGATGTCCTGGCTGATCCGCATGGAGCAGAACTTGGGTCCGCACATCGAGCAGAAGTGAGCCGTCTTGGCGGGTTCCGCCGGGAGCGTCTCGTCGTGGAAGGACTCGGCCGTCACCGGGTCGAGCGACAGCGCGAACTGGTCGCGCCAGCGGAACTCGAACCGGGCCTTGGACAGCGCATCGTCCCGCTCGTTTGCGCCGGGGTGCCCCTTGGCAAGGTCGGCGGCGTGGGCGGCGATCTTGTACGTGATGACGCCGGTCTTCACGTCGTCCTTGTTGGGCAGGCCCAGGTGTTCCTTGGGGGTGACGTAGCAGAGCATGGCCGTGCCGTAGCGGGCGATTTCCGTGGCGCCGATGGCCGAGGTGATGTGGTCGTAGCCCGGTGCCACATCCGTGACCAGCGGGCCCAGTGTGTAGAAGGGAGCACCCTTGCAGAGTTCCTGCTGGCGCTCCACGTTCTCACGCACCAGGTGGAAAGGAATGTGGCCCGGCCCCTCCACCATCACCTGCACGTCGAACTCCCAGGCCCGCTGGGTCAGCTCGGCCAGGGTGTCCAGTTCGGCGAACTGCGCCGCGTCGTTGGCATCCGCCGTCGCGCCCGGCCGCAGGCCGTCACCCAGCGAGAAGGTGACGTCGTACTTCGCGAAGATCTCGCAGAGCTCGTCAAAGTGGGTGTAGAGGAAGTTTTCCTGGTGGTGTGCCAGGCACCAGCCGGCCATGATCGAACCGCCGCGGGAGACGATGCCGGTGACGCGGTTCGCCGTGAGGGGCACGTACCGCAGCAGCACGCCGGCGTGGATGGTCATGTAGTCCACACCCTGCTCGCACTGTTCGATGACGGTGTCACGGAAGATCTCCCACGTCAGCGCGTTCGCTTCGCCGTTGACCTTTTCCAGCGCCTGGTAGATCGGCACCGTGCCGATCGGCACGGGGGAGTTGCGGATGATCCACTCGCGCGTGGTGTGGATGTCATCGCCCGTGGACAAGTCCATCACGGTGTCCGCGCCCCACTGGGTGGCCCACTGCAGCTTGTCCACCTCCTCCGCGATGGAGCTGGTGACGGCCGAGTTGCCGATGTTGGCGTTGATCTTCACCAGGAACGCCTTGCCGATGATCATCGGCTCGGATTCAGGGTGGTTGATGTTGCTGGGGATGATGGCCCGTCCGGCGGCGAGTTCGCTGCGGACCAGCTCCACGTCGCAGTTCTCGCGGAGGGCCACGAAGCGCATTTCGGGCGTGATGACACCCTGGCGCGCATAGTGCATCTGCGTCACCGTCTTGCCGTCCGCCGCACGGCGGGGCACCGGCCTGGCGCCCTTCCATTCGGCGGAAGCCGCGCCGCGGCGCACGGCTGACTTGCCGTCGTCGAGCAGGTTGCGCTCACGACCGCCGTACGTTTCCGTGTCCGCCCGCGCCTCAATCCATTCCGCACGGAACGGTGCCAGGCCCACCACCGGGTCGCTGCCCGGACCCGCCGTGCGGTAAACGCGCAGCGGCTCGTTCTGCTCGCCGTTCGGTGAGGGCTCCAAGGCGATTTCCGTTACCGGAACCCGCAGGCCGTCGCCCTCCAGATAGGCCAGAGAATGGGATTTCAGCGACTGCGTGACGGCGACGGTGTCGTCTTGGGCCGCGTCATTTTGGGCCGCTTCATTTTGGGCAGGGCTCAGCTGTGATTTCTGGGTACTCAATTTACTGCTCACTTCCTTCGCCGGCATTACCCGGACAGGTTCAACGGTCGCAGGCTGCGCCAGCCTGATCTCAGCCCCTGCAGGGGCCCCCGTGTGGTCGTTAGACGAAGCTACCACAGCCCGGTTTGTGCCTGTCCATCTGTGAAGGAGGGGGTGCAGGGGGCCAATTAGGCTGGAGCCGGCCAATTAAGCTGGTGCCATGGCTCACATCATCGAATTCAGCGGACCCGTGCTCACAGCAGCGGATGAGGAACGCCGCGGGCTCTGGGCCGTGGACGGGAAACTGACGTTCAGCCGGCCGGCCCAGCGGCCGGACGCCGTCCTGGAGGGCTGGGTGCTGCCCGGGTTCGTGGATGCGCACTGCCATATCGGGCTGGGCCCGGAGGGGGCCGTTGAGGATGACGTGGCGTATGACCAGGCCATGACGGACCGCAACGCCGGAACCCTGCTGGTGCGGGACGCGGGGGTCGTCAGCGACACCCGCTGGCTGCAGCAGCGGCCTGATGCGCCGCGGATCATCCGGGCCGGCCGGCACGTTGCCCGGTCCCGCCGCTACCTTCGGAACTTCGCCGTCGAAGTTGAACCGGAGGGGCTGGTGGAGGCGGTACGCAAGCAGGCGAGGGAAGGGGACGGCTGGGTCAAGCTGGTGGGGGACTGGATCGACCGGGCCGCCGGCGACCTCGCGCCTTCCTTCCCTGCCGCGGCCGTGCGGGACGCCGTCCGGGCAGCCCACGACGAGGGGGCCAGGGTCACGGCGCACTGCTTTGGCGAGGACGCCCTGGATGACATGCTCGACGCCGGCATCGACTGCATTGAGCACGCCACGGGGCTGCTGCCCAGGCACATTCCCCGGTTCGTCGAGCAGCGGGTGCCCATCGTGCCCACCCTCATCAATATCGCCACCTTCCCCGACATTGCGGCCCAGGCGGAGCCGAAGTTCCCGGAGTATGCCGGGCACATGCGCGCACTGTGGGCCCGGCGCCGCGAGCGTGTCCTGGAAGCCTACGAGGCCGGCGTCGAAATCTACGCGGGAACTGATGCCGGCAGCGTGATTCGGCACGGACGCATTGCGGACGAAATCCTTGAACTTCACGCCGCCGGGCTGCCGGCAGCGGCGGCACTGGACGCGGCGTGCTGGCGGGCGCGCCGCTGGCTGGGAGCCGAGGGCGTGGCGGAGGGCGCGGACGCCGACGTGGTGGTCTGCCGCGAGGACCCGCGCGCCGTGCCGGAGACCATCCGAAACCTCAGCCATGTGATTCTGCGCGGCAGGATTGTCCGTTAGGAATAAATTGAAGCTTCAAGTAATTTAGAGATGTAGAGGCTACCGAAATCCGGTGGTCCGGACATTTCGGGAGTATTCAATGACAGCAGCAGACAGCAGCCAGGACTTGCTTCCTGCCGACCTCACCATGGGCACCGTCATGCTCAAGGTGGGCGACATGAAGGTCATGACCGACTACTACCAGCGCGCCCTCGGCCTCGACGTCGTCGCCGAGCAGGACGGCGGCCTCTACCTCGGCCGGCTGGCGACGCCGCTGGTGCACCTCGCTCCCGCTCCGGGCCTCAACATCCCTGGCAGCGGCGAGGCCGGCCTCTTCCACACCGCACTCCTGTTCGAGGACCAGTCCTCCCTTGCCGCCACCATTGCCAGCGCGGCCCGGTACGAGCCGCAGTCCTTTGTGGGAAGCGCTGACCACCTCGTGAGTGAGGCGTTCTATTTCACCGATCCGGAAGGCAACGGGATCGAACTCTACTGGGACCGCCCGCGCGAGGCCTGGTCCTGGGATGGCAAGAATGTCGTCATGGACAACGTGGCGCTGCCGCCGCAGAAGTACCTGCAGGACCACCTCACCCAGGAATCCGTGGCAGGCCAGCGCGGCGCCGACGCGGAGGTGGGGCACGTCCACCTGCAGGTGGGTGACGTGCAGTCCGCCCATGATTTCTACGTCGGAACCCTGGGGTTCGAAAAGACGGCGGGCTGGCACGGCCAGGCCCTCTTCGTGTCGGCCGGCGGCTACCACCACCACATGGCCATGAACGTCTGGAACAGCCGCGGCGCCGGGCCGCGCCGCGACACTCTCGGTCTCGGCGAGGTCCTGATCGAGGTTCCCTCGGGCGACGACGTCGGCGCCCTCGCCGACCGCCTCAGGATCGCCGGCGTCGAATCCCACCACACCGGCGCCGAGCTCCGCTTCGAGGATCCCTGGCGGAACCGGCTCCGCGTCGCCGTTCGATAAGCCCGGCGAACCCGGTTGGGTTAGGCTGGCATTCGAAGAGCCCCGGCGCTGCCGGGGCATGCGCCGCCGACGGAATGAGGACGAATCCATGGCCTTCACCGAAGTGTTTGTTGCCACCCACAATGACGCCCTCAAGCGCGCAGCGGCGCTGGAAGGCGGCGCCGCTGCCGGAGACGGCATCCGGATTGCGGGCATCAGTGATTTTGAGATCGAACAGCTCGGCGACTTCGCCGGCGCCGCGGTGCATGCCGCGGGCGCGGACTACGAGCTGGCCATGGTGGACGTGGCCAGCGACTCCCTGCTCGGCGTGCCCGCGGCGATGGTCCGGGCGCTGGCTGAGCTCCTCACCTATGAATCCGAGGGCGAGGGCAACGTTTTGGACGACGTGGCCGAGCGCTGGGCGGCCGAGGACGACATGCCGTTCGGTGCTTCGGAGGCCCGGAAGTACGTCCAGCAACTGGCGGAACTCGCCGGCACCGTGGACGAAAACAGCAGGACCGGCCTCTACGTCTGGTCTTCCTAGCCTGCAATAAGAGTCCGTCCGCATGTCAAGTCGAAATAACGCGGACGATCTGGCACAATAAACAGGTACTCGATCTGCGTGGCCCCTCTCTCCGCGTCCGGATCCTGTCCTTTTCGAACCCCCAAGTACGGCCCGCCCCACGGGTGCAGAACGCGGGTTCAACCCCGTTTCAGAAACAGGAGTGACCACAAAAGTGGCCGTAAAGATTCGCCTTAAGCGCTTCGGTAAGATGCGCGCACCGTACTACCGCATCGTTGTTGCCGACTCGCGCACCAAGCGTGATGGCCGTGCCATCGAAGAGATCGGCAAGTACCACCCCACCGAGGAGCCCTCGTACATCGAGGTCAACTCCGAGCGTGCACAGTACTGGTTGTCCGTCGGCGCGCAGCCGTCGGAGCAGGTTGCTGCGATCCTCAAGATCACCGGTGACTGGCAGAAGTTCAAGGGTCTGCCGGGCCAGGAAGGCACCCTGAAGACCAAGGCCGACAAGGAAGCATTCGTTGCTCCGGAGAAGGGTTCCGTGATCATCCCGGAAGCCATCACCAAGAAGGCCAAGGCATCGGAAGCCCCCGCCGAGGCTGAAGCAGAGACCACCGAGGCTGAGTAAATTGCTGGCAGAAGCGCTCGAACACCTTGTCCGCGGCATTGTCGACTCCCCTGAGGACGTCAAGGTCAGTGCCAAGAACAACCGCCGCGGGGATACCCTCGAGGTGCGCGTTCACCAGGAAGACCTGGGACGGGTAATCGGACGCCAGGGCCGCACCGCGCGTGCACTGCGCACGGTCGTGGCGGCGCTGGCAGATGGCGAGCAGGTCAGGGTCGACGTCGTCGACACCGACCGCCGCCGGTAACGCGCCTGCAACACTTGTCTTAACGTCCGGCCCCTCCACCATCTCTTGGTGGAGGGGCCGGACTGCTTTGGGCCCTGACCAGCATTTGGATTCAGGGCACCCGCACCAGTCCCAATCACGCATCAACATGCAACCTACAACAGAGGAA
>NZ_JBHTZA010000003.1:0-327767 GCF_042790555.1 Arthrobacter sp. NPDC056727 | reverse complement strand
AAATCGAGGAAATCACCACGGGCATCGCGGGCAAACAACTTGGGCATCGCACGCTCCATCTGTCAGAGCGTTGCTACGACCATATGACTTTGCCGGCGTTTAGCGGCCATTATCTGTACAAAAACTCGGAAGCGGTTTGGTGACAGATCACGGTAAAGTGTCCCTATGCCCCGGATTTCGGCCCCCAGCAACGCTGCACAACGCGCCGAGACCCAGCGCCGCATCCTGAACGCCTTCGGTGAGCTTCTCTTCTCGCACGGGCTGCCCGGTCTCACCATGACGGACGTTGCCCGGCATGCAGGGATCGGCCGCACGGCTGTCTACAACTACTACGCCGATATCGAAGAGCTCCTGATCGCCTACGCGCTCGTGGAGACGGAACGGTTCATGACGGGGCTGCGCGAATCGCTGTCCCGGCTGGACAATCCGGTGGACCGGCTGGCCCTGTACGTGCGGGCCCAGGTGGAGGACCTCAGCCGCCGCCACCTGCCGCCCGGGCCGGCCATGGGCGCCGTTCTCTCGCCGGCGTCATTCGCCAAACTGGCCGATCATGTGGACGGGCTCAGCGACATGCTGCAGGAGATTCTCCGCGACGGCATGGACCAGGGCTACTTCCCGTCGGCTGATCCGCTCCAGCAGGCGCAGCTGATCCACGGCACGCTCTCCTCCAGCGCCGCCCGCGGCGGCGACGCCTCCGGGGACCTGGAGGAAAGGATTTCCCGGACGGTCCGCTTTATCCAGCTGGGTGCCGGGGCAAGGTTCGACGACGGCGGCCGCCCCGTACGCCTGCAGCCGCCGGCCGCTGCGGCCGGCTAAGGATCATCCGGCCGGCTAAGAGGCAAAGGGTCAGCGCTTGGTGCCCTGGGTGGGCATGACCGGCCACTGCGAATCGTCGGCGACACGCCGGCTTTCCCGCGGGCAGCTGAGCTGGCCCGGCGTCTGGTCTACCAGCTGCGGCTTGACCAGGCCGCGGTAGTCGCTGGTCAGGATCACATCCACGCTGGCGTCTTTGCGCCCGTCCTGGAAGTAGTCGGAGCCCGGCAGATTCCGCTGGACGGTGAAGGCCGCCGACTGTCCGGCAGCACCCGAGACGATAGCCGCCACGCCGCGGTACCCGGTCTCCGTGTTGGCCACGTTGCCAACAACAAATTTCCGGGCCTTGAATTCGTTGGCTGCCGCCTTGGCCAGGCCGTTGCGGCTCGTGGCGTTGAGGACGTTTACCTTCACTTTGGCGGGCGGCGTGTAGTCGAAGGTGGTGGCGGGGCAGACGGAGGAGTTTTCCTGGGCCTGGATGGCGGACGGAAACTTGATCTGCCCGCTCATCACGCCCATTGCCCCCATGATTCCCGCGACAATGAGGCCCAGCAGCAGCACGAGGACCACGCCGTGCAGGATCCGGCGGCGCAGCCGGCCGGGGTTTTCCGCGTTCTCGTCGTCGTCGACGAACGTTGCCCTGAGCTCCGGGCCCGTAATCACGCGGTGACCGTGCAGGACGGTCAGGTCCTTGGGTTTTCTAGCCATCGATCACGAGCACCCTTGCATGTATAGCGGTGCGCTGGTGCAGTGCCGTCCTTACCGCCCGGTGCAGGCCGTCCTCCAGGTAGAGGGTGCCCTGGTACTGCACCACATGGGGAAAAAGGTCGCCAAAGAAAGTGGAGTCCTCGGCAAGGAGCGCTTCAAGGTCCAGGGTCCGCTTGGTGGTCACAAGTTCATCCAGCCGCACGGGACGGGGCGGAAGCGCCGCCCAGTCTTTGGGGCTACTGAAACCATGGTCGGGGTAAGGGCGTCCCTCGCCCACAGCTTTGAATATCACCCTGCAAGCGTAAGCAACCGGCCGGTTCAAGGGAATGTGGAATCAGCGCGCCGTGGGAGGTTGTGGCCAAACAGTAACTATGTGTCACATCCGGGCGGCCACCCCCGGACCGGAGCGGGTTCGCCGTGGCCGGCTGACAGAATGGGACCATGACTGCACCCTCTGCGAACGCTGCCCCGCGCTTCGGCACCCACAGGCCGTCGGAACCGGCGCTGGCCCTCCTCCTGGACGTTGACGGACCGATCGCCAGCCCGGTGACCAGGGATGTGAAACCGGAGATCATTGCCGATCTGGTGGCGCTCGCGGACGCCGGAGTGCCGGTCATCTTCAACACCGGACGCTCGGACGCGTTCATCCGCGAGCAGGTCATGGAGCCCATGATCGCGGCCGGCATGCCGGGCGGTACGCTGATCCACGCCATCTGCGAAAAGGGCGCCGTGTGGTTCAGCTACACCGCGGCCGGTCCGGGGCCCGTCCACGTGGACCGCGAGCTCGCCATGCCCGCGGCATTCGGCGATGACGTCCGGCGCATGGTGGCTGAGGACTATTCCTCCCACATGTTCTTCGATGAAACCAAGCGCGCCATGGTGTCCGTGGAGCAGCACATTGAAGTGCCCAACAGTGAATACCTCGCCGAGCAGAAGCTGTTTGATGCCGAGGCCATGGGACTGATGGAGCGCCACGGCCTGGGCGTCGTGCGGCTGGATCACCACGCCCCGAATTCCGACGACGAGATCGACTACCGGGTGGATCCCACCATCATCTCCACGGACATTGAATCTGTCCGGCTGGGCAAGGACCTCGGCGCCAGCCGCGCGGTGGAGATGCTGGCGGCCCAGGGCATCACGCCGCAGGCCTGGCGGACGGTCGGGGACTCCCGCACGGACTACGCCATGGCGGACTGGCTGCACCACAACGACCACGCCGTGAAGCACGTCGACGTCCGGCCCGCGGATGGTGTGCCGGCCAAGCCTTACGACGTTCTCACCGCAGCTGACCTGGGCCTGCCGGAAACGGTGATCCACGACGACGCCGGGGCGGCGTTCCTGTCCAGCTGGCGGCAGGCGCTGCTCGGCTAGGCCCGCTGCCGCGGCCTGCCCTGTATGTTTTCCGGGCAGGACTATCATGCAAGTAAGACTTCCCCCCCAACCAGCATGGGAGAAACACCATTACGGACGTGACGGTTCAGGACGATATCTACTACGGCGCCCAGGCATCCGAGGACGCACCAGCACTCGCGGAAGCAACGTCGCCGGCGGCTGTGGCGCGCCTCAAGCACCGCCCCGACGTCATTCGCCGATCGGGCCGGTATGCGCTCATCAACGACACCCGGACGCCCTACCAGGCCATGGTGGAGGACCTGCTCTTCCTGCGGAACGTGCTGGACGGGGCCGGGCTGGATTACCTGCTGGTCCGGGGCAACAACGACCGCCCGGTGATCGCCCTTGACTGGAAGGACCGGAAGAAGCTGCGGTCCGCCCTCGTGGACGCCTGCCGGAACGAGCCGTTCTACTCCATGACCGTGGACGCGAAGAAGAAAACGTCCGTCCTGGTTGCCGACGGCGAACTGTCCGTCAACCGGCAGGCCCGCATCTTCCGGCTGTACCGCCCGCGCGTCGAGCCCGAGGGCGGCTTCGAATTCGGCGCCTCCGCCGGCGTCCAGGTGGAGCTGTGGAGCTTCCTGGGCAACGAAGTGATCCTGCCCATCGAAAACTCCCTCACCCGGCGCACCATGATGGCCCACGAGGCCGTCCGCGGAACGGTTGAGCGCTACGGCCACACCTGGCCCACCATCGAGAACATGTTCGCTGACCACGCCAGCGACATCAGCTTCGACATCGACATCGTCTTCTCCTGGGTGGACGGCACCTCCCCGGAGTACATCGCCGCCCGCCGGGCCCGCCAGGCGGGGGCTGTCCTGGGCTCGGGCGACGACCACGAGGCGCGCTACCGGCAGATCAATGAGCTCAAGTACGCGCTCCGGTCGGTGTACATGTTCGCACCCTGGATCCGCCGCATCTTCATCGCCACGGACTCCCCCGCGCCGGAATGGCTGAACGACCACCCGTCGGTCACCATCGTCCGCAGCGAGGAGTTCTTCGCCGACCCGTCGGTGCTGCCCACCCACAACTCACAGGCCGTGGAGTGCCAGCTGCATCACATCGAGGGGCTCTCCGAGCATTTCCTCTACTCCAACGATGACATGTTCCTGGGCCGGCCCGTGGGCCCGGACATGTTCTTCACACCGGGCGGGATCACCAAGTTCATCGAGGCGGAAACCCGCATCGGCCTCGGCGAGAACGACGCCGAACGCAGCGGCTTTGAGAACGCGGCCCGGGTCAACCGGAAGCTGCTCTGGAACCGCTTTGGCCGGATCACCACACGCCACCTGGAGCACACGGCCGCCCCCCTGCGGCGGAGCCTCGTGGCCCAGATGGAGCAGGAATTCCCGGCGGAGTTCGCGAGCACAGCCGCCAGCACCTTCCGGGCGGCGGACAACATCTCCGTCACGAATTCCTTCTACCACTACTACGCGCTGCTGACGGGCCGGGCCGTGACCCAGACGGCGGCCAAGGTGCGCTACGTGGACACCACGCTCCGCGCGGGGCTGAAGTACCTGCCCAAGCTGCTGAACAAGCGCAACATGGACTTCTTCTGCCTCAATGATGGAAGCTTCCCGGAGGTTCCGGCCGACGAACGCGCCGAGCTGGTCACCCACTTCCTGGAGAAGTACTACCCCATCAAGGCGCCCTGGGAGAAGTAAGCCCCGAACTCACGGAAGAAGCCTCCGCCGGACCGGCGGAGGCTTCTTCCGTGGAGCGCAATCCTACTTCCGCGTGAGCATCGGGCGTTTGCGGCCCTCGGGGAAGCGGATTCCGGCTGCCGCCAGGCGGCGTTCCGTTTCGTCGGGGCTGACGTACTCGCCCACGGTCGGTGCGGCACCCAGCGGCACCACTGAATGCACCACCGTGTGCTCGTAAACGTGCACCATGTTGAAGGCCTGCCCTCCGTCGCGGCCGCGCGTGCCGCCCACCGGAACGTTCAGGTCCTGGGTGTAGCACGTGGCGGAGGCCACGGACACCGGGATGCCGGCGAAGCTCGCCGTCGTGGAGTAATGCAGGTGGCCGGCGAGGATGCTGCGAACATCCGAATTCCGGACCACTGCGGCAAGGGACGCCTGGTCGCGGAGTTCAACCAGCACGGCCAGGTCCAGGACCGACGGCACCGGCGGATGATGCAGCGCCAGGATGGTGCCGTCCGGAGCGGGGGTCTCCAGCTGTCCTGCAAGCCAGTCGAGCTGGTTATCGCTGAGTTCGCCGTGGTGGTAGCCGGGCACGGACGTGTCCATGGTGATGACCCGCAGACCGTTGACGTAGTAGCTGTGGTCCACGGGATCGTCGTTGCCGTGCTGGTCGAAAAGACCCGCCCGGAAGTTGGCCCGGTTGTCGTGATTGCCCATGGCCCAGATGACTTGCGCACCGAGGTCCCGGCATGCGGGCTCCACGATCGCGCGCAGCTTGGCGTAGGCCTCGGGCTCGCCCATGTCGGCCAGGTCGCCGGTAAAAATCACGGCTTCCGGGCGCGCGCCGGAGGCCTGAACCTCATCGAAGAGCTGGATCAGGCGGGCTTCGCTGTCAACTGCGCCGTATAGGGGGTCCGGACCTCCCAACAGGTGGGGGTCACTCAGGTGGAGTAGAAAATGGCGTGGCCGGGGGTGTTCGGCCTCGATGAGCTCCATTGCAGCCTTCGTGGTAGTGAGGAAGCCGGGCGCCTCCTGTGTTCCCTCCCAGTACGCTCCATCCAATCAGATAAAAAGCGAACTATGGGGAAACGGGAGTTGGCATGTTGAAAAATTACGACACACCGCCGCCGCTTCCAGGCTACCTTCCTCGCTTTCGTTTCCTCTGACGGCCTTCAACCGATGGCCGCTTCGTTATTTTGCCGCGCGTTGTTGGGATTGCAGTTACATTGGGGGCCCTACTGTTCCGGGCGGGATGCTCTTCCGGAATGTGCCCGGCTCACCTGGCGTGGATCTGCCTGTGCGGAGGACGACGGCGCGCGGCGGCGCCGGGCGGACCAGCCGCCCGGCAAGTCCGGTACAGCCCGTACATGCGGGGTCGGCGGACGCGTCAGACTCGGGCACCATATCGCCAGTGAGGCAGCCGAAACCCGGGCGGCTTCCGTCGAGTGTCGGCGGAATCGTTTGGAGGGAAGTCACATCGTGCTCTCTCGCCGGGTGCATGGCTGTCATTAATGACAACGGCTTTGGCCCCCGTTGCATTCCCTGGACCTCCTCACCAATTGATTTCACCCGGTCAGCGAACAGCCCGACGGAGGCTGCTCCCTGACCGGTTAGGGCGCCGCCGGCGCCGCCGGAGCAGCTACCGCCGCGGCAGCTGCTTCCGTTGGCGCAACACTGGGCGCAACTGCCGGCGCGGTCGCGGTTGCCGGCTCCGACGTGGGAACCGGCGCCGGGGCCGTTTCTGTGGCCGTCGGAGTGGGGACCGGGTCCGGCGCGGGTACCGGAGCAGGGTCTGCAGGCGCGGTTTCTGTTGGGGCAGGTTCGGAACTCGTGATTGGCACGGATGGCGCAACCGGATCGCTGGGTGCCGGCGGTGCGGGGTCGGCCGGGACCGCGGGCTCTGTGGGGGTCGGGTCAACCGGAGCCGGGGTCGGCGTCGTGGGCGCCGGCGTCGGAGTGGGTGTCGGGGTTGGGGTAGGCGTCGGCGTGGGAGTCGGCGTCGGTGTCGGGGTCGGCTTGGGCTTCGTGGTGGTCGGCGGCTTGGGCGCCGTCGGCTTTGGGGTGGCCGTGACAGTCGGAGTTGCAGGCGGCTGGGTGGTCTGCGAACCGGACGAGGTGGAACCGGAGCTCGACGAGCTGGGGACCAGGTTGGCTCCCGCAGTATTCGATTTGCCGCCACGCGGGTTGGCCACTGCGGCTGCGGTGGCGGGCGTCAGGCCGTCGTCGGTGTTGCCCGGTCCGCTGTTGCCGGGGATGTTGGGAATGGCCCACCCGTAGGTGGTGGCCGAACCGCTTTCGAAGCTGGTAAACACGGCCGGCGTCAGCTGATCGGTCTGCCGGATCGGCAGCAGGGTCCACTTCATCGGGTCCTCGTGCTGGCCGTCCTTGATCACCTCGAAGTGCAGGTGGCAGCCGGTGGAGGATCCGGTGGTCCCCACCTCCGCGATGATCTCGCCAACGCGTACGTGGTCGCCCTTTTTGACGGCGATGCCCTGCAGGTGGTTGTAGGTGGTGATCAGGCCGTTGCCGTGGTCAATTTCCACCCTGTTGCCGCCGCCCCAGGGGTGCCATCCGGCGGCCCGGACCACGCCGGCGTCGGCCGCATAGACACGCGTGCCGCAGGCAGCAGCGAAGTCCTGGCCCCAGTGGAATTCGCCCACTTCGCCGGTGATCGGGCTGCGCCGCAGGCCGAACGGAGAGCTGGGAGTGAGGACTTCCAGGGGCGCCATCAGGAAGCCGGCGGCGGGCCGCTTCAACGCGGTGGAGGCCACACCGGGAGACTTGGCAGCGACTGTCCTGGTTGCCTTGACGGTGGAGTTCGACACCGTGCGTCCGGTGGGAGCTTTCGCCGGCGCGGCGATGCCGGACCCGCTGATCGGGTAACCGGGCGGGGTGGTGTCGGGATCCAGTAGCTCCGGGCCGACGACGCCCGAGGCAGGCGCGACCGGAACAGCAGCACCCACGGGCTGCTGGATTGGGGCGGCTGGCCCCTGGAATCCGAAGGCAAAGACGGAGAAGCCGACAACCACCGCCGCGGACAGGCTCCGAAGGGCGATCCGGCCAGGGCCTATCACCGCCGGTGCGTGCTTGTGTCCCCCATGATTTGCCACAGAATTCTCCTGGATCGGTACCCGCCAAACTCCTGTCTCGACGAGCGTGTCCTCCATTGTGGCCACAGCCAAAAGCACGGCGGTACCCCTAAAACTGGGGGGCCAACGGGCACGGTCTTATAGGCTTAACCGGGCCGCTTCGGCGCGCGAGAATGAAATATGCGGACTTTCGTAAGGGAGTGGCAAGCGGAACTGAAGCGCACGCTGACGGGCAGCCCGGACGCGCTGCCGGACTGGGCCCGGAAGTTTGCCCAAGGCGACGACCGCGGGTATTTCCTCCCCGGTTCTGCGGTCTGGACCGTCCATGCGGGCATGCCGACAATCATCGGCGGCATCCGGGCGCTGCTGATGCAAAGCCTCCATCCCGGTGTCCTCGCCGGAGTCCACGACCATTCAAATTTCCGCGAGGACACGCTGGGCAGGCTGGCCCGGACCACGGCGTGGATCCACGCCCTCACCTACGGATCCACGGCCGAGGCCCGGGCGGCAACGGCGAGGGTGGTCCGGCTCCACGAGTCCGTGTCCGGAAAGTATGTCGACGGCGATGGCACGGTCAAGGATTACTCCGCCAACGATCCTGAATTGCTCCGCTGGGTGCACGTCACGTTCACGGACTCGTTTCTCCGGGCGCACGAGCTGTGGGACGGACCCATCCCCGGCGGCCCGGATGCGTACGTGCGCGAATGGGCGCAGGCAGGCAGGCTCATGGGCGTGGAGTTTCCGCCGGAGTGCAAGGCCGACCTCGACCGGGAACTCGGAGAATGGCTTGCCGCCGGCACCCTCCGCTGCGACGATCGGGTCGCCGAAACTGTTGCCTTCATCCGGCATCCTCCCCTGCATCCCCTCCTGAAGCCGGGCTACCGGGTGCTCTTCGAGGCCGCCGTGTTGAGCCTGCAGCCCGAATACCGCCGGCTGCTCGGACTGCGGACGGCCCGCCTGGGTCCCCTGCCGCTGCCGGTGAGGGTGCCCGCCTGGGTGACTCTCGCCGTCGTACGTTTTGCTTTGGGCCGGGCCAGCCCCAGCGAACTGGCCGCCCGCAGGCGGCTCCGGAGGCTGGGGTTGGCCTAGCAGCCCCGCCATCAGTCCGGGGATCCTTTGGAGGAAACAGAAAACCCGGTCCTGACGGGGTCAGGACCGGGTTTTCCGATGGCGGAGAATGGGGGATTTGAACCCCCGAGGGCGTTAACCCAACACGCGTTCCAGGCGTGCGCCATAGGCCGCTAGGCGAATTCTCCAGCTGCTCTTGAACCAAAAGCAGATACTAGAATACCTGAACTTTCCGGCATCTCCCAATCGGCCGGATCGGCCACTGCGGCATGCCCGTTTTGGGGCAGTCGTGGCGCCGCCCCCCGGGGCGCCAGTGAGGCCTGAATCGGGTGGCAGGATGGTGCCATGGTCCCGCTTCATGCGCTCGTGGTTTACGTTCCCGATTCCCACGCGGAAGCTGTGCTCACCGCGATCGGCGACGCCGGCGCCGGCCGGCTGGGCAAATATTCGCACTGCTCCTTCACATCCCCGGGGACGGGACGCTTCACCCCCATGGCTGGTGCGCGGCCCTTCATCGGCACCGCCGGCGAGCCGGAGGAAGTTTCCGAGGTCAGGATCGAATGCATTGTGGAAGAGGAGGTGCTCGATGCCGTCGTGAAGGCATTGCGGCAGGCCCACCCGTACGAGGAGCCGGCGTTCCTGAGCTGGCCTGTGGACGGGCACCGGTGAGGCCCCGGCGACGCCGGCCGCCGGCCCGCCGGAGCCGATTCGGGCCACGCCCAAAGTTCGGGTAAAGTATCTGACGGCCCCTCATGTGGCGTCATCCTGTTGAACTCCCCCAGGACCGGAAGGTAGCAAGGGTAGATGGGCTCTGGCGGGTGCATGAGGGGTCTCTTATTTAATGTCAGTCCCTATAGGTAGGTTTCCCCTGTGACTGTTACAACTGCCCTTTACCGCAGGTACCGCCCGGACTCGTTCGCGGACGTTATCGGGCAGGAACATGTCACCGAGCCGCTGATGACGGCCCTGCGCAAGAACCGCGTGAACCACGCCTACCTTTTCTCCGGCCCGCGCGGCTGCGGCAAGACCACCTCTGCGCGCATCCTGGCCCGTTGCCTCAACTGCGCGAAGGGCCCCACGGACACCCCGTGCGGCGTCTGCCCCAGCTGTGTCGAACTTGCCCGCGGCGGGGCAGGTTCCCTCGACGTCATCGAAATCGACGCCGCCAGCCACGGCGGCGTGGACGACGCCCGCGACCTCCGCGAGCGCGCCACCTATGCTCCGGTGCGGGACCGCTACAAGATCTTCATCATTGACGAGGCCCACATGGTCACCTCGGCGGGCTTCAACGCCCTGCTGAAAATCGTCGAAGAGCCGCCGGAACACATCAAGTTCATCTTTGCCACCACGGAGCCGGACAAGGTCATCGGGACCATCCGCTCGCGCACGCACCACTACCCGTTCCGGCTCGTGCCGCCGGAACCGCTGATGGCGTACCTCGAGCAGTTGTGCCACCAGGAAAACGTTCCGGTGGCCCCCGGGGTGCTGTCGCTGGTGATCCGCGCAGGTGCCGGATCCGTCCGCGACTCGCTGTCCGTGCTGGACCAGCTCATGGCCGGCGCCGGGCCCAACGGCCTCGACTACGAGCTCGCGGTCGCACTGCTCGGCTACACGCACGCCTCGCTGCTGGACGACGTCGTCGAAGCAATCGCCGCTTCCGATGCCGCCACCGTCTTCCGTGCCGTGGACCGTGTCATCCAGACGGGCCACGATCCGCGCCGCTTCGTGGAGGACCTCCTGGAGCGCTTCCGCGACCTCATCATCGTGCAGGCCATGCCCGAAAGCGCCCAGGCCATACTCCGCGGCATGCCCGCCGACCAGATCGCCCGGATGCAGAACCAGGCACACAATCTCGGCGCAGCCGAGCTTTCGCGGGCGGCCGACGTCACCAACACCGCACTGACGGAGATGACTGGTGCCACGTCGCCGCGGCTGCACCTGGAACTGCTCTGCGCCCGTATCCTGCTGCCCAGCGCCGAGCAGACCGAGCGCGGCATCGCCGCCCGGATCGACCGCGTGGAGCGGCGCCTGAACTACACAGGGTCCGACGCCGGTGCTCCCACCGCCGTTCCGGCAACGCCGGCTGTGCCGGTTCTGGACTCGGCTCCGGCTCCCGCGCCTGCGGCAGGTCCGGCTGCTCCCCCGCCCGCGGCAGTTCCGGCTGCTGCCACGCCCGCTGCAGTTCCGGCCGCTGCGGCTCCCGCGGCCGCTCCTGCTCCTGCTCCTGCTCCTGCAGCGAACGCGCAGCAGGAGCCTGGACCGCCCAGCATCCAGGCCCCGCCCGAAGCCCAAGGCGCTCCCAACATCCAGGCCACACCCGCGGCGCAGGAAGCGTCCGGCAGGGAAGCGCTGGCTGCGCCGCGCATCACCACGGGTGACTGGCCCATGGATGACGTTGCCGCACGTGACCGGCGGGCCGCCCCGGGCGGTGACAACCGGGAACCTGCTTCCCAGCATTCAGCCGCCCCGTCGGCGCCGGAACCCATCGCGCGTGAACAGGCCGCGCGCCCCGAGCACACCCATCGTCCTGAGCCGGCGGCGGCACAGGCCCCGCCTTCCCCCGCCGGCACATCTCCCGCCGGGGGGCACGCCGACGTGGAAGTATTCCGCCGCGCGTGGCCGGAGGTCCTGCAGACCCTGACAAGGATCAAGCGGAGCACCTGGGCGCTCGTGGAGCCCAACGCCCAGGTCGGCCAGTTCGACGGCCAAGTCCTGACCCTCGTCTTCACCACCTCGGGTCTGGCCGGCGCGTTCGGCCGAGCGGACCACTCCGAGAATCTGCGCCAGGCCATCCATAAAACGATCGGCATTGACTGCCAGATCACCGCCGTGGCCGGCGCCGGCAGCTCAGCGAGCTCTGAACCAAACCCAAAAGCGCCTACTAGCCGGGACATTCCGGCTGCCACCACCGACGCGGATTGGGGCATTGCCCCGGCCGCGGGTGGCTCCGCACAGCCGGAACCCGCCACGGCCCGCCCTGCGGCAACGGGTCCGACGCCCGGATCGGCAGACCCGTCCGCCGCGAGCGCTACTCCGTCTTCGCCGGAGGCCCCGGCGGTCTCCGCGCCGCAATGGTCGGGACCCAACATCACGGCCTCACCGTCGGACACGGCCGCCGCTGCCACTGGGAGCGCTACTGGCGCAGCCAGCAACGCCGCACCAGCAGCCCACCCCGCGGACTACGACGCCCGCAGCGCAGGCGCTGAATCCAGTAGTGGACCGTCCGCATCCACCCGGCAGCCCGCCCCGCCAAGCGGTGCTGTCCAGCCGGTTGCCACGCGCCCCGCTCCCGAGCCGACCGCCCCGCAGGACGCGGCACGCGGCGCCCAGCCGCAGACCGGCGACTATTCCTATCCGGATGACGACTGGGGCCCGCCGCTGGACGAGGACGCCCCTCCGCTGGACGAAGAGCCTCCCATGGACTGGGAGCCGTCACGCCAGGGGCAGGCCAGCCATGCGCCGGCAACCGAAGCAGACCGGGCTGGCGGGCCCGCACCGTCGGCACCGCAGATCCGCACCGCCACTGCCGATTCGGCACCACCGCCGCGCCAGCCGGGTCCCGGCACCTCAGCTGATCCGTGGTCCCGCGCGGTGGAGCAAACGCCTGGCGTGTGGCTACTCGGCGCCGACAGCAACGTGGGCAAATACACAGGCGCGCCCGACACTCAAGGCGACGAGGAGCCAACCGGGTCCGCTGCGCCGGATTACCCACCGGCAGCCGCCCAGCCGCCGCACGGCGGCGGCGTCACGGCCGCGGGTAACCAGCCGTCCACCGGGTGGGGTGAAAGCGACCGGGGCGAAAGCGTCCAGGGTGAGAGCACCAACCAGCCTGAGAGTGCCCCGGCGGAGGATGCGTCCGTTGCGAACGCGCCGGAGACCGGCGACCGGGGTGTGCCCGCGTTCGCTCCTGCCTACGCCATGGCATCCGCCCCGGCAGCTGCCAGCCACGAGTACGGGGCACCCACCCCACGACAGGGCGTCCGCGCACCCGCCGTGACCCCGGCCAGCGACGCCGGCCAGGTTCGGGTTCCCGTGTTCGCGGCCGGCTCCGGACCGTCCATCCAGGCAGGACCCGCCATCCAGGCAGGACCCGGTGTTGCCGCCGCCCGCACCGCGGCGCCCGAGCCGGCAACCGAGACTCCAGCCAGGGGCAAACTGAGCCTCTACCAGCGGCTCTCCAACAGTCCGGAGGCAGAAGCGGGGCGGGCCAAGGCGCCTGCGCGGACCGCCGAGGAACCAGCCCCATATGTCCAGGACATTCCCAGCGCGGATGACGAAACCATCGAGGAGTCGGGCGTCTTTGGGCGTGCCGCCGTCGAGCGTATTCTGGGCGGAAAGCTGATCGAGGAACGGTCGCTGGACGGCAGCCCCCTGATGCCGCGGTACTGACCGGCGGCACCCGCCATCCTTCAACCAAGCAACGAGTTTCAACCAAGCAATCGAGGAAATAGTGTACGAGGGTGCAGTTCAGGAGCTGATCGACGAGCTCGGACGCCTTCCCGGCGTCGGGCCGAAGTCCGCGCAGCGCCTGGCGTTCCACATTCTGGAGGCAGACCCCCAGGACATGAAGCGGTTGGTGGAGGCCATCACCACGGTCAAGGAACGGGTCAAATTCTGTACCTCCTGCGGCAACGTGACCGAGCAGGAACTGTGCAACATCTGCCGCGACCCGAGGCGCGACCCCTCGATCATCTGCGTCGTGGAGGAGTCCAAGGACGTGCTGGCGGTGGAGCGCACGCGCTCGTTCCGGGGCCGGTACCACGTGCTCGGAGGCGCCATCAACCCGATCGCCGGGGTCGGCCCCGAGCAGCTGAGGATCCGCGAACTCCTCAACCGGCTCAGCGACGGCGCCGTCCAGGAGATCATCATCGCCACCGACCCCAACCTTGAGGGCGAGGCCACGGCCACGTACCTGGCGCGCATGCTGCAGTCCATCGGGGTCGCCGTCACCCGGCTCGCTTCCGGGCTGCCCGTGGGCGGCGACCTCGAGTACGCGGACGAAGTCACCCTCGGCAGGGCCTTCGAGGGCCGCCGGAATGCGCTCAGCTGACTGCAAGGGTCACAATTCCACAGCGGGCGGACCGCGGCGATAAACTGTTGAAATCAAAATGCCGCCGTGCCGCAAGGCCGCCTGGCCTCCAGAACCCAATTTGATCCAGTGAGGGTGCACGCATGAGTATGCCCAGTACCGATGTGAAAACCGAACCGCGGCCGCAGGAGCTGCCCGCAGATGCTGCTGTCACCAAACAGCTGATTGTGCAGAAGTTCGGCGGCTCCTCGGTGGCTGACGCTGACGGCATCAAGCGCGTGGCCAAGCGCGTGGTCGACGCCCAGAAGGCCGGCAACGAAGTCGTCGTCGTGGTCTCCGCGATGGGTGACACCACCGACGAGCTCCTTGACCTTGCCGCCCAGGTCACCGACTCGGCCCCGGCCCGCGAGATGGACATGCTCCTCTCCGCCGGTGAGCGCATCTCCATGGCACTGCTGGCCATGGCCATCAACAAGTTCGGGGCATCCGCCCAGTCCTTCACGGGTTCCCAGGCCGGCATGATCACGGACGGCATCCACGGCAAGGCCCGGATCATCGACGTCGACCCGCACCGCATCCGCACCGCCCTGGACAAGGGGCACATCGCGATCGTCGCCGGCTTCCAGGGCATGAGCCGTTCCACCAACGAGATCACCACCCTCGGCCGTGGCGGTTCGGACACCACGGCAGTGGCCCTCGCCGCCGCGCTTGAGGCTGACGTCTGCGAGATCTACACGGACGTTGACGGCATCTACACCGCGGACCCCCGCGTTGTTCCGTCGGCCCAGAAGATCGACCGCATCTCCAGCGAGGAGATGCTGGAACTGGCCGCCTCCGGGGCCAAGATCCTCCACCTCCGGTGCGTCGAATACGCCCGGCGGTTCGGCGTGCCTCTGCATGTCCGTTCCTCATTCAGCCAGAACGAAGGCACCTGGGTCCTGCCCGGCGCCGATGACAAGATCACGACTCAAGAGGGAGTTGCCTTGGAGCAGCCAATCATCTCCGGTGTTGCACACGACCGCTCGGAAGCAAAGGTCACCGTTGTGGGTGTTCCGGACATCCCGGGCAAGGCAGCCGCGATCTTCCAGGTCATCGCGGACGCGCACTCGAACATTGACATGATCGTCCAGAACGTCTCCACGCACGGCACCGGCAGGACCGATATCTCCTTCACCCTGCCCATCGTCGAGGGTGCCGACGCCCTTGCCGCCCTCCGCGCCGCGCAGACCGAGATCGGCTTCGAAAGCATCGAGTACAACGAGCAGATCGGCAAGCTGTCGCTGATCGGCGCCGGCATGCGCTCCCACCCGGGCGTTTCGGCCACGTTCTTCAAGGCCCTGTCCGCCGCAGGCATCAACATCAACATGATCTCCACGTCGGAGATCCGCATTTCCGTGGTGACGCATGCTGACCTGCTCGATGACGCCGTGCGCGCCATCCACAAGGCATTCGACCTGGACAGCGAAGCCGTCGCCACCGTCTACGGCGGCACCGGCCGCTAAGGTGCCTGCTGGCCCGTTGCCAGCGCAGACAGAAGCCCGGTGCGCTCATGCGCACCGGGCTTCTGTAGTTTATGAGGGCTTTGTCACTTATCCAGCTCGCTCTTGCGGACGGCGTAGTGGTGCCCCTCCGAGTCGGTCTCGACCTCGAACTGGGCCAAATCCTCTTCCGAAGCATGCTCGTAATCGTCATGCAGGTGAACCACCGGTGCAGCTGCATCGCCTACGGCGGCAGGGCCGAATACGAACCGGAGCCTGTCCGTCAGGTTCATAAAGCCAGTGAGCACATGTGCCACAAGTCCCACCCCCTTCCCTGCTTGAAGGCGTCGGAGCGTCTGCCCTTCGACTGTGCCCTTATTTTACGCCGGGACACCGGAAAAGAACCCCGGCGGGCCAAGGTTCAGCGGCCCGCGTGGTTCAGGAACTTGGCTGTTCAGCGACTGCTAGCGCAGGGACTTGTCGTCGGGGTTGCGGGGCACAACGTACGTGCTGCCGTCCGGGCGGCGGACGGTTTCCCACTGCTGCGTCTCCGCCTCGCGCTGGGCGAGCAGTTTGCGGTTTTCCTCGGTCATGTCGTGCACCAGCGAACTCCTGTTCGCGGGGCCAAAGACCGCCCTAAGCTTGCCGGTTGCCCGCATGAACCGCTGTACGGCGTTCTCTTTTGCCACGGTATCCACTCCATTTCAGGACTACTGCCACCATCAAGGATACACCGATTGTTAGTGCACTAACTATCTGCCGGTTCCGGCTCGCCGCCGGCTCTACGGCAGTTAATGCACGACGCCGGGACCCACCACGGGTGGTGAGTCCCGGCGTCGTCCGTCCTGGGAAGTGCGCACTACTTCACGGGACGCACCGCCACCGGCGAACGCACCGTATTGTCACCCGAGGTCCACGTCAGGGATCCGGTGGAATACGCGTTCAGCGGAGCCCCGGCGGTGGTGAACGTGATCGTGAACGTAGCGCTCTCGCCCTCGGCCAGCGTGACCTCTGCCGGGCTGACGGTCGCGGTGATGCCCGGAACGCTGATGGCCGCCCGGTACGTTCCCGCCGTCACGGCGGTAACCGTGCGGGTGACCGTCGCACTGCCGGACATGGCACCAAGCGCCACGGAGGGAAGGTTCACGTCCTTGGCTGCGATGGGGGCCACACCAAGGTCAATTCCCTGTCCCTGCAGGAAGCCCATCCAGTCGCTGATCCCGGCGTCGTAGACGAGCCCCGGGGAATCAAAACGCGCTGGATCAACATGGCCCGCGCCCTGGGCGAAGACGTCATGCACATCGGCGCCGTCAGCGTTGACCAGGTCGTAGGCCGTGGTCATGATGGCGGATTTCACGGCCGCCGGGGACCACTGCGGGTTCTTGCCCAGCAGCAGCGCGCCCGAACCGGCGATGTGCGGTGACGCCATGGACGTGCCGGACAGGAAGCCGAAGTTCTCGCCGTTGAAGCCTATGGGCGAAACAGCGGCCAGCACTGCAACGCCAGGAGCCGCAACGTCCGGCTTGAGCAGGTCACCGTCGGAGGCCAGGGTCGGCCCGCGGGAGGAGAACTCCGCAATCTGGGGCACCGGCGGGGGCGTGGCTCCGGTCGTGTCGGTTGCCTTGAGGCTTGCCGTCATGCCCGGCGTCGCCGCCACCACATCCTTGATCTTCGGGTCAGCCACGTGGACCGTGGGCACGCTGTGCAGGTCGGCGTCGAGCGAGCCCGGCGTCAGGTTGACCAGGACCATGCCCACGCCGCCCGCGCGCTTGACCTCGGCGCTCTTGTCAACGCGTGCCACCACACCGCGGTCGCAGACAACGATCTTGTCGGCCACCTTGGCGGGGTCCAGGGAGTTCGGCGCACAGAGTGCCGCGTCGGCAGCTGCGGCCGCGGCCGCCTTCACGTCCACCGCCAGCACGATCGGCTTGGAGTCCACCTCGCTGCCCATGACGCTTGCGCCGGCGAACTTGCTGCCGTCCGACAGTTCCGCGGTGCCGCGCAGCGTGTTGTCGAACGTCGAGGCCGCCACGCTGGTGATCCAAGGGCCGGCATGGTTGACCGTGGAGGCCGTCGGGCCGGAGTTGCCGGCCGAGGCGGCCACGAAGATCCCTGCTGCCGCTGCGTTGAGGAACGCGAGCGAAACGGCGTCGGTGGTGGAGTTGTTGTTACCCGAAATGGAGAAGTTCAGCACGTCCACGCCGTCGAGGACTGCATCCTGGATGGCGTTAAGAATGTCCGACTCAACGCACCCGGTCGCCTCGGGAATGGTCCCCTCCCAGCAGACCTTGTACACGGCGATCTTGGCGGCCGGCGCAACGCCCGAGCTCTTTCCGAAATCACGGCCGCCAGCCGTCTGGGTGACGTCGCTGTTTCCCGCCGCGGTGCTGGACGTGTGGGATCCATGGCCGTCAACGTCAAGCGGGGAGAACTTCTCATTCGGGGAAATGAATTCGGGCGGAACTGCTGCCCTGTAGGCCTTGTCGTAGAACCTGGCACCGATGACCTTGCTGTTGCACTCCGTGCCGTCGAATCCGTCACCGGCCACGCAGTCACCCACGAAGGTTCCGCCGTTGGCCTTGCGCATCGCGATCACGTTGTCCTGAAGGTGGTACGGCTCACCGACTTTCGGTGTGCCGGACAGCGGATCAACAGGGTCCCCGGCGAAGAACGGGTTGTCCGGCGTGTAGCCGGTGTCAATCATGCCCACGACGATGCCCTTGCCAGCCTCATCCGTGCCGCCGAACTGCTGGTCCCATACGCCGTCGCCGCCGGGCAGTCCAAGGAAATCGGTGCTCGAGTAGTCCGGCTTGCGCATGCTGTCCGGGACCACGGCCAGCACGTCCCCGTCACCCGCGAGCGCCTTGGCCTGCGCCGCAGACAGGACTGCGCTGAAGCCGTTGAGGGCCAGGGTGTAGCTCCTGTTGATGGTCACACCCTTGGACGCTGCCTCCTGCCGCTGCTTGGCCTTCAGGTGGGCATCGTATCTTCGTGAGTTGGGGCCCGAGGGGTTCAGCTTCTTTCCCTTCGGCACCGCCGTACCCGGGATGCCGGGCACGCCGCCGGAGTAGGTGGCCAGCGGTTTGTCCTTGAGCATCACGATGTAGTGCCCGTCGTCGAGCGGTGAGGAGGCCGGCTGCAAGGCTGCCGGCAGGGCTGCGGCGGGGTGGACTGCGGCGGGGACCGGAGCGGCGGCCGGAGCTGCGATGCCCTGGCCAATGACCATGGCAAGGGCTGCGGTCAAAATGGCCGGCAGCCTCCTGCTGTGTCCGGGGCGGGTAGTGGATTGCTGGGGGATCATGGGGGATGCCTTCCTTTGTTCAGGACCTGTAGACCTTCGGTCCCACGAACTGGACGCTCTGCCCCCCATGGGCGTCATCACTATATGGTTTTGCCGCGCACCCGTTGATGTCAGAAAGATACCGCGGACGCACCGAAGAATCGATACCCTTCCGTTAGCAATTGCCGGGCACCGTTATCGCCCCGTTCCGGACCGTGCGGCGCCCCGACGGTAGAATGGGAAAAACTTGAGGAGACCCGGCATGCGCAAGCAACTGATTTCTGTGCTGCTCACCCTCGCAGCGATGGGCGGTGTCGCGGCCTGCACCCCAAACACCGGAACCGGCCAGCCTTCGGCCACCCCCGGCGCCACTACAGGCTCGCCCGGGACCTCATCTCCCGGCACCCGGGCCCCTGGCACGGAGTCACCCGGCAGTCCCACTACTCCTGCCCCCGGCACCACACCGCCCGACGCCGAGACGACGGTCCCTGCCCCCGCTCCGCCTTCCGCTGCTCCCCTGCCGTCCGGGCCCGGCGCCGGCGACGCCGAACTGTCCATCACGGTCAAGGCCTCGAAGGATGGAAAGACCGTCAACTACACGCTGGTCTGCAAGGGCGGTGCCCCGATGGCAGAGAGCCAGCACCCCCGGGCTGCCGCAGCCTGCTCGGCCTTGAAGAACAATGCAGCCATCCTGAACCCCGCTGCGCCACCCAAAGGCATCTCCTGCACCCAGCAGTATGGTGGCCCGCAGGTGGCCAGCGTGACCGGCGAGGTCAATGGCACCCCGGTGGAGACCTCCTTCGCCCTGCGGGACGGCTGCCAGATCGGAGCCTGGAACGCCGCCAAGGACATCCTCGGCGCCGCAGGCGGAGCGCTTTAGCACCGTGGCAGGCACAGCTTTGACCATCCCCGCTGCCCAGGTCCTCTCCCCCGCTGACTGGCAGGAACGGGAGGCGGCACATGCCCGCCGCGTGCGCCAATACGCCGACCCCTACCTGGCCCGCCGTTCTGCCGGGCGGAAGCATCCCGTGGAGGACTTCCTCTTCACCTACTACACCCAAAAGCCCGGTCAGCTGCTGCGCTGGCATCCCGGGGACGGAGTGGTGCTTTCAGGAACGGGGGCTGCCGTCCGCAAGGACTGGAAATACTACAAAACGCTCGACGGCGGCGAGCTGGGCCGTGCGGGCCTGCCGCCCGGAAGCGTGGCGGTGGCGTTCGACCGGGACTCTTTCCTGGCCGAACGGCGCGAGTCGCTCCTCTTTGCCCGGATCATCCTCGCGGGCACGGCCGCCCGGCCGGCACAGTTCGGGTGCTTCGGCCTGCACGAGTGGGCCATGGTCTACCGCCAGGAGAAGTTCGAGCTGCGCCACGAGTATCTCAAGCTGAGGCTCGGGGGTGCCGGAACTGACAAGGTGGTGGAGGACAACCGGATCCGCTGCTCGCACTTCGATGCGTTCCGCTTCTACACACCCGACGCCGTGCCGCTGAACGAGCTCGCCCCCAGCCGGGAGAACCAGCGGACCATGGAACAGCCCGGCTGCCTGCACGCCAACATGGACCTCTACAAATGGGCATACAAGCTCTCCCCTGCCCTGCCGAGCGAGCTGGTGATGGACTGCTTCGAACTGTCCTGGCGGGTGCGCGCCATGGACATGAAGGCCTCCCCGTATGACCTCACCGACTGGGGCTACCCGGCCATTCCGATTGAGACGCCGGACGGCAAGGCAGCGTACGTGGAGCAGCAGCGTGCGTTCTCCGCAGAGGCCCAGACGCTGCGCGGCCGGCTGATGGCCGCCCTGGCCCCGCTCCTCGACAGCCTCGGTTCGGAGGCCGAACGGTGAGCCTGACGCCTGAGTCTCCGAACCTTGACCTTAATCTGGACCTCACCGTCGCGCTGACGCATGCACCCGGCGGCCCGGAACACACCTTCGTCCTCGTCAGCCGTGCCGGCGAGATGATCGAATCAACACTGCCGGACCCGGCGGCGGCGATTGCCGCCGTCGGACGCTTCGGCGAACGGATCTTTTTCCCCGAACCCGGCCCGCCCAAACTCTGCACGCAGCAGTACGGCGGCCCACAGGTGGCCGTGGTGACAGGTACTTTCAACGGCCGCGATGTGAACTCCCGGTTTTCCCTGACGGACGGCTGTGAAATCGCCCGCTGGCGGGCGCTGTCCCCGCTGCTGGGCGGAGTGGCCGGGTCAACGGGCGCCATCTGAGCTGCCGGGTCCATACCTGGGCCCCCTCCTCCACCCCCTCAAGGAGGAGTTTTTGTCCACTTGTCGCGACTTCCGGGGCGTTTAGCGGCCATTATCTGTACAAAAACTCCTGAGCGGAGGAACTTCACCCATGGCACGGCGAAGGCCGGCGGGACCATGGCTTTTTGAGCCACGCCCGCCGGCCTTCGCTGTGGGGGCCCTTTCGGGAGCCCGGTTCCGGGACCTTCCTAGATGGAGTTATCCGGTGACCGCGTCAGATCCTCGTTCTGGACCTTCCCCTGTTCCTTCATTTTCTTCGGATCTTCCGAAGCCGGTGCAACCGCGACGGCGCCGCCCTCCGCCACCACAACGTTCACGAACGTCGGGGAACTGGCCCCGTCGAAGGTGATCCGTCCGATGTAGGAGCCGGGAGCCAGGTCCTTCCAGGCGAGGACGAGCTCCCCGCCAAGGCCGTTCGCAAGGCGGACGGGATCAGGAGTCACGGTGGCGTTGCCCTCATTGGCCCCCAAGACCGCCGCGTCCACGGACGCCTTGGTTGCCTGCCCATTGGGGCTGTCGTAAAGGTTCACGAACATCTGGTACGTGCCTGCAGCAGGATTCGGAATCGAAACAGACTCACTCGCCGCTCCGGTGGCGGCCACGATCCCCTGCCCGTCCGGGGTGATGACCACCATGTCGAAGTCGGCGTTCTCATCCGCGGAAATCACGGACAGCTTGGCCAGGGGCGAGCCGGCCGGAACTTCCACGGTCTTGACGAAGTTCGAGGCGTCTGCCGCGTACTGGAAGGGCCCGGGCACGAGTTCGATGGCCGAGGAATCCGCCTTCGACAGGCCATCGAGCGTTACGTTCGTGGGCGAGTTTGAACCAGAGACGATCCCGATGTTCCCGGAACCGTTGGGTCCTTGCGACGTGAAGGCGATGTTCTTCGGGGCCACCACCGACTGAGGCCGGACCGCAACCGGTGAGGTCACGGTCTTGTTGGCTCCCTGCCATGTCAGCGAACCCATGGCGAACTGGCCCAACTGTGCGCTCTGGTTTTCGAAGGCAACCTTGAACGTGCGCTTCTCGCCGGCCGCGCCGAAGGTAAGGATGGACGGGGTTACCGTGACCTTCACACCGGGCACGCTGGCCTTGGCGCTGTAGGTGCCTGGCGTCAGCGCGGTCACCGTGCGCGTGACCTCGGTCCTGCCCGCCAGGTTTCCGAGCGAGAAGGAGGGGACGTTCATGTTCCGCGGCTGCGTGCTGCCGAGTCCGGGGATGCCCAGGTCCATACCGGTTCCCTGGATGAAGCGCAGGTAGTCGTCGCTGCTGGCGTCATACACGAGACCCGGATCCAGGACACGGGCAGGATCCACCTGGCCTGCGCCGGTGGCGAGGACGTCGGTGTTCTTGCTGCCGTCTGCGAGCTTGACGTCGCTGGCGGTGGTCATCATGGCGGACTTCACTGCGGCCGGGGACCACGTGGGGTTCTTGCCCAGGATGAGGGCGCCGAAACCGGCCACGTGCGGTGAGGCCATGGAGGTGCCGGACATGAATCCGAACTGGTCGCCGCCCGAACCGATCGGGGAAACGCCGGCCAGGACCGCCACGCCCGGAGCGGCGACGTCCGGCTTCAGGAGGTCAGAGTCCGTGGCAAGCAGCGGCCCGCGGGAGGAGAAGCCGGCGATCTGCGGCTGCGCCTCTAGGGGCAGTCCCGTGGTGTCCTTGTTGACCAGTGAAACCGTGATGGCCGGGTTGGCCGCCACCTTGGTCTTGATGGTCTGCGTGGCAGGCGGATTCACGTGCACGGTGGGGACGGAGTGCTTGTCGGCGTCCAGCGATGACGTGGCCAGGTTGACGAGAATCATGCCCACCCCGCCGCCGCGCGCAACCTCGGCGCTCTTGGCCACCCGGTCGTAGACGCCGCGGTCGCAGACCACCACCTTGCCGGAGATCTTGGCCGGATCGAGCGAGCCGGGGGCGCACAGCGCCGGGTCCTTGGCCTGAACGGATGCCGCATTGGCTGCGAGCACAACGCCTGCGCCGGAAACTTCCTTGTTCATGATGCTGGCGCCGCGGAACTTGCTGCCGTCGGAGAACTCCACGGTGCCCTGCAGCTCCTGCGAAAAGGTGCTGGCCGCAACGGTGGTGACCCACGGCTCGCCATGGTTCACGGTGCTGGCTTCCGGGCCCGAGTTGCCCGCGGAGGCGGCCACGAAAATGCCCGCCGACGCCGCGGAGAGGAAGGCCATGGACACCGGATCCGTGGTGGTGGAGGTGGTGCCCGAGATGGAGTAGTTCAGGACGTCGACGCCGTCCAGTACGGCCTGGTTGATGGCGTCGACGGCGGCGGAGGTGTAGCAGCCGCCGGTGTTGGGATCTTTGTCCTCCCAACAGATCTTGTAGATGGATAGCTTGGCGGCCGGTGCGACCCCGCCGGTCAGGCCGAAACTGCGCCCGTCAACGAAGGTTTCCACACCGGCGTTGCCGGCCGCGGTACTTGCCGTATGCGTTCCGTGGCTTCCCACGTCCACCGGTGAAATCAGTTCCTCCGGTGCCCTGTCCCCCTTGGCCACGGAGTCCTCGAAGGCGTCAGAGAAGTACCTGGCACTCAGGACCTTGGAGTTGCAGGCCGTTCCGTTGAATTTTTCGCCCTTCTGGCACTCGCCCTCGAAGGTGCTGCCGTCCGCTTTCAGCATGGCAATCTTGCCGTCGGCTGTGCGGTAGGGAACGCCAACCTGCGGATTGCCCTTGAGCGGCGCGACCGCTTTGCCGGCGAAGAACTCGCTGCCCGGCGTGTAGCCGGAGTCGATGACGCCCACCACAACGCCCTTGCCTGCCCCGGCCGTGCCTCCGAACTGCCTGTTCCACGTGCCGTTGGCGCCGCTGAGCTTGAGGAAGTCCGTGGTGGAGTAGTCGGGCTTCTGCTGGGTGTCGGGTGCCACCGCGAGGACCTCAGGGTTCTTGGCCAGGTTCACGGCCTGGTCTGCGGTGAGCGTGGCGCTGAAGCCGTTGAGCGCCGCCGTGTACGTGCGGCGGATCTGCACGTTTTCCTTTTCGGCCAGCGCAGTCTGCTTTGCCTCCAGGTGGGACCGGTACTTGCGGACCTCGGCGCGGTTGGCGTCGAGCTTACGGCCGGAGCGCGGCTTCGTGGCCTGCAGGCCAGGCGTGCCGCCCTCGTAGGTGGCGGCGGGCTTCTCGGTCAGGACCACGATGTAGCGTCCGGCCGAGTAGTCCTTGGAGTCGACGTTCTTTTGCTGTGCGGCCGGAGCCGCATTTTGCGACGGCGCCGCCGTTGCAGGCAGTGCGCCGACGGACGAAAGGAGCAAAGGCAAGCCGACAACCAGTGCCGCTGCTTTCCGGGCCCCCCGGCTTCGGAAGAAGCTTTTTCCTGCTGATTTCACGAGTGGTTTGAACCTTTCAATAAGGAACAGCCCCGGCTACATTGCCGGGCGCAGGCGGCAACGACACGTGAAGATGACAGGTCCTGTCGATCCCAGCAATCGCGACCGATCCCCAGAGTACCTACTGAGAGCCCCATATGACATAGGGCACAAAGCCGAACTTTACTTTTTTGTCATTCCCTTCGACACCGGCATCAAAAAAGCGGCGGGCACCTGGAAGGGCACCGCCGCCGGAGAGTGAAAGTTGGTTCTGCCGTCCTGCCGGGGAGCTACTGCCGGGGCGTGCGGACCACCTCGCTGATCCACTGGCGCGTCTTCTCGTCCACGGGACCGGCCACCCGGTCCTGCCCGGCGCCGCCCCTGACAGCACCCTTCTTGCGGGCTGCACGGTCCGCCCGGATCTTCTGGACCACCATTCTTCCGAGGCCGGCGAACACCGCCACGGCCATCACCGGCAACAGGACGGATCTCGGTTTCTCAGCCATTCAGCAATCCTACTGAGCGTGCCCGCAGCGGGCCAGAGCCGGCGTCGTTCTTCCCGGGTTCCGGCGTCCGCCGCACCGAATACGGAGTGGGGCGCCGCGGCCGGTAGAATAGGGCATGCAAGCTCGCGGAGCGCCCGTCCACGCCGTGCCAAATGAATGTCGTGCCATTTGAACCAGCCAGGCAACTTGAGGAATGGCGTGAGACGGCACCACTCCGCTGCGCCCTTACCCAATGCTCACGCACAGGAGTTACCGGATGCCCCGGATCGTTGTCGACGTCATGCCCAAGCCCGAGATTCTGGACCCCCAGGGGAAGGCCATCGTGGGTGCACTCCCCCGCCTGGGCTTCACCAGCTTTAGCTCTGTCCGCCAGGGCAAGCGTTTCGAACTGACCGTTGACGGCGAGGTGACCGAGGACATCCTGGCCCAGGCCCGCGATGCCGCCGAAACCCTGCTGTCCAACCCCGTGATCGAAGACGTCGTGAACGTCGAGGTCGTCGAGGCCTGAGATGACTGAACTTCCCCTGATCGGCGAGGCAGTCGCCGTCGCCGCCGAGCCGCGCCTCGCCGGCGCAAAGATCGGCGTCGTCACTTTCCCCGGCACCCTGGATGACCGCGACGCCGCCCGCGCGGTGCGCCTGGCAGGCGGCACGCCCGTGGCGCTCTGGCACGCGGACACCGAACTGGGTGACGTGGACGCCGTCGTGATCCCCGGCGGATTCTCCTACGGCGATTACCTCCGTGCCGGCGCCATTTCGCGTTTCGCCCCGCTGATGTCCAAGATCATCGACGCCGCCAACTCAGATGCGAAGCTTCCGGTGCTGGGCATCTGCAACGGTTTCCAGATCCTGACCGAGTCGCACCTGCTGCCCGGGTCCATGATCAAGAACGACCATCTGAAGTTCATCTGCCGCGACCAGGTGCTGCGTGTCGAGAACAACAGCACCGACTGGACCCTTGACTACGCGGCCGGCCAGGAAATCACCGTGCCGCTGAAGAACCAGGACGGCCAGTACATCGCCGACGAAAAGATCCTGGACGCGCTCGAGGCCGAGGGCCGCGTGGTGTTCCGCTACGTGGGCTTCAACCCGAACGGCTCCCGCCGCGACATCGCGGGCATCTCCAACGCCGCGGGCAACGTGGTGGGCCTCATGCCGCACCCGGAGCACGCCGTGGAAGTTGGCTTCGGCCCCGAATCCCTGGACGGCATCGGCGGGACGGACACCGACGGCCTGGGCTTCTTCACCTCCGTGCTGAACAAGATTGTGGGAGCGAACAAATGACCGAGATCTCAACCAGCTCGATCACCGAGGCCAAGAAGTTCAACATAGACACCGTCGAGAACGCGGCCAAGACGCCGGACACCGAACTCCCCTGGGCCGAACTGGGCCTGAAGCGCAACGAGTTCGACGAGATCGTCAAGGTCCTGGGCCGCCGCCCGACCGGCGCCGAGCTCGCCATGTACTCCGTGATGTGGAGCGAGCACTGCTCCTACAAGTCCTCGAAGAACCACCTGCGCCAGTTCGGCGAAAAGGTGACCGACGAGATGAAGAAGGACATGCTGGTGGGCATCGGCGAAAACGCCGGCGTCACCAACCTGGGGGACGGCTGGGCCGTGACCTTCAAGATCGAGTCCCACAACTCGCCGTCGTTCGTTGAGCCGTACCAGGGTGCCGCCACCGGCATCGGCGGCATCGTCCGCGACATCATCTCCATGGGCGCCCGCCCGGTAGCCGTGATGGACCCGCTGCGCTTCGGCGCCATCGACCACCCGGACACCGCCCGCGTCATGCACGGCGCGGTCGCGGGCATCGGCGGCTACGGCAACTCCCTGGGCCTGCCGAACATCGGTGGCGAGATGGTGTTCGACTCGGTTTACCAGGGCAACCCGCTGGTCAACGCCCTGGCCGTGGGCGTCATGCGCCACGAGGACATCCGCCTGGCCAACGCCTCCGGCAAGGGCAACAAGGTGGTCCTGTTCGGTGCACGCACCGGCGGCGACGGCATCGGCGGCGCCTCGGTGCTCGCGTCCGAGTCCTTCGACGACACCAAGCCGTCCAAGCGGCCTGCTGTCCAGGTGGGCGACCCGTTCGCCGAGAAGGTCCTCATCGAGTGCTGCCTGGAACTGTTCAAGGGTTCGCTGGTTGAGGGCATCCAGGACCTCGGCGCGGCAGGCATCTCCTGCGCCACGTCCGAGCTCGCCTCCAACGGCGACGGCGGCATGAACGTCGAGCTGACCTCTGTCCTGCTCCGCGACCCCACCCTGACCCCGGGCGAGATCCTGATGTCCGAGTCGCAGGAACGCATGATGGCCGTGGTGACGCCGGAGAACGTCGAAGCCTTCGAAGCCGTCATGGACAAGTGGGCAGTGGAGTACGCCTGGCTGGGTGAGGTCACTGACAGCGGCCGCCTGATCATCACGTGGGAAGGCGAAGTCATTGTCGACGTCGACCCGCGCACCGTGGCGCACGACGGCCCGGTCTACGACCGCCCGTTTGCCCGCCCGGAGTGGCAGGACGCCGTCCAGGCCGACAAGTTCACCGGTTCCGTGCAGGACGCCGGCCGCCCGTCGGCCCCGGCGGAACTGGCCGCCGCGGTCACCGAGCTCGTTGCCTCGCCGAACATGTGCGACAAGTCCTGGATCACCAACCAGTACGACCGGTACGTCGGCGGCAACACCGCCATGGCGTTCCCGGACGACGCCGGTGTGGTCCGCGTGGACGAGGAATCCGGGCTGGGCGTGGCCCTGGCCACCGACGCCAACGGCCGCTACACCTACCTGGACCCGTACCACGGCGCGCAGCTGGCGCTGGCCGAGGCCTACCGCAACGTGGCCACCTCCGGCGCCGTGCCGATGGCCGTCAGCGACTGCCTGAACTTCGGCTCCCCCGAGGACCCGGATGTCATGTGGCAGCTGGCCGAGGCCATCCGCGGCCTGTCCGACGCCTGCATGGTGCTGGGCATCCCGGTCACCGGCGGCAACGTCTCGCTTTACAACCAGACCGGCACCACGCCGATCCACCCCTCCCCCGTGGTGGCAGTTCTGGGCAAGCTCGACGACGTCGCCCGCCGCACGCCGTCGGGCTGGCGGGAGGATGGCGCAGCCATTTACCTGCTGGGCAGCACGGCAGCCGAGCTGGACGGTTCGGAATGGTCCAACCTGCGCGGCCACCTCGGCGGCCTGCCGCCCAAGGTTGACCTCGAGGCCGAACGTGCGCTGGGCGAGATCCTGATCAACGCCTCCCGTGACGGCATGGTGGACTCGGCCCACGACCTCTCCGAGGGCGGCCTTGCCGCGGCCCTCGTGGAGTCGTCGCTGCGCTACGGCGTTGGTGCCCGGATCGCACTGCAGGACGTCCTGGACCGCGACGGCGTTGACCTCTTCACCGCGCTGTTCTCCGAGTCCCAGGGCCGCGCCGTCGTCTCGGTGCCCCGCTCGGAGGAAGTCCGCTTCAAGGACATGTGCACCGCCCGCGGCTTCGAGCACCTGCGCATCGGCGTGGTGGACGCGGCCAGCGGACAGCTGGAGATCAACGGTGTGGACGCCCTCGCGCTGGACTCCCTCCGCGAAGCCCACGAGGCCACCCTGCCGAAGTACTTCGGCTAGAGAGGCCCGGCCCAAACGAACGCGGGGTCACTTCCCGCCCAATAATCCTCCGGGATTGGGCGGGAAGTGACCCCGCGTTGCTTTAATCCTCACTGTGGAGCTCACGCTGCCGGGCGCTCAGCAGCTCCAGTTCGGGGCGGAAGGCCACAAAGCGTTCGACGGCGGTGAGCACCTCCACGAGGTGCGCCCGGTCGGCGGCCACCAGGCCGGCGCCGATCCTGGTGCGCCGGTACTGGTCGTGGTCCCCGACCTCGGCCACGGAGACCTCGTAGCGCCGTTTGACCTCGGCCAGCAACGGCCGGACCACGGACCGCTTCTCCTTGAGGCTGTGCACGTCGCCGAGGAGGATGTCGAACTCAATCCAGCCGATCCACATGCCCTTAATGCTAGCGACGGGGCCTAGATGGTGAGCTCGCCCATCGCATCCCAGCCTTCGCCGTCGAGCTGGCGGCTGATGATCCGCGGGGTTTCGGCGAGGGCCTGCGGCATGTCCGCCATGGCCTTCTTGAAGTGGGCGCTGTTGACGTGGTCGCCGGCGGCGTCGTCCTTGAAGGCTTCAACCAGGACGAATTCGTTGGGGTCGTCCACGCTCCGGGACCAGTCGAACCACAGGTTGCCGGGCTCCTGGCGGGTTGCCTCGGTAAAGTCCGCCACGAGGCCGAGCCATTTCTCGGACCAGTCCGGCTTGACCTTGAATTTTACGACGATGAGGATCACGGGGTTATGCCTTTCGTTGGGTTGATGGGGGTCAGTGGGCGGCGAGCGCCTGTTCGCACTCTTCGATGGCTTCGCGCGCGTACTTCTGCTGGGCCGGCGTTCCGACGCGCTCAGCCCACTGCTCGGCCAGCTGGAATTCCACCAGCGCCTCGGTGAGCCGGCCCGCGCCGTGCAGGGTCCAGCCCAGATTGTTGTGCAGGGCCACCATCCAGCGTTTGGTGCGCTCATCGTGCACCGTGGAGGCGTACTCCAGCGCGCTGCGGGTCCACAGTTCGGTGTGCGCAGTGTCGGCGATGGCCAGCATGTGGAGGGCGTCGACGGCCAGGTACTCCTCACCGAGATGGTCCCCCAGTTCAGCCGCCTGCTCGAACAGGGGCACCGCCATGGCCGCGTGACCGCCCGAGTTCAGGACCCTTCCGCGCTCCAGCAGGATGCGGACACCGACCGTCGGTTCGTCCCCGTCAATTGAGTCGAGGAGGGCGTCTGCCTCTTCGAAGCGGCTCTGCAGGCCGATGGCCCGTCCGAGCTGCGTGGTGAGTTCGGCGCGCTCGTCGGCGTCGTAGCGCGGGTCAGCCAGGGCCTCCCGGAAGCGCTGCTCGGACAGCTTGGGATCCTCGAAGTTCCACAACAGGTCAAGGGTCTTTTGGTCCAGCATGTATCTCTCCTGATCAGCTTTCACCGGCGGCGAGTTGGCGTGCACCTTCAATGTATCGGGAAGTCATGAGCCGCTGCGCACGGCGGGCCAGCGCTCCGCCCGCCGCGTAAAACCAGTTGGACGGCCTGCTGAACGCCGTGATGCTGACAAACACCCGGCCCTGCGCGTCGATCTCGGCCACGAACGACTCCTCGCCGCGCACCGGATGGCCCGGCAGCGAGCCATAGCCGAACCCCGCGGACTGCGGCCCGCCACCCGGCGCGGGCGGGCGCACCCACACCACCTCACAGGGTGCGTTGAGGCGGAAAGGGCCGACGCCGAAACCGCTCACCACGCGTGCGCCGGGAACAACGACGTCGGACTCGGTCCTGACACGCAGGCCGGACCGCCGCTGCAGCTCCCAGGCCAGGATTCCTTCGGCCAGCCGATGGTAGGCAGCGACCCCTTCCCCGAGATAGGTCCGGGACGCCACCTTGCGGTAGCCCGCGGGCGACCCGCCGCGCTCGGTAGCGCCGACCTCCGCGTAGGTCAGCCCGCCGCGGGCCAGCCGTTTTTCAGTCAACGGACCGGCTCCGTTCCGCGCCGGTACTGCCATGCTTCCGGCCCCGCGCCCCGGCAAGCCGCGCCCAGCCGAGCTGCTCCTGCTGCTTGCGGCTCAGCGAGGCAACCACCAGATCATAGGAGTCCTCCACCATGTCCCGGACCATGTCGTCGGGCAGGGCACCGTCCAAGCGGACGCCGTTCCAGTGCGTCTTGTTCATGTGCCACGCCCCGGTGATCTCCGGGTGCACAGCCCGCAGCTGTTCAGCCAGGGCGGGCTCGCATTTGAGGCTTACCGACCAGTCCTCAGGATCCATGGCCGAGGCCGCGAACATCTTGGCCTCCTGGCGCGCGCCTCCGGACACCGCAGCCCTGACCTTGAAGACCGATGTTTCGGGGCCGAAAGGGAAGTCCTCGAAGGCGCCAGGAAATGACAGGCAGATTTTTCGCAGTGCGGCTGGATCCATGCAGCGAGCCTACAAACCCTTTCCGGGCGGTGCTAGTCTGCGAAGATGGCAGCTGCCCAGGAGACCATACCTGTACTGGATCTCGGCTCCGCACGCCGGGCCGACGGCTCGTTCAGCCCCGAATTCATAGAGCAGCTCCGCGACGCCACCCACCGGGTGGGCTTCTTCCAGGTCATCGGCTACGGAGGCGCCCCCGGGCAGGCGACGGAGCTGCTGGCAACCATCCGGAGGTTCTTCGACCTCCCCCTCGACGAGCGGATGAAGCTCGACAACCGGCTGTCTCCGCATTTCCGCGGCTACACCCGGATGGGCACGGAGGTCACGCAGGGACGGGCGGATGCGCGCGAGCAGATCGATTACTCCCCCGACCGTGAACCTGTGACGGACTATCCGGCCGACCAGCCGTACTGGCTCCTGCAGGGCCCCAACCTGTGGCCGCACGAGGCAATGCCGGAGCTGGAGCAGGCGGCGATGGCCTGGGCCGGGCTCATGTCCGGGGTGGGCGCGGAACTGATGCGGGCCATCGCCGTGTCCCTCCGGCTGCCGGAGGACTACTTCGAGGAGCCCTTCCGGGACGCGCCGGCCTGGATGGGCAAACTGGTCCACTACGTCGGCGGGGTTGTGGAAGCGGCCGGTGACCAGGGCGTCGGATCGCACGCGGACTACGGCTTCGTCACCCTCCTGCTTCAGGATGACGTGGGCGGGCTGGAAGTACTGCCGCCGGGAACCAGCGAATGGGTCCCTGTGGAACCCATTCCCGAAGCACTGGTGGTGAACCTCGGCGAAATGCTGGAGGTGGCCACCGAGGGCTATCTCGCGGCCACGATCCACCGCGTGCAGGCCCCGCCGCCCGGCGTGGACCGTTACTCCGTCCCCTTCTTCTGGTCCCCGCGCCTCGACGCGGTGATCGACCCGGTGCCCCTGCCGCCGGACCTCAAGGACGCGGCCCGCGGCATCTCCGACGACCCCTCCAACCCGTTGCTCGCCTCGTTCGGCCGGAACATGCTGAAAGGCCGGATGCGCGCCCACCCGGACGTCACGGAACGCCATTACCCGGGGCTTATGGGCTGAGCCGGGCACTGAAGCCGGCGCCCGCGCACCGGGACCTTGCCGGACTAGATGCCCACGCGCCAACCCTCGCGGGCTGGGCAGGAATTCACCACAACATCGAGTCCCGCGGCTTTGGCCCGCTCCACCGCGGCGTCGTCGAAAACACCCAGCTGCAGCCACACTGCCTTGGCGCCGACGGCGATGGCCTGGTCGATGACAGCCCCGACCTTCTGCGAATTGACGAAGCAGTCCACGACGTCAATCGGGTGCTTTTCCGCCGGGATCTCCGCGAGGGTGCGGTAGCCCTTCTCCCCGTGGACGTCGTCGCCCGGCAGGTTGACCGGGATGATCTCCATGCCCATTCGGTCGCGGACGAACAGGGAAACGTCGTACGCCGAGCGCCACTCATTCCGGGTTAGGCCAACAATCGCCCACGTCCCTTTGGTTCGCATGAGCCGGTCAATGACAGCCTGATCGTTTTTGTGGGCCATGCTTCCACTCTACTCCTGCGGCGTTTTCACACCATTTCCGAATATCTGAATGGCCTGCGAGCAACCGGCGACCAATGAACGAATATTACGGCTCCAAAGACGCAGATTTTGTGAAATTCTGCATCTCCGCTTGAGTAGGTAATGACCATCCCGAGCGGCCGAGAGACCTGGATCGATGAAGCCGCAGCAACCTCCAGTGACGTGAGACGACCATTCCCACGCCACTGTTCTTCCGCGCCGCGAGGAACCGGGGGTGCTACTGCCAGGACCGATGGAGTGCTGCAATGACCCCAGAGAATACTTTTGCCCTGCCCACCCTTGCCCGGATTCCGTCCGAGGCATCCCCACATACCACTTCGGACGCGACGGCGGTCGAAGCAGGGCTGCGTGACGCGCCCGGCTCCTCTTCCGGCTCTTCGGGATGGTCCTCGACCGAGCCTACGGACGGCGCAGTGCACGGCGTCCCCACCGACGGGCCGGCGCGTCACAGCGGTACCACCTCCATTGTCGACCCCGGCAACGTGGCCTTCTGGGAGGAACAGGCCCTCCGTCTCGACTGGGCAGACACTGACCGGGCCGCGCTGCCCGGCAGCCAAAAATCCGGCAGCAACAAGCCATGGCACACCGCACACAGCTGGGTGCCCGCCGACGTCGAAGCCGGCCGCGGACCCGGGATCAAGTGGTTCGACGGCGGCATGCTGAACGTTGCGTACAACTGCGTGGACCGGCATGTCGAGGCCGGACGCGGCGACAAGGTGGCCCTGTTCTTCGAAGGCGAACCGGGCGACCGCCGTGCCATCACCTACTCCGACCTCCAGAGTGAAGTGTCCAAGGCCGCAAACGCGCTGCTGGACCTCGGCATCACCAAAGGCGACCGCGTGGTCATCTACCTTCCCGTGATCCCCGAAACGGTCATCATCACCCTCGCCGTAGCCCGGATCGGAGCCGTCCACTCCCTGGTGTTCGGCGGGTTCTCCGCCGAGGCCCTGCGGTTCCGCGTCGAGGACACGGGCGCGAAGCTGCTGGTGACCACCGACGGCCAGTTCCGCCGCGGCGCCGCAGTCCCGGTCAAGGACAACGCCGATGCCGCCGTCGCCGGGGACAATGCCATCGAACATGTCCTGGTCATCAACCGCACCACGGCCCCCGAAGATCTCTCCACTGTCCCCATGGCCGCGGGCCGCGACGTCTGGTGGCACGACGTCGTCGAACCCGCCTCCGATGTCCACGAACCGGAGGCGTTCGACGCCGAGACTCCCCTGTTCATCATGTACACCTCCGGCACCACCGGTAAGCCCAAGGGCCTGGTGCACACCTCGGGCGGCTACCTCACCCAGGCGTCATGGAGCTTCGAGTACCTGTTCAGCAACCCGGATCCCGCGCTGCGGGACCGCGATGTGCACTGGTGCACCGCGGACCTCGCCTGGGTCACCGCCCACACGTACGAGATCTACGGCCCGCTCTCCAACGGCGTCACGCAGGTGATCTTCGAGGGCACGCCGAACACCCCGCATCCGGGCCGGCACTTCGAGATCATCGAACGCTACGGCGTCACCCAGTACTACACCGCGCCCACCCTGGTCCGCTCGCTCATGGGATGGTTCCCGGACGGCGTGCCGGACAGCTATGACTTCTCCTCCATCCGCCTGCTGGGAACCGTGGGTGAGGCAGTGAACCCGGAGGCGTGGCGCTGGCTCCGCGACAACCTCGGCGCAGGCACCGCCCCTGTGGTGGACACCTGGTGGCAGTCCGAAACCGGAGCCACCATCATGTCCCCCGCGCCCACCGACACCGAGTTCAAGCCCGGCTGCGCCGCCCGTCCCCTTCCGGGCGTCAGCACCCGCGTGGTGGACGAGGCCGGAAACCGCACCGCTCCGGGCGCGCAGGGCTTCATCGTGGTGGACCAGCCAGGCCCTGCCATCGCCCGGACCGTGTGGGGCAACCCGCGCCGCTACTTCGACTCCTACTGGAGCCAGTACGCGGAGCAGGGCTGGTTCCTCGCCGGCGACGGCGCCAAGTACGACGACGACGGCGACATCTGGATCCTGGGGCGGGTGGATGACACGCTCAACGTCTCGGGCCACCTGCTCTCCACGATCGAGATCGAGTCCGCCCTGGTCACGCACCCGGACGTGGTGGAGGCCGGGGTCTGTCCGGTGGCCGACACCACGACCGGGCACGCCGTCGTCGCGTTTGTGGTCTTGAAGGGCGGCGCTTCAACGGGAGCAACCACAGACGAACTCCGGAACCACGTCGCGAAGGAGATCGGCCCGATCGCCAAGCCACGCGACGTCGTCGTTGTCCCTGACGTACCCAAGACCCGCAGCGGCAAGATCATGCGCCGGCTGCTGACCCAACTCTTTGAGGGAAGCGCGCTGGGCGACACCACCTCACTCCAGAACGAACCGGCCATTGCCGGCATCCAGGAGGCGCTGCGCCGCCGCGCCACCGCCGTCCCCGGAAACCCCAACACCGGACATCCCAACACCGGACAGAAGAAGTAAAGGAACGATCATGAACGACATCAGCAACGTAGCCCGTCTTTCCGAACCGCTGAAGTTCGCCTACTGGGTGCCGAACGTGTCCGGCGGCCTGGTGGTCTCCACCATTGAGCAGCGCACCGGCTGGGACTTCGACTACAACAAGAAGCTGGCCCGCATCGCTGAGGAATCCGGCTTTGAGTACGCCCTGACCCAGACGCGCTACGCCGCGTCCTACGGCGCCGACAAGCAGCATGAAGCGACCTCCTTCAGCCTCGCCCTGCTGGCCGCAACCGAACGCCTCAAGGTGATTGCCGCCGTCCACCCGGGCATGTGGCACCCCGGCGTGCTGGCCAAGTACATCATCACCGCCGACCACATCTCCGCCGGCCGCGCCGCCGTGAACATCGTCTCCGGCTGGCTCAAGAACGAGTTCACCAACTTCGGCCTCGAATGGCTGGAGCACGACGAACGCTACGTCCGGACCGAGGAATTCATCAAGGTGCTCCGCGGCCTGTGGACCGAAAAGGACTACAGCCAGGCCGGCAAGTACTACAACATCACCGATTTCACCCTGAACCCCGCCCCCGTGGACGTTCCGGGCCGTGCGCACCCGGAGATCTTCTTCGGCGGTAACTCGACGGCGGCCCAGGCCACCGCGGGCCGCGTCGCCGACTGGTACTTCTCTAACGGCAAGGACCTCGAAGGCTTCAGGGAAAACATCGCCGGCGTAGTCGCCGCGTCCGGCGAAACCAAGCGTGGCACCGAAGGCCAGCTGGCGTCACCGCGTTTCGGCCTCAACGGCTTCGTCATCGCCCGCGACTCCGAAAAGGAAGCCCGCGACACGCTCCGCGAGATCGTGGAGAAGGCGCACAAGCCGGCCGTCCAGGGCTTCCGCGACGCCGTGCAGGAAGCCGGACCGTCAACCAAGGACGGCAAGGGCATGTGGGCGGACTCCACGTTCGAGGACCTGGTCCAGTACAACGACGGCTTCAAGACCCAGCTGATCGGCACCCCGGAGCAAATCGCCGAGCGGATCGTGGAGTACAAGAAGATCGGCGTGAACCTCTTCCTGACCGGCTACCTGCACTTCCAGGAGGAAATCGCAGCGTTCGGCCGCGACGTCCTGCCCATCGTCCGGGAACTCGAAGCCGACCTCGCCCGCAGGAACGGCACCGAGCTGGATTTGTCCGGGGTTCCGGCCCAGGCCGAGGCGGTGGCTGTCTGATGGCTGACCGCAAGTTCGGGTTCCGCACCCGCGCCCTGCACGCCGGCGGCACTCCCGACGCCGAGCACGGCGCCCGGGCCGTGCCCATCTACCAGTCGACGTCGTTCGTATTCAAGGACACCCAGGACGCAGCCAACCTGTTCGCCCTGCAGAAGTACGGCAACATCTACTCCCGCATCGGCAACCCCACCGTGGCCGCGTTCGAGGAGCGCATCGCCTCGCTTGAGGGCGGCATCGGAGCGGTTGCGACGTCGTCGGGCATGGCCGCCGAGTTCATCACCTTTGCCGCCCTCACCCAGGCCGGCGACCACATCGTTGCGGCGTCACAGCTCTACGGCGGCACGGTCACCCAGCTGGACGTGACCCTGCGCCGCTTCGGCGTGGACACCACCTTCGTCCCCGGCACGGACCCCGCCGACTACGCCGCCGCCGTCAGGGAGAACACCAAGGCGATCTTCGTCGAGGTGGTGGCCAACCCGTCGTCGGAGGTCCAGGACCTTGCGGCCCTGGCAAAAGTGGCGCACGACGCCGGCATCCCCCTGGTCGTCGACGCCACCTTGAGCACGCCGTACCTCGTGCGTCCGATCGAGCACGGGGCAGACATCGTGATCCACTCCGCCACCAAGTTCATCGGCGGCCACGGCACCACCCTCGGCGGCGTCATCGTCGAGAGCGGCCGCTTCAACTGGGGCAACGGCAAGTTCCCCAGCATGACTGAGCCGGTGGCCTCCTACGGCAACGTCTCCTGGTGGGGAAACTTCGGCGAATACGGATTCCTGACCAAGCTGCGCTGCGAGCAGCTGCGCGACATCGGCCCGGCGCTGACCCCGCTGGCCGCGTTCCAGCTGCTGCAGGGCGTGGAAACCCTCCCCCAGCGACTGGACGAGCACCTGAAAAACGCGCAGGCCGTGGCCGAATGGCTGGAAGCCGACCCGCGCGTGGCCTACGTGAACTTCTCGGGCCTGCCGTCCCACCCGCACTTCGACCGGGCCAGGAAGTACCTGCCCCTGGGGCCGGGCTCCGTGTTCTCCTTCGGCGTGAAGGGCGGCCGCGCGGCCGGGCAGAAGTTCATCGAATCCCTGCAGCTGGCCTCGCACCTGGCCAACGTGGGCGACGCCCGCACCCTGGTGATCCACCCCGGGTCCACGACGCACCAGCAGCTCAGCGATGAGCAGCTGGCATCCGCCGGAGTTCCGGAGGACCTGGTCCGCATCTCAGTGGGCCTGGAAGACCTGGAGGACATCCTCTGGGACCTGGACCAGGCACTCACGGAAGCGCAGAACGCGGCAGCGGATGACGCCGTCGGCCTCGCAGAACCTGCTGACAGCTGCACGATTGGAGCACGGGCATGAGCACCGCTGATGGAACCTGGACCGGCCCGTCTGCGCCTGAGCGCCTGGACCTGCTGCGGCAGGCGAAATCGATCGCGATCGTGGGCGCCTCGGACAAGCCGTCCCGCGCGAGCTACTTCGTGGCCACGTACCTGCAGTCCTCGACCCGGTACAAGGTGTACTTCGTGAACCCGGTGGTCAAGGAGATTCTCGGCCAGCCCACGTACGCCTCGCTGGCGGACCTGCCCGAGAGCCCGGACATCGTTGACGTGTTCCGCAAGCACGACGACCTGCCGGGCGTCCTGGACGAGGCCGTGGCCGCAGGCGCCAAGACGCTGTGGCTGCAGCTCGGTTCCTGGCACGAGGGCGTGGCCGGAGATGCCGAAGCCGCGGGACTTAACGTGGTGATGGACCGCTGCGTCAAGATCGAGCACGCACGCTTCCATGGCGGGCTGCATCTGGCCGGCTTCGACACGGGAGTGATCTCCTCGAAGCGGCAGGTCCTGGCCTAGCAGGCCTGGCCTTTAAGGGGCCGCCGGACTGAAGGCATAAAAAATGCCGGGCTGGAAATCGATGGGGGACAAGATCCAGCCCGGCACTTTCACTTTGGTAATCGATGTGGAACCCCGAAGGGTTACGCGGATTCCAAAACTTTTTCAAAAAATTTTTTGCGGCCGGTGACAACCGTTCAGGGGCGGCCCGTTGAGGCCAACGCATCCGCTGCCCCTCCCTTGGAGTTTTTGTCCACGTCTCGCGACTTCAGAGGCCGTTAGGGGCCAATAAGTGTACAAAAACTCGAGGCGCCGCCGGGAGGGTCTGCCTCCAGGAGCCTACGGTGCGCCGGGGACCGGTCTGGCCGGGACGGTGGGCACGCCGCCCGGCAGCGTGGGAACCGGCAGCGGCTTGGACGGAAGCTTGGGCACGACCCCCGATCCGGGGACCGTGGGCAGCTGGCTGGGACGGGCCGGCGTCGGCGCTTGGCCCTTCGCCGTTCCGCCGGCAGCCGCTGAACCGGCAGACGAGTTTGACGAACCGTTCGCAGCGGCCGCTCCCGTCTGGGCTGGCGTAGGGCCCGACGGCGAAGCAGCAGTTCCGCTAACAGAGGGCTTGGGTGCCGCAAACGTCGGGGACGGGGCCGCGGGAATGTCCGCGGGCGACGTGACAGTCGGGGCCGGAGCGGTTGTCTCGCTGGCCGGCTGGAAGATCCGGACCACGGTGTGGCCTACGCTGTTGCGGAAGTCCTCGCTGGAGGCTGCGACTGCGCCGGCACCAAGTCCCATGGCACCGACCACCGCCGCGCCCACCACCATGCCCATCCGGCGCTGACGGTTACGGCGGTGCTGCTCAAGGCTGGCCACGTCCGGAGTGGAGGCCCGTCGCATCGCCTGGGTGGGTAAGGCCGAAGCGGGTGCCCCGTGGGCGAGCAGTGCGGCGAGGTCGGCGCGCGGCTGCGGTGCGGGGTCCTGCGCGAACGTTCGCAGCTCTTCGAGGGACCTGCGGAGATCGGCGTCGTCTTCGAGCCCGGAATCCAGGAGGATCGCCTGGATCTCTCCTTCTTCGCGGCCTGCCGGCGTGACACTCATGATGCTGCGTGGTCCTTTTCCTTGACGAGTTCGCGCAGGGCGAGGAGCCCGCGGCGCTGGAGCTGTTTGATAGCCCCTGGGGTCTTGTTCATAATGCCGGCCACCTGATCGACCGAAAGGTCCGCAACAATCCGCAGGAGCAGGACCTCACGCTGGTCGTCGTTGAGCATGGCAAGTGAAGAAGCGATTCCGCCGAGCGAACCGAGCACCTCGTCCTCGGCGGAATTGGACCGCCGCTCATCCTGGAGCGGGTCGAATTCGGTGAGCTGAGGCGTCCTGGCGGACCGGCGGCGGTAGTCGACAAGCCGGGCGTGCGCCACCGAGAAAATGAAGGTCCGCAGCCCGGAATGGCCGCCCCGGACATTGCTGAGCTTGGGCAGAATGTCGACGAAGACGTCCTGCGTCAGGGCTTCGGCGTCATCCACGCCGCGGGCCCGGAAGTAACCCAGGACGGCGGGCGAAATGGTGCTGTAGACAGCGCTGAAGCCGGAGGGGTCGCCAGAAAGGGCTGCTGACAATTCGTCATCGGTCAGCTGAGCTGCCAAGGAGCGGTCCTTCCCTTTACTGCAGGTGTGCGGCGGTAGTAAGCCTAGCCGCCGCACACCTCACGCCCCTATTCGGGGAACGCCCTGTTTCGCGTGCTGTGTACTAGTTGCCTGCGGGCAGGTCGGCAGCAGAGTCAGCCTTGACGTCAGCGTCTGCGGCGACGGACGGGGCGGCCGGCTTGGCCACGTGGTCCGCAACGTTCGGCACAGCCGGGGTGGCGGGAACGGCCGGGGTGGCCGGAACACCGGCGCCGCCGGGAACAGCGGGGGTGGCGGGGATTGCTGCGGTCACGTTGGCACCGGCGGCCTTGTCACCGGCGGAGACGTTGGCGTCGGCGTCGGCGTTGTCCTTGTCGGCTTCCACGGCGGCATCGGCGGCGTCTGCAGCTTCGCCGGCGGCCTTGGCCTTGGCGGACGGGACGACAGGAACCTTCGGGGTGGCCGGCGTCGCCGGGACGGCGGGCACTGCCGGAACCGTCGGGGTGGCGGGAACGGCCGGGGTGGCGGGCGTAGCGGGGGTCACCTCTGCGTGCTGCGAGCTGGAAACCTGGGCGGCGTTGGCCAATCCGATGCCGGAGAAACCTCCAACGGCGACGATGGCGGCTGCAACAGCAATCTTGGTGGTCTTGCTAACACTCTTCATCAGAAAAAAGTCCTTTGGTTGATTGAAGGCCGGGCAGGAGGCCGATGGGGGACAGCCTCCGGCCCGGCGCTTACATAGAGGTAATCGCCGCTGCGGCCCGGAAGGTTACGCGGTCCCGGAAACTTTTTTTCTGGCGACTTGTTTTCGCCCGTAAACCCGGGAATTTTCCTCCCGGAACGCACGACGGCGGCGGGCCACCGTAAGGTGACCCGCCGCCGTCGGGAACTGCTTGCTTGAGTTGTTGTTGCCGGACGCCTCCGGCGTCAGTCGGTTTTAGTCAAGGATCAAATCGTTGACCACGATCGTCTGGTCGCGGTCCGGTCCCACGCCGATCGCGGAGAAGCGGGTGCCGGACAGCTTCTCGAGGGCCAGCACGTAGTTGCGGGCGTTCTCGGGCAGGTCAGCCAGCGCGCGGGCGCCGGTGATGTCCTCGGTCCAGCCGTCGAAGTACTCGAAGATCGGCTTCGCGTGGTGGAATTCGGTCTGGGTCATGGGCATTTCGTCGTGCCGGACGCCGTCCACATCGTAGGCCACGCACACCGGAATCTGTTCGATGCCGGTGAGGACGTCAAGCTTGGTGACGAAGTAGTCGGTGAAGCCGTTCACGCGGGAGGCGTGGCGGGCCAGGACGGCGTCGTACCAGCCGCAGCGGCGCGGGCGCCCGGTGTTGACGCCGAATTCGCCGCCGGTCTTCTGCAGGTACATGCCCATCTCGTCGAAGAGCTCGGTGGGGAACGGGCCTGCACCGACGCGCGTGGTGTAGGCCTTGATGATGCCGATGGACCGCGTGATGCGGGTGGGGCCGATGCCCGACCCCACGGACGCGCCGCCGGCCGTGGGGTTGGAGGACGTGACGAACGGGTAGGTGCCGTGGTCGACGTCGAGGAACGTGGCCTGGCCTCCCTCCATGAGCACCACCTTGCCCTCATCCAGGGCGGCGTTCAGCACGAGGGTGCTGTCGATGACCAGCGGGCGCAGGCGCTCGGCGAAGGAGAGGAAGTAGTTGACCACTTCTTCCACCTCGATGCTGCGGCGGTTGTAGATCTTGACCAGGAGTTCGTTCTTCTGGCGCAGCGAGCCTTCGACCTTCTGGCGCAGGATGGACTCGTCGAAGACGTCCTGGACGCGGATGCCCAAGCGGGCGACCTTGTCCATGTAGGTGGGCCCGATGCCGCGGCCGGTGGTGCCGATGGCGCGGCTGCCGAGGAAGCGTTCAGTGACCTTGTCCAGCACCTGGTGGTACGGGGCGACCAGGTGGGCGTTGGCGGAGACACGCAGCTTCGAGGTGTCAGCGCCGCGGGCCTCGAGGCCGTCGATCTCCTGGAACAGTGCCTCGAGGTTGACGACGCAGCCGTTGCCGATGATGGGGACGGCGTTGGGGCTGAGGATGCCGGCCGGAAGGAGCTTGAGCTCATACTTCTCACCGCCTACGACGACGGTGTGCCCGGCGTTGTTGCCGCCGTTCGGCTTCACGACGTAGTCGACGCGGCCGCCAAGCAGGTCGGTGGCCTTACCTTTTCCTTCGTCGCCCCACTGGGCTCCGACGATCACGATTGCTGGCATGGGATCCTCCCCCATTCGTTCGGGCCTAGCCCGGCTGGATCACCGAGGTGCTTCAACCGGAGGTCGGCGCCGTTCATGAGAATGCCCCGAACATACGAGCCTTCGCCGGCCGCGGGGCGGCACAGCGACGCAAGAGTTCCGGGGCTCTTACCACCCAAGTTTAGCGGATTGAACCGGTTTCTCCCCTGTCGCGGCGCGCTCACGGGACACGCAGCGCCACAGGGCCGGCGGAGGAGTTGCCAAGGGACAGGCTGAGAAGCCCTGCGTTGTCGATCAGCCCCACTCTTACCGCCGATACCTTGTACTGTCCTGCAGCGGCAGTGACATCAGCAGGCCTGGTGCCGGGCCAGGGCTGGTCGGGCTGGACGTTGACGTGAATGGCGACGAGGGTGCCGACGCCGGCCAGGACGGATCCGACGGCGTTGACGGCCGGGGTGATGAGTGCCTGCAGGTTGGTGCCCAGGGCAGGAATCAGGCCGGCATTGAAGACAGTGGCGTTCAAGGCATCCTTCATCACCGAGTTGGCGCCGCTGGTGAGGGCTGTTGTGATGGGCCCCAACAGCGCACCGACCACGCCCCCAACGTCGAGGCCAAGTACCTTGGCCGTTACAACCGGAGGCGCGGCTGTTCCGTCGAGGAACTGGCCCAGCGTTGACGGCCCGGTTTTGACCGCCACGGTCGCCGCGTTGACACCAGCCAGCGTAAGCGTGACGTTCGTGGTGGCGTCTACCGTGACACCGCGCAGGGCGGTGGTGAGCGCGGCCAGGACCCGGTTCTTCCAGGCGTCCAGGAGAGCCGTGACCCTGCCGTTGACCTTGGCAGTCATGGCCGCATCCAGCACGACGGCGTGGTTCGGTCCCTTGCCATTGAGCCCGGTGGTGCCTCCGGTCAAGCTGGCGAGGTCCACCATCACGGTTCCGGTGCCGAGGTCCATCGTGACAGTGCCGTCGGGATCCGTTAAGGTCCCTGTCATCAGGGCCCGTACGGGTGACAGGTCCGGGGCAGATACCGTGACTGTCGTGACTGGCGTGGACATCCCCAGCGTGCCCAAAAGCGGCTTCACGATATCGGAAATGCCGTTGGAAATGGCCGTGGCCAGTCCGCCAGTCCCGGTCAAGGCGTTCAGTTGGTCCGGCACCGCGCCCACAAGGGCGCCACCTTGGGTGGACAATGACCCAATGGCAGGCACCTCGGCGTTCAGGTCCAGGCTGGCGATGCCATAGTCGCGCTCGACGGCGGGGGTGGGATCCGGCGTCGGCCAACCGTTGATCATCGCGCAACTGTCCACCACGGCAGACGAGGCGACCGCGCCGACGTCGAGCGTTACGCCGGCCAACGACGTCGGGACAATTGCCCCGAGCGAGATGCTCGCCGCTTTGGGTGCAGTGGCCGCGCCGCTGGCCGTCCCGGCCACGTCCATGGCGCCCGACTGATCCGACACCAGGCCGGAGGCGCCCTTTGCCTGCCCGCTGTTCTTCGACTGCGCCCATTGCGTGTAACTGCCAATCCCGCCAACCGGGGCCCCGAGCCCCAATCCGGCTTCAACAATGGTGCCGCCCAGGGCGGTGACGGGCAGCTTGCTGATGAAGGCGTCGGTGGTGCCGGGCACCGGGGTGGCGGTGACTGGCACCGGCGATGCTTTGATGCCGTTGTTCGTCACAGTCAGGCCCTCGACGCCGGTGATTGAGTCCAGGCTCGTATTCAGGACGGTGCCAGTCAGCTGCCGGGCCCGGGACTGGCTGGTGAAGAGGGTGTTGGTGGCGCAGTCGCCGGGTGACGCGACGCCGACGGCGCTGCTTACCCATTCGTCGTCGGTCCAGGCGGCGCTGGTGATGGTGCTCGCCGCCGCAACGGAGATAGCTGCGACGGCAGCTACCAGCAGGGAACGGCGCGGCCTATCGACGACGCCGCGCGTTGCCCCTTTCAGAATGGCCCTCATCGGGTGGTCCTGGCGGATGGGCGCGATCCGCGGAAGGCGGCAACAACGGCTGCGCCAAGCAGCACCAGGGCGCCGCCGGCCAAGAGCGCCGGCAGGATGGCTGCACCGGTGTCACCCAGGCTGGTGTCATCCGGGCCCATGTCCGCGCGGTGGGCGTCCCCCGGCGGGCTGGCGTCCCCCGAGGGGCCGGGCGCCGACGACTGGCCTGGTCCTGACGGTTGGCTTGGCTCCGGTGATTGGTCCGGGTCCGGCGACTGGCCAGGATCCGGAAACCCGACCCCGCCGGTGTCCTCCCCCATGGCGCTGACACCAATCCCCAGCGTCAGTGAAGTGCCACCGGATTCTGCAGAGCCGGCGGGCCGGGCAAGGGTAAACCGCAGAAAGGATGTCGTCCCGGCGCGAAGGTTCCTGAGCGGAACCTGGACATCCTGCCGAAGCGCCGCCAGTGCGGTGGATGGAATCCTGGAGATGGCGCCGGACGGGCAGCTCAGGCTTCCGTTGCGTCCGCTGGAACCCTGCCACTGCACGGCGCACTCCTCCACCGCGACCACGTACCTGTCGGTTCCGGCGATTTCCCCTGCTGCGGTTACCTGCAGCAGGGATGCTGCCGCCGGTTCCGTCATTGTCAGGCCGATCTGCCAGCTGAAGGACTCGTCCGGCTCAAGGACGGGCAGCGTCAGCGGATAGACAGAGGACGAGAGTGACAGCAATCCCGGAGCCCCGGTTTCAGGCACTTGAATCAAGTCTTCGGCGGCAACGGCAGTATTTTGGGCTGTGGCCACAGCCAACAGGACAGCCGCGCATGTGCCGCTGGCACGCATCATGAACATCTTCCACGATGGCATTCCGTACACCTCCTCTTTGAGCGGTCGCACAGGTCTCCAAGAGACCGCAGAGCTTCGTCAGTGGCCAGGGCTGCGAGGCTGCCGCTTCGGCCAGTACGCCCAGAGCACCAGCGCGGCCAGGGCTAGCGTGGCACCACCGATGAACGCAGGGCCTCTCGCGGTCATTACCCACGAGCCGACCACCGGCACTGTCACCAGCGCTTTCTGGGCGGCAGCCACCTCGTAGGGCAGGGGGTCCTGCGAGCTGTTCGCATCGCCCTTGAGAATCAGCGACGGATTACCTCCGTCCGATTCCGGCGGTGTCACCGAGACCACGCGGTGGGTGATCAGCACGCTTGAGCCCTCCCGCCTGACGGACACGACGTCGCCCGGCGCGAGATCTTCTGCCTTTACTTGGACAGTCAGGGACAAAGCTCCTACCGGAAATTCGGGCTCCATGGAACCCGTCCGGAAAACGACAAAGGACGCTTTGAAGACGAAGCCGAGGATCAAGGCCAGAATGCACATCAGCCCCAAAAAAGCGACGCATGTCAGGGCAACTTCGCGAACGGCTCTAAGGAAGCGGAAAACCGGCCGCACCCCCGTCCCGCGCGGCACCGCGGCCGCACGGGACGGGGGTGTGTCGCCGATCATTACGTCCGGCACAGCCAGTGGCTACGAGCCGACGCTGCTCGTGAACTTCCAGAGCGGAACGGTCTTGAGCCCCTGGAGCGAACTTACAGCGCTGGACGGCAGCGTAAGTGCAAAGCAGATGTCGGCGGCGGCACCGTCGTTCACGGTGTCACCTGCCGGGAGGGTGATTCCGGTCCCGGAGATGGTGGCCAACGGGGATCCCACGGGAACGATGTTGGTGCCAGCGCCGCCAAAGCCTGCGGCATTGCATGACGCCTTGTCCACACCCTGCTTCGCCTCGTACCGAAGGGCACTGTAGAGAACTGACGAGTTGGTAACCGGATCTGTGGGAGTGGACTGCACAGCCTCCGTCAGGCTGGCGACGAGCGCTTCAGAGCCGGCTGCGGCCCTCAGCTGCATCGGAGCGTAAACGGTGCTGCCCGGCACCAGGTCATCGGCGTCGACGCTGAACGTCAGCGCACCACCGGGGGGCGTGTCCTGATCACTCCAGGAAGCCGTCCCTCCTGCACCCGTCCAGGTGTTTTGCTGCATGTGGTAGGTCTTGGTGCCCGGGCCACCGCCGTTGTCGCTTTGGCCGAAGACCCACTCGTTGTCCGTCCAGGCGGCGAGCGTGAAGGCTGCACCGACTCCCAGGACGAGTCCGGCGGCCAGAATAGCCCGGACCTTTGTAGATTTTGTGGAGCGCGGCTCCGTGCTGGTTGATGCAACCAAAGTTTCCCCCAGATTTAGATGTGGACCGAATGATTAAAATCGGATACGCGTATTGGGGGAGCATCGGCGTTTCCCCCAAAAAACCGATGAGTAAAACTCACCATTTGCGCAGGTCAAAGTCAAGTCAATGGATTTACTGGGTTTCCGAAGGTTGCTGGACCGGCAGTTGCAGGGCGAGATGGACCGGTGCCAGCTTGCCCGGCAAAAATGCATCCAGATAGAAGTGATTTAGCCCTCATTTGCTGCGTTGCGGGCCCTTCGCCGCGCGGCTCGGGCACGGGGGCGCGCGGGGGCGGGGCCCGGCGGTTCGCATGCCTTGCTAAACTGGGGAGGACCGGTCAGGTACCGGTCCACCTCATTTTCACACCACGCCGCATCGGCATGCCTGCGGCGTGCCGGCCCTGCGGCGCGGCGGCGCGACCCACCTGCAGGAGACACAGCACCATATGACCGCCCTGGCTACCGAATCCTTCCATGAACAGCTTCTGATGCGCCGTTACGAGCCCAACGTTGCCGCTGTCAATGAGCTTTGCGACACGCTGCAGAGCTCCAAGCCGGGCACCCAGGTGCCGTACGTCGATCCCGCGCACGACGTCGAGGAATGCCGGATCATCAGCCTCTACTCCAACATCGGCACGGCATCGCCCACCGGCTTCATCATGCCGGGCGATGACGACGCCGCCACCCGGATGCTGGGCATCCAGTGGAAGCTGGGCCTGCGGCCGGAGTACATCATGCCGTGGAACGTCCACCCGTGGCACATGCCGGGTGAGCCGAACGGCAAGTTCACGCCCGACCAGATCCAGGCCGGCCTCAAGCCGCTGCTGAAGGTCCTGGCCCTGGTGCCCCGCGCCTCCGTCATCGTGGCCCACGGCACGGAGGCCAACCGCCTCGCCGGCCTGCTGCTGAAGACCGAAGTTCCGCTGCTGTGGCGCCGTGGACTGAAGACCTACAAGGTCCGGTCGCTGAGCGGCCGCTCCTTCGCCGGAACCCCGGAACGGCAGAAGCAGTACCTCGACGAGATGCACGTCGCCTACGCCGACGCCATGGCCCGCACCGGTCTCCGCAAAGCCGGCAGCTAAACGTCCTGCGGGCTGGGCCCACCACGACGGCGGGCGGTCACCTCTTCCAGGAGAAGGTGACCGCCCGCCGTCGTATTTAACTCAGTTGTGCTGCTTGGCTTCGATGGCTGCTTTGGCCGCGGGGTCCGAGTCGCTGAGGAACTTCTCGATGCGCTCCGGCTCCTCCGCCTCGTTGATGGCGGCCGAGGCGCGGCCCAGTGAGTACAGGGCCCGCAGGAAGCCGCGGTTTGGTTCGTGCTCCCACGGGATCGGCCCCACGCCGCGCCAGCCGTTGCGGCGGAGCGAGTCCAGGCCGCGGTGGTAGCCCACCCGCGCGTAGGCGTAGGAATCGACGGTGCGGCCTTCCGCCCACGCTTCCTCTGCCAGCACGGCCCACAAAAGCGACGACGTGGGATGCTTCGCCACGAGATCCACCGCTTCAGCGCCGAGCGCGAGGTGCTGGTACACCTCGGTCTCGGCAGGCAGAAGCGTGGGCTCGGGGCCCATCAGGTTCTTGCGGAACTCGTCGGACATGACTAGAAGGTCTTGCCCGCGGAACCCAGCTGCTGGGTTGCCTCAACGACGCGGGCGGCGAGGCCGGCCTCGGCGGAGGCGCCCCAGACGCGGGGGTCGTAGGTCTTCTTGTTGCCCACCTCGCCGTCGACCTTCAGCACACCGTCGTAGTTGCGGAACATATGGTCCACCACCGGACGCGTGTACGCGTACTGGGTGTCCGTGTCGATGTTCATCTTGATGGTGCCGTAGGACACCGCGTCCGCGATCTCCTGGTCCGAGGAACCCGACCCGCCGTGGAACACCAGGTCGAACGGGTTCTCCTTGCCGATCTTGGCACCGACCTGGGCCTGGATGTCCTTCAGGATCTCCGGACGCAGCTTCACCCCGCCCGGCTTGTACACACCATGCACGTTGCCGAACGTCAGCGCCGTGATATACCGGCCGTTCTCCCCGGCGCCCAGGGCATCGACGGTGGCCAAGGCGTCTTCGACCGTGGTGTACAGCTTTTCGTTGATCTCGTGCTCGACGCCGTCCTCCTCACCGCCGACCGTGCCGATCTCCACCTCGAGGATGATCTTGGCTGCAGCGGTGCGGGCCAGCAGTTCGCGGGCGATGCGCAGGTTCTCCTGCAGCGTCTCGGCCGAACCGTCCCACATGTGCGAGTTGAACAGCGGATTGCGGCCGGCCTTCACCTCGGCCTCGGAGGCGGCCAGCAGCGGCAGCACGAACCCGTCCAGCTTGTCCTTCGGGCAGTGGTCCGTGTGCAGGGCGATGTTCACGTTGTAGTTCTTGGCCACCTCGCGGGCAAACGCCGCGAAACCCAGCGAACCGGCAACCATGTCCTTCGTGGACGCACCCGACCAGTACGCCGCACCGCCGGTGGACACCTGCACGATCCCGTCAGACTCGGCCTCAGCGAAACCGCGCAGGGCCGCGTTCAGGGTCTGGGAAGAAGTGACGTTGACCGCCGGGAACGCGAAGCCGCCCTTCTTGGCACGGTCGATCATGTCGGCATAGATCTCTGGGGTTGCAATGGGCATGCTGACTCCTAAATCGAATTTCGTCTGCGGGTTGGGTGGACCCTGGAGTGAACCTCGTCGGCTAGGAACCATCCTAGCCATTTCTGTTCAGGGGCCGTGTTTCGGGTCACCCGGCCCGGTAACACTTTGTACTGCAGTTCCCCTGCTACGCCCCGTCCGGACCCGCGTTCGGCAGAGCAGCCGCCTCGTCTGCTCCGGGTCCATGGCTGCTGCGCATGCCGCTGCGGCCAGTCCGAACGATCCGTCCAGCACCGCCTTGTCGGCGCCCGCAGAAGCACCGAACGCGGCGAACTCGGCGGTGTGGTGCGCGGCGCCCCGCACGTCGTAGCCGACCATGGGATGAATGCTCGGCACGAGCTGCGAGACATTTCCCATGTCCGTGGAGGCCACCGGCTCGGCGCTGAACACTATGTCCCTGCCCTTGGCCGTCATCGCTGCCCGGTAGGCCTCTGACAAGAACGCATCCTGACGCAGTTCTGCATAGTCATTGCCCGTGGGTTTGACCTGAAGGGTGCAGCCGCTGGCATGGGCACCAGCTTCGAGGCACCGCCTCATCTTGTCCTGGGTCAACCGGAGGTTTTCGATGCTCACGGCCCGCATTTCAATGGTGGCCCGGGCCCGCTCTGGAATAACGTTGACGGCACTCCCGCCCTCCGTCACGATCAACGACACGATCGATCCCGCCGGCAGTTGCTGCCGTGCCAAAGCAATCGCCGTCTGCGCGACTACGAGCGCGTCGAGGGCGTTAACGCCTTCCGAAGGCGCCGCCGCGGCATGAGCGGGACGACCCTCAAACAGCACGTCCCACATGCACATGGCCAGGGACGAACCACCCACCACGTCCGTTGCCGCAGCGTGCGCCATCATGGCCAGCGATACATCGTCAAAAAAGCCCTCGCCGATCAGGTCCACTTTGCCGCCGGTGGTCTCTTCCGCGGGCGTTCCGAGCACCTTGACGGTAAGGCCCAGTTCGTCGGCCACGGCCGCCAGCGCCAGCGCCGCCCCTACAGCGCTGGCCGCATTCACGTTGTGCCCGCACGCGTGACCGATGGCGGGCAACGCGTCGTACTCAACGCAGAGTGCCACCACAAGCTCGCCGGATCCGAAATGCGCGCTGAATGCCGTCGGCTGCCCAGGCTGCGGCCCATTGAAGCTGAACCCGGCCATGCGGAGTACCCGGCTCACCCGCTTGGCGGCACGGAACTCCTGGCCGCCAAGTTCCGGATCCGCATGGATGGCGTGGCTCAGATCCAGGATCTCCGGCCTCCAGCGCTCCACGGCAACCTCGAGGGCGCCTTCTATGGCGGCCAGGGATAGAGGTACGACGGCGGCCCCTCCCCTGCTGCTGTTAGGTCCAGAGTTCATGCCGCCACCTCGGCAGCCCGAGGCTTGGGGTAGCCCGCACTCGCTGCGGCGGCGATCAAAGCCGCCACTGCCAGGGCACCCCAGATGGCCAACAGTCCGGTCTCTGTGATGTGCCCGGACCCGGCCGAGGCTGAGGAGATGAGCTTGACCACCGCGGCCCCCACCGCGATGCCGACGGACAAGGCCAGCTCATTGAGCCCGGCCGCCGTCGAGGTCTCCTCCACGGGAACGCCCTCGACGGACAGCGCGCGGGTTCCCGCCTGGTACATCCCCAGGCTCAGGTTGAACATGGCGAAGCCAACGCAGTAGCCCGGGAGCGATCCGTGGGCAACCACCATCACCAGGAAGCCGCCCGCCAACAACGCACCCGCGAAGACGAGGGTGGCGCGTTCGCCGAACTTCCTGAGCGCCTTGGCCGTGAGCAGAGAGGAAGCCAGCGAGAGAACAGAGGCCAGCGAAAGGACAATCGCGATCATCAGCGGGCTAAGGCCGAATCCGTAACCGGTCTGGTCCGGGTTGGAATGCAGGAAAATACCGTTGGTACCGAAGTAGCTGATGGACGCGAAGCCGAAGAAGAATGTGGCGACCGAAACAGACCGGGTCCGCCGATTTGCCAGCATCCGCAGGTCCATGAACCTGCGGCCCCCGGTTGCGCTGAAGTCACGCCTGGCCCAGTACGCCAGCAGGGCCAGGGCCGCCACGCCGGCCGCCAGGGTCCGGGCGTCGAGCCAGCCCCATTCCGGCGCCATCGAGAGCGCCACAACAAAAGCAATCAGCCCGAGTGAACAGGCCAGGAGCGGTGCCATGGCGATGCCCTCTCGAGTCGGGATCCCGGCGTCGGGCAGTACGAAGGAGCAGCCGAAGGCGACCACGGCGAAGGGTACCGCCACCCAGAGGCCAAGCGTCGGGTCGGTGGCGCCGATGATGCCGGCCAGAAGCCCGCCCGCTCCCACCATGATCATGAGCATGCCGATCATGACGCTCACGCCCGTTCGCGTGTGGCCGGGGCTGCTGACCCGCAGGATTCCCATCATGAGCGGGATGAAGCCCACCACGCAGGTCAGCATGACGACGCCCACTGTCACCGTCCACAGCGACGGCCACAGTGCCATCTGGAGCACGCCGGCCGTAACAACACCGGTGGACCAGCGCAGCACCAGCCGGTACCCGTAGCTGTCGCCGAGTCTTGAAATGATTGGCGTGAGAACAGCGAAGCTGACGTTGGAGATAAGGAAGATACCGTTGATGGTGGGGTCGTCAATCTCGAAGACCGGTCCCAACGCGGGCAGGATCGGATTGAGGTACCCCTGGGTGACCCCGCTGAGCGACTCGATGAGTGCCATTGCCAGGATCATTCCGGCAATGGTGGTGCGCGTTGTGGCTGCCATCGCAGGAGCTGCTGTTTTGCTTGCCATATGATTCCTCGTGGTCCGGAACGGATTGCTTGGTGGTGATGCGAGTCACAACGTTAGGGCTGTCGTTTACACTGGCTTCGAAATTGTTCGAAATCCACCTGAGGCGGCAAATATTGAACGAATCAGCCACGCTCACGGAGCTGGATCTGGAAATCGTGAATGCCCTGCAGATCAATCCCCGCGCCGAATGGAGCCGGATTGCGGACGCTTTGGGCCTGTCCGGCCCCACTGTGGCACGGCGCTGGAACGCTCTTGCCGAGCAGGGGCAGGCATGGATTACGCCCGCTCCCGGGCAGCGTTACCTCAGCGCAGGATGGTCAGCGTTCATACACTTGTCATCCCTGCCCAGCGAGGGTGAGACGCTCATCGAGCGGCTGTGCGCCGAGCCAGCGTTCGGAACCGTCTCGCTGGTCACCGGCTCGCACGACCTCTTTGTGGACTGCTTTGCGTCCAGCCACGGTGAGCTGATGGACATCGTCACCGGATCCTTCCCGAAGCTGCCCGGCGTCACACACCGGGAGGTCGTTTTCGTCACCAAGCTGTACCGGCAGGCCTCGGAATGGCGCAGCGGTACGCTGGAACCCGCCCGTGCCCGGCTCGTGTCAGCGGAACCGCTGCCTGAGCAGGCCGCGTACTCACCGGACCGGCTGGATTCGGCGTTGTTGGAAGAGCTCGCCAAGGACGGGCGGGCGAGCTGGGCGGAGCTGGGTGCCGCCTGCGGCGTCTCCCCCCAAACAGCACGACGACGCGTGGAGCGGTTCCTGGCCGCCGGTTACATAGCGCTCCGCTGCGATACGTCGACGGCGGCCCAACAGGGACTGCGGGAAGTCACGTTGATCCTGAACGTCCCTGCCCGCTACGTTGACGACGTCGGCCGCTACTTTGCGGCGCTCAGCAACTGCCGCCTCAGCGCGCAGGTTCTCGGCGCGCAGAACCTGCTGGTGACTCTATGGGTCCGGGACTACGTGCAAGTCCAGGGCTTCGAGCGCGAACTGGCCGATCGGGCTCCGGGAAGTGTGGTCATCTCCCGGCAGGCCGTTGTCCGGACTTTCAAACGCCTGGGCCACGTCCTGGACGAATCGGGATGCAGCCGCCGCGTGGTGCCGCTGCCACTGTGGACGGAAAGTCTTTAGCCGAATTTCACGCATGACTGGACGAGCCATTCGGTGATCCGGCCACTGTCGTCGCCCGCGTTTCTCTGTCCGATATACCGGACAGTGAAAGGCGTATTCTTGGAGAATGACCAGTACATCGCCGCGCCCCAAGGCCCCCGCCGCCGTGCAGGTTCTTGCGGTTCTTAGATACGTCGCGGAACAGGCAGGCCCGGTGGCCGCCTCGATCATCGCCCGGGACGTGGGATTGCCGCGTTCAACTGCGTATCAGTTGATCGCGGCCCTGGTTGATGACGGGTTTCTGGTTCATCTTCCGGAGGAACAAAAATACGCACTGGGTGTCACGGCACATGAACTGGGGACCGGTTATTCACGGCAGGCCCCGCTTCAGCGCATCGCCCGTCACCCGCTGGCGCGGCTCGTGGGCCGGACCCGTCGTACCGCCCACCTTGCCGTGATGCATGGCCGGGACGTCGTCTACGTCATCGAAGAGCGCGCTCCCCGCCAGCGCCCCCTGGTGACAGACACCGGCGTCCGGCTTCCAGCACATCTGACGGCCAGCGGCAGGGCGATGATGGCTCAGATGGATCCCACCCAGGTCGCCGCATTGTTCCCCGGCGCGGAGGCCTTCACAGTCCGCAACGACAACGGACCCCAGTCGTTACCGGCCCTGCGGGATTTGCTGTCGCGGGCGCGGTCGCTGGGCTACGCGTGGGAACAGGATGAGATCACTGTCGGCTTCTCTTCCGTTGCGGTGGCCGTCCTGGACCGGGAGCGCTATCCCGTGGCAAGTGTGGCATTGACTGTCTCCAACCGTGCGTTCCCCCATGGGGGTGCACGCCGCGCCAAGGACGCCGAGACTCCGGAGGAACGGGCATTGCGGATTGAGGACGTCGCCCGCGAGTGGATTCCCGAGGTGAGCCGTTGTGCCCGCGAGATATCCCGAAGGCTGGGTACCCGCGGTTGACCGCGGTTAACACATGAGCGTCCCGGCCATGTATCTGGCCGGGACGCTCTTCAGGTGTCAGGACTCTTTGTCGGATGCCGGCGCCTCCGCGCCTGCAAGGCCTGGCTACACGGCCGGGCGGGCGGGCGCGGGGGGCGGCGTTTGGAGCACTGCTTCAGGGGCAGCGTCGGCCGGATAGATCATGTGCGACGGTGCGTTGGAATTCCTCTTGGCCAGCGGGTAGAACACCAGGGCTGTGACGACCAGTCCCACGAGCCAGGAGATGTCTGCTCCGCCGAGCAGCTCCGTCATGGGTCCGGTGTAGAGGGTTTGGGCAAGGAACGGAATCTGTACGAGGATGCCCACCGCGTAGGTGATCAGGGCGGTCTTGTTCCATCGCCCGTACCGGCCGTTCAGGTCATACAGGGCGGGGATGTCCACCTTTTCCTTGGAAATCAGGTAGTAGTCGACCAGGTTGATGGAGCTCCAGGGGATGAAAACCATGAGCAGCAGCAGCACGAAGTTCTTGAAGTTGGCGATGAAGCCGGGCGACGCCAGGACCGCGATAAGCACGGACAGCCCGATGAAGCCGACGACGTAGGCGAACCGGGTCCAGGTGGCTACACCTGTCTTACGGGTGAAGGCCGTGACGGAGGTCAGCATGGTCATGTAGCCGCCGTAGGCGTTCAGCGTGTTGACGGTCAGCTTTCCGGTCACGATGACCAGGTAGATGACCACAGCGATGAGGCCTCCTCCGCTCATGTGTCCGAGGAAGGCGACCTGGCCGTCCAGGAACCTCTCCCCCTTGGGCAAAGCGAGGGCGGCGAAGAGGGCACCCAGGGTCATGGACCACTGTGAACCGAGCACCGTGCCAAAGTAGGACGCTTGGAACGTCTTGCGGGCGGGGGTATTGGATGGAAGGTACCGGGAGTAGTCGGCGACGTACGGGCCGTAGGTCAGCTGCCATCCGGCGCCGAGGGAGATGGCGAGCAGGAACGTGGGAAATTCAAAGTTCCCGGAGCCCAGGAGGGCTCCGACGTCCTGGCTGATCAGAAGCCGGATACCGAGGTAGGTGAAGCCGAGAATGCCCACGATAGTGGCGATGCGTCCCATCAGGTGAATGTATTTGTAGCCAAGCGTCGCCACCAGGATGGTCAGCGCCCCGAAGAGGACCATGCCCACAGCGGGTGTGCCGGTATGCAGGATCTGGTCCACGGCCTGGCCCGCCAGGACGGTGCCTGTGGCCGCGAACCCGAGATACATGATGACTACCAGCACCAGCGGGATAACCGCACCAAGAATGCCGAACTGGGCCCGGCTGGAAATCATCTGCGGAAGGCCGAGTTTGGGGCCCTGGGCCGCGTGCAACGCCATGACGGCACCGCCAAGAAGGTTGCCGATCAGAACGCCGATGATTGCCCACAGGGCGTCAGCGCCGAACAGCACTGCTAGGGCGCCGTCGACGATGGCGGTGATCTGCATGTTCGCGCCGAACCACAGCGTGAACTGCTGTGCCGGGGAACCGTGACGTTCGTTGTGGGGGACGAAGTCAATGGAGCGCCGCTCAATGCGCGGCCCTCCTGATCCCGTTTTTACTGTGGACTGCATGCTGTTCCTCACTTCGATGACAGGATTTGAGGTCCCCCAACCTTTGAATCAATCTGAGCACGGACCGTGAGGTGCATCACCCGCACTCATTGAGCTTCCGTCCGGGGTTTCGGACAATCCGGCCAAAACTGTTCTTCAGCTCATCCTCGATGGGGACCTTCCGATACCTTCGAATCACCCCCTGCGCCGACGGCAGTTCGAGCCGGGCGGCCCAAAATCTTTCCCCTTTTGCTGATAGCCGCTGCCTGCCCGGAGGACTTCATGAACGCCGTCCCGCCCGCCCCTCTTCTCAACGATCATTCCCCGGAGGGCTTCCCGCCAGCCGGGGCCGCAGAGCATGCTGTGGCCACGCCAAGCAGCGTCTGGCGGCTTCGCACAGACAGCTGGGACTTTCTCGCCTACACCACCAAACTTCTGAGTGCTGCCACTGGGAACGGGGATTCTGCCACCGGGCTGATGGCCGAATCCGTCCGGCTGTTGAACATCCTCGACTCCATCGAGCCCTACTTCGCCTGCCCCGGGCGCGGGCTGATGACAGACCTGCGCTCGAGTTTCGCGATGAAGGACTACCGCGTCGCCGGGGAGCTGATCGAGTCCGCACGCAGCACACTCGCACGTACTGTCGCCGGCACCACAGAACTCCCGCCAGCACCCCAGTACAGTGATCCGGCCGCTCAGCCGGGCACCGTGGCCGGGTCCAGGCGCCGGTTTGAGGTTCTCGTCATCGACGACATGTCCGAATCGGACCAGGAATCCCTCAAGGCAGATTTGCGCGGCAGGAGGCGCCGTGACGACGAGTTCACATACGACGTCATCGTCGTTCCCAGCTTCGACGACGCCCTCATTGCAGTGCTCCTCAACCCCGAGATCCAGGCCTGCGTCCTTCGCCCCGGTTTCGCCACAGCGACCCGACAACATCTGGGACATGATCTGAGGGCATTTCTGGACAGCTTCTCCGGGGCCAGCCCTGACCCGATACATCCTGTTCAGCGCATTCTTCGGCTGGCAGGAAAGCTCTCTGAACTGCGCCCCGAACTCGACCTGTACCTGATCGCGGGCGTAGCCATCGAAAAGGTCGCCGGATCCTTAACCAGGCATTTCCGCCGCATCTTCGCCCGGGCGGACGGGCTCGAACTCCATCTCTCCCTGCTCCGCGGAATCGCTGGCCGCTACGACACTCCCTTCTTCACGGCGTTGCAGCAATACAGCAAGCGGCCAGCAGGCGTCTTTCACGCGCTCCCCATCTCACGGGGAGGTTCGGTGGTGAATTCCAGATGGATCAAGGACATGGCCGATTTCTATGGCCTGAACCTGTTGCTCGCGGAGACCTCAGCCACCTCGGGCGGCCTGGACTCTTTGCTGGATCCCCACGGCGCCATCAGGGATGCCCAGAACCTGGCGGCCCGGGCCTTCGGCGCCCAAAAAACGTACTTCGTGACCAACGGGACCTCTACCGCGAACAAGATCGTTCATCAGTCGATCGTTGCCCCAGGAGACGTGGTACTCGTCGACAGGAACTGCCACAAATCCCACCACTACGCACTGATGCTGGCCGGCGCTCGGGTGGCCTACCTGGACGCCTACCCGCTCGACAAGCATTCGTTCTACGGCGCTGTCCCGCTCCGGAGCATCAAGCAGACTCTGCTGGATTACCGCCGAGCCGGCCGCCTGCACGAAGTCAAGATGATCACCCTGACCAACTGCACCTTCGACGGGATTGTCTACGACGTGGAAAGGGTCATGGCCGAATGCCTGGCCATCAAGCCTGACCTGGTCTTCCTCTGGGACGAGGCATGGTTCGCATTCGCAGGTTTCCACCCGCTCTACCGCCGGCGAACTGCCATGGCGGCCTCAAGGAAGCTGGAGCAGGACTTCGAACAGCCGCGTTACGCGCGACAGCACGCCGAGCAGGCCCTGGCGCTGCATGACCCGCAAACAGGGGAACCGGCCCCGGACGAAGAGTGGCTCAACACACGCCTGATCCCGGACCCTGCACGGGTCCGCCTGCGGGTATACGCAACCCAATCAACGCACAAGACCCTCACCTCCCTCCGCCAGGGGTCCATGATCCACGTCTACGACCAGGACTTTTCACGGCACAACGAGGATGCCTTCCGGGAGGCATATATGACGCACACCTCCACATCACCGAACTACCAGATCCTCGCGTCACTGGACATCGGGCGCCGCCAAGCCGAGCTCGAAGGCTACGAACTCGTGCAGCGGCAAGCAGACCTTGCGGTCAGTATCGCCCAGACAGTCGCCCGCCACCCGCTGCTGCGAAAGTACTTCAGGATCCTGACTGCCCATGACCTTATACCCGGCGAATACCGGCAGACTGGCCGGTCCTTCCCCCTGAGGGACGGGATCTCGTCGATGCACAATGCCTGGCGAAGCGACGAATTCGTTGTTGATCCCTGCAGGCTCACTCTTGACATAGGGCGGACGGGAATCGACGGCGACACGTTCAAGCACCTTCACCTGATGGACCGGTTCGGCATCCAGGTCAACAAGACCTCGCGGAACAGCGTTCTGTTCATGACCAACATCGGAACATCACGCAGTTCAGTGGCCTACCTCATCGAAGTCCTCGTCAAAATCGCTGAAACCCTCGAAGAGGACACCAGCAACCTGAACCCTGCAGATGAGCGAGCCGGCCGGGCACGGGTAAAAGCCCTGACGAGCGACCCTCCGCCCTTGCCGGATTTCAGTCACTTTGCCGCACCGTACCGCAGCGGGGAGCAGACGCCGGACGGGGACATCCGCGCCGCCTATTTCGACACGTATAAGTCGGAGGCCGTTTCCCATCTCACTCCCGACGAGCTCGCACGCCGGGTGGGCGCAGGAGAGGAAATTGTCTCTGCCGGATTCGTCACCCCGTATCCTCCGGGGTTTCCCGTCCTCGTCCCTGGCCAGGTCATCACTGGAGACATCCTTGCCTTCATGAGTGCCCTGGACACCAGGGAAATCCACGGCTTCAACCATCAGCACGGATACCGCGTGATCGTGGTGCCGGCGCAAAAAACCACTGACAGCCAAGCGACTGCCAATACCGGCGCGCCTCAGAACCAAGGAACACGATGAACCCGCCCGTCCCGTCACGGCCTGCATCAGTCGAAGAGCCCCCTTGCCCGGAGGACTGCCCCTACTGCACGGGACCCGAAACGGACTGAAACCGCCCCGGGCAGGGGAAACACGCGCGACGTGCCGTCTCGGCGGGAATCAGACGTGCTGGCCGAACACGTGCCGGCGCACCCACGCATGCATGGCGATCGCCGCAGCCGAGCCCGCGTTGATGGAGCGCGTGGACCCGAACTGCTCAATGGACAGCGTGGCCTCCGCTGCCTCGTGCACCTCCGGCGTCAGCCCTGGGCCTTCCTGCCCAAAGACCAGCACGCATTTCTGCGGCAGCTCGTAGGTCTCCAGCGGAACCGAATCGGGGAAGATGTCGATCCCGATGATGGCCAGCCCCTCCCCCTGGGCCCAGGCCACGAAGTCCTCCACGGTGGGGTGGTGGCGGACGTGTTGGTAGCGGTCGGTGACCATCGCCCCGCGCCTGTTCCACCGCCGTCGTCCGATGATGTGGACCTCCTTGGCGAGGAACGCGTTGGCGGTGCGCACCACGGTGCCGATGTTGAGGTCGTGCTGCCAGTTTTCGATGGCGATGTGGAAGTCGTGCCGTTTGGAGTCCAGGTCCGCGACGATCGCCTCGTGCCGCCAGTACCGGTACTTGTCCACGACGTTGCGCCGGTCGCCGTCGGCCAGCAGGTCCGGATCCCAGTGGTCACCCTCCGGCCATTCACCTTCCCAGGGCCCGACGCCGACCTCCGGCTTTTGTTCGGGCGTCCCGTTCTGGTCCGGCTGGGCTGGGTCTGGCTGCGGTTCGGGTGTCCCGGGCGTTTGCGTCACCCCTCAACACTAGACTGGGCTCCGAACGCAAACATCTCGCGAAGGATAAACATGGCAGAAGCGGACAAGGTAAAGACATCGGCGGCCGTGTACCGCAGCGGCCAGGAGATCGAGTGCTGGCTCACCGACATGGACGGCGTCCTGGTGCATGAGAACCAGGCGGTGCCCGGGGCCGCAGAGTTGGTCCAGCGCTGGGTGGACACCTCCAAGCGCTTCTTGGTCCTGACCAACAACTCGATCTTCACGCCGCGTGACCTCGCGGCCCGGCTGCGGGCTTCAGGCCTGGAAATCCCGGAGGAGAACATCTGGACGTCGGCCCTGGCGACGGCCCAGTTCCTGAAGGACCAGGTATCTGCCGGCGGACCGGACAGCGGAAACCGCGCCTACACCATCGGCGAGGCCGGGCTGACGACGGCGCTCCATGAGGCCGGATTCATCCTCACCGACCAGAACCCGGACTTCGTGGTGCTCGGCGAAACCCGCACCTACTCGTTCGAGGCGATCACCACGGCCATCCGCCTGATCCTCGCCGGCGCCCGCTTCATCGCCACCAACCCGGACGCCACCGGGCCGTCCAAGGATGGCCCGCTTCCGGCCACCGGCGCCATCGCTGCGCTGATCACCAAGGCCACGGGCCGGGAACCGTACGTGGTGGGCAAGCCCAACCCCATGATGTTCCGCTCCGCCATGAACCAGATCGACGCGCACTCGGAGACCACCGCGATGATCGGCGACCGCATGGACACCGACATCATCGCGGGCATGGAGGCCGGGCTGCACACCGTCCTGGTGCTCAGCGGCATCACCCAGCGCGAGGACATCGCCGCGTACCCGTTCCGCCCCAACCAGGTGCTGAACTCGGTGGCGGACCTCAAGAACCAGATCTGATCCGGGCCGCGGCCGGCGGCCGGCCGCGTCAGAACGGGGTCATCTTCCCGCCGCCTCCGGGCAGCGGGAAGATCTGGTTCTCCAAATCCTCGAGGATGGGCCGGTACACGAACGGGTTCCAGCCCGGGCTCGCGTGTGCCGGCAGCGCCCCCGTGGTCTGCCGGTCGTCCGAGGCCATGTTGGCGGCGAAGGTGCGCGCCCACGAATCACGCGACGTCTGGTAGTTGACGGTCTGGTCCCGCGGATTTCCGATGTAGGCCATGCGGGCGTCGCCGATCTGGCCCGCGAAGCGCGTGGCGTCGAAGTGGTAGATGTAGGCGGACTCCGTCTGGATCAGCACGCTGGAGGGGGCGATCGGGGACAGCTGCTCCAGCGACTGGTCCAGGATCTGGCGCCAGGTGCGCTCGTCCTTGTGGGCCACGCGCTCCCCCAGTTCGTAGCCGCCGCGCAGCACGGACGGGATCCGGAAGCCGCTTTCATAGAGGAACACAACGCCGTCGAACCAGCTCTGGTCCAGGACGTCGAACTTGCTGTAGGGGCTGCAGTCGAGGAGGATCAGCTCCACCTTGACGCCGTGCAGCTCCAGTAGCCGGGCGGCCACCTGCGTGGCCACCATGCCGCCGAAGCTGTGCCCATAGAAGTAGAGCGTGGTGAGGTTGTGTGCCCGGACGTGCTCGATCACCGCGATGACCAGCTGGTCGATGTCCAGTCCCAGGTTTGAATATCCCGCCGCCGCGAGCTGGCCGCGCAGCCGGAGGCTGCCACGGAGCGAGTTGAGGATCCACTGGGCTTCTTCCCAGCTGGTCTTGTAGCCGGGGAACAGGATCCAGCTGGCGTGCGGGAAGTAGCTCTGCGCGAAGTCGTCCTCAACCGTAAGGATCTTGTGGACCTGCCGCTCCTCCTGCACCCGCTTGGTGAAGAGCATGTCCGCCGCCAGGACGGTGGAGGCGCCGGCTCCGGTGAGGAAGGTCCGGCGGGAGAAGCGTTTCAGGTCCGCGGCGCGCCGGAGCAGCCGGGCAGCGTCCCCGCCCGGCGCCTTATGCCGGCCCGTCTGGCCGGCGGCCCCTTCATATGGCACTGAACTACCCTAGGCACAGCCCATCGGGGCAACACAAGTCTCAGCTCAGATGCCTGGCACGGCATACGGCCCGGCAGGCCGTTGATCGGAAAGGTGGGGTCTGGGCAGCCTCGTCAGCTGCCTGAGGCGTGTTTTTGAGCCGCTTCGGCCGGTTCCCGGCGAGCGATCTCCTCGCCGATTGCCTCGTACCGGGCCAGCAGTTCATGTCCGGAATGCCCGGCGGGATCGTCCAGCATCCCGAAGACCGCGTCGCTCGCGGCCAGCAGCTCGTCAGGCGAATAATCGGATAGCAGGCGGAGCCCGGCCTCCTCCAGTGGCTGGGACAGCTCTGACGGGTTTGTCAGCGTGAAGTCATGCCGCGATTCCGCCACGGCGTGGTCGCGGGCGGGCATGACCTCAAGGAACACCCCTGGTGCGCCTGCCGCGGCGACCTGATGTGTGCCGGCGTCGAGGGCGTTGAGGTCGAAGCGAAGTCCGGCGAGGGCGGATGACTCGACGAAAGCAGCGCGGGAAAGATCCACAGTGATGGGCGAAGAGATGCCCATCCGGCGGACGCGCCGGATTTGGTGCATCAGCTCCGGGCGGGACGCCAGGGTAAGGCTCCCGCGGACGTCAATGCGGGCGGTGCCGGCGGCGTCGTCGATCTTAATGAGGGGATTAAGCTGGTTGTCCATAGGTACTCCAAAACGGGGCGTCTATGGCCGACGGCTCAACCTTGGACAGCCTATCCCGGCTAGTCCCGCCGCACAACCAGCCGGAAACCGGGCTACCCCGCCTGGACCTTCCCGGGCTCCTCGAAGTGGGTGCTGGCCTCGCCGCCTCCCACCGAATTCACCAGCGACGCAGCGATGTCGCGAAGCTTCAGGTTGCTGTGGCTCGAGGCATCGGTGAGGATGCGCACGGCCGTCGCCTGGCTGCACCGGTTCTGCGCCATAACAATGCCGACGGCGATGTCGATGACGGTCCGTGATTCCAACGTGGCGCGGAGGTTCGTGGCGCTGTCGGAGTGCAGCGAAAACCTGACCGCCAGGCGCAGAGCCTGGGAGATCTCCCGGGTGTACCCGCGGGCGCGGGCTGCGGCAGCCTCGTTGAACTTGTGGGGTACGTCGGAGTAGAGGTTGAGAGCGGCTTTCGCGTCCCCCTGCAGGTTGAAGGGCAGCGACAGCACCGAACGCAGCCCGTGCGAAGCCACCGCATTAGCGTAGTCAGGACCCCAGCGGTCTTCTTCGAAGAGATCCGGAACGTGGACTTCCCGTTCTTCCTCCGCAGCCGTCAGGCACGGCCCCTGGGACAGCGAATACTGGATTTCATCCACCTCGCGGGCGGAGTCGCTGCTCCAGCCGATCGTCGCCGCCTTGCGGTCCCTCAGCAGCGTGATACCGCAGAGGGCGTCGTCGCCGTCGCCTGCCACCTGGTGCGCCGAGTACCGCGCCAGCTCGTTGAGGAAGTCTTCAAAATCGGCGCTCTCCAGAATGAGGTTCTGGATTTGCTCTACGCTGCTCAGGGCTTGATCCGACGGGCGCATGACGGGTACTCCAAGTGAAGGGACTTTTCCGGGGTACGGAAATACTAGGCCACCCGAGGTGTGCCGTCCACCAGGACAGCCGGTCAGCTCAGGCCGAGCTCGTCCTTGCTGAAGGCGTAGAGGTACGGCACGCCGGCTTCGGCTTCGATCTTTTCCTTGGCGCCCGTGTCGCGGTCGACGATCACGGCAACAGCCACGACGTTGCCGCCGGCGTTCCGCACACCCTCGACGGCGGTCAGGGCCGAGCCGCCGGTGGTGGAGGTGTCCTCGAGGACCAGGACCTTCCGGCCCTCGACCGAGGGCCCCTCCACCTGCCGGCCCATGCCGTAGGACTTCTGGGCCTTCCGGACCACGAACGCGTCGATGCCCCGGCCGGCGTCGGTGGCTGCGTGCATGACGGCGGTGCCCACCGGGTCGGCCCCCATCGTGAGGCCGCCGGCGCACTCAAAGTCGATGCCGGCGTCGTCAATCAGGGACAGCATGACCTGGCCCACGAGCTTGGAGGCCTCGTGGTGCAGGGTGATGCGGCGCAGGTCGATGTAGTAGTCCGCCTCGGCCCCGCTGGACAGGATGACCTTGCCGCGGACAACCGCGAGCTCCTTGATCAGTTCCAGAAGTCGGGCGCGGGCAGCAGCGGCGTCAAGCGTGGGAGTCATGGGGTCCAGTTTAGTGGCTGACCGGTTTGTGACGGACCGCCTAGGCAGTGGGCCGCCGCGCCTCCCGGCGGGCGAACGCCGGGGCGTGCTCGGGCCTGGGGCCGATGGCGATGAGCCGCGGCAGAATGCGGCGCATCGCAGGGAAGTGCCGGCCGACGAACTGCACAAACGGAGGTGCGCCGGACCGTTTTCCGCTGAACAGGGGAATGAACACGGCACGGTGCATGCCCCGCTGGACAGTCTGGATGATGACCGTGGGCGGCATCCGGCGCCGCTGCACCGCCGCAAGGTCCTTCACCGTGACTTTGCGGCGGTGCAGCGCGGGTGCCAGCCGGGCAGCCGCTGCGACGGCGTCCTGGATGGCGAGGTTAATGCCGACGCCTCCGGCCGGGGACATCGCATGGGCGGCGTCCCCGATGCACAGCAGCCCGTCCACGCACCAGCGCCGGAGCCTGTCCAGCCGGACGTCCAGCCAGTGGAGGTCCTCCAGTGACCGGATGGCGTCAACACGGTCGGCCAGGTCCGGGCGCAGTGCTGCAATCCGTTCGCGGAACCGTTCCAGCCCCTCGCTGCGGATACGCTCGCCTGCGCCCTTGGGTGCGAAGTAGCCCATTTGGTAGTAGTCGTCCCGGAACAGGGCAATCACGGCGTCGCGTTCCCCGAAGGCGGGAACGATGCCGGCCACCTCGCCCTGCTCGGACGCGAAGCGCGGCAGCTTGAACCACCAGGTGTCGAACGGCACCGGGTACTCCTTGGACTTCAGGCCCGCGGCCTGGCGCAGCACCGAGTGCCTGCCGTCGGTGGCCACCACGAGATCCGCGCGGAGCTCACCCTCTGCTCCGTCCTTGGTGAGGTACCGGATTCCGGCGACCCGGCCGCCGTCGTAAATCAACGAGGTTGCCTTGTGCTCCATGAGCAGCGTGAACGAAGGTTCCTCTGCGGCGGTCCGGGCCAGGAAGTTCAGGAAGTCCCATTGCGGCATCATGGCGATGTAGTTGTAAGGCGGCTTCAGGCCGGAGAAATCGCCGAGTGTGATGGTGCCGCCGCCGGGCCGCGGGAAGGCGACGTTGCGGAGCCGGCTTTGCGGCAGTTCGCGGAACTCAGCGCCGAGGCCGAGTTCGTCGATGAGCCGGATCGTGGAGGCATGGACGGTGTCGCCGCGGAAGTCCCGGAGGAAGTCGCCGTGCTTTTCGAGGACGGTGACCCGGACGCCGGCCCGCGCCAGCAGGAGGCCCAGCATCATGCCGGCCGGTCCGCCGCCCACCACTGCGCATCCCGTACTCTCCATGAGCCATACGGTACGCTCCCCGTGCACGGGAGCACAGAGCGCGGAGCCTGGACCCTTAAGCCCCCGGACCCTCTGGCGCTGCGTCTAGCTCGCGGCGCGGCAGACGAGGCGCTCAAGGCCGGTCATCGCCTGTTCGACGACGGCGTCCACGGGTGCGGCGATGTCCACCACCACGCCTGCCTCATCGGCCTGCAGCGGCTCCAGGGTGGCCAGCTGCGAGCCGAGGAGGGCGGGCGGCATGAAGTGGCCGGTCCGTCCCTCGGTCCGGGCGGTCAGGACCTCTTTGCTGCCGTGCAGGTGCAGGAACACGGTGTCCGGCGCCTGTTCCCGGATCGCGTCCCGGTAGCCGCGGCGCAGGGCCGAGCAGGCGAGAACCAGCCCGTCGGGGCCCGCGGCCGCCAGTTCCCGGTCCACGGCAGCGAGCCAGGGCCAGCGGTCCTCGTCCGTGAGGGGCGTGCCGGCTGCCATCTTTGCCACGTTTTCCACCGGATGGAGGGAGTCACCGTCGAGGAACGGTACGCCCAGTTCGCGGGCCACCAGGTCGCCGATGGTGGTCTTGCCGCAGCCGGAGACTCCCATCACGATAATGCGGTGCTTGGTGCTCATCAGTGGTTCCTACCAGTCGTGGACGGTGCCGTCGACGAGGCGGTTGTAGGGCAGGTAGGCCTGCTGGTACGGGTATGCGGCTGCGGCTTCCTCGTTGAATTCGACGCCGATGCCGGGCTTGTCGCCCGGGTGCAGGTAGCCGTCGGTGAACGTCATGGACTGCTCGAACACCTCGTTGGTCGCATCCGAGTGCTGCATGTATTCCTGGATGCCGTAGTTGTGGATCGCCAACCCCACGTGCAACTGCGCCGCGAATCCGACCGGGGAGATGTCCGTGGGACCGTGGAAGCCGGACTTGATCTGGTACTGCGCGGCGAAGTCCATGACCTTCTTCAACGGCGAGATCCCGCCGAAGTGGGTGGACGCCGCCCGGACGTAGTCGATCAGCTGTTCCTTGATGATGCTCTGGTAGTCGTACACGGTGTTGAAGATCTCCCCGATCGCCAGCGGCGTGGTCGTGTGCTGGCGGACCAGGCGCAGCGCCTCCTGGTTCTCCGCCGGGGTGCAGTCCTCCAGCCAGAACAGGTCATACGGCTCCAGGGCCTTGCCCAGCTTCGCGGCCTGGATCGGCGTCATCCGGTGGTGCCCGTCGTGCAGCAGCGGCAGCTCCGGGCCGAACTCGTTCCGGACGGCCTCGAACACGGTGGGCAGGTGCCGCAGGTAGGCCCGGGTGTCCCAGTCCTCCTCCACCGGGAACGCACCCCGCCCCGCCGGCTCATAGTCATACCGCTCCCCCGACGCCTGGGCCTGCGCGGCCACGCCGTAGACGGCCTTGATCCCGGGCACCGCGGTCTGGATCCGGACGGACTTGTAGCCCAGTTCCAGGTGCTCGCGGACCGAATCAAACAGGGACGGGATGTCCGCACCCGATGCGTGCCCGTAGGCGCGCAGACCGTTCCGGGACGCCCCTCCCAGCAACTGGTAGACCGGCATCCCGGCCAGCTTGCCCTTGATGTCCCACAAGGCCATGTCGACGGCGGCGATCGCGGCCATCGTGACCGGGCCGCGGCGCCAGTACGAGGACCGGTACAGGAACTGCCACGTGTCCTCGATCCGGTGCGGGTCCTTGCCGATCAGCAGCTGCGCCACGTGTTCCTTCAGGTACGCGGCCACCGCGAGCTCGCGCCCGTTCAACGTGGCGTCACCGATGCCGGTCACACCATCCTCCGTGGTGATCCGGAGGGTCACGAAGTTGCGGGACGGGCTTGTCACGAAGACTTCCGCGGCAATGATTTTCACAGCAGGTCCTTTCAGGGGAACAGGTTCAGGGGTCAGCTGGCGGGCGGGTCAGTTAGTGGATGCGGCGCTTGAGCGTTCGACGGCGGCCTCGGCCGTTTTGGAGGCATCGCCGCTTTCGCGGCGGGCCCGGATGTCGGTGAGGATCTCGGCGTGCATGACGTCCGTGAGCTTGTACTTGGACATGACCAGCACGGCCAAAAGGGTCATGACGGCGGGCAGCGCACCGGCGGCAACCTGGATTCCGAAGAGCGCTTCCGCGCTCTGCGCTGCACCGGACTTGTAACCGCCCATTGCCAGCGCATAGGCGGCCAGGGCCCCGCCGACGGCCTGGCCGGTCTTGCGGGTGAAGGAGAAGAGCGCATAGGTGATGCCTTCGGTGCGGACGCCTGTTTTCCATTCGCCGTATTCGACGGTGTCGGCTTCCAGGGCCCACACCACGATGTTGACGGCGAGGACACCAACGAGGCTGATTACCAGGCCGGAGAAGCCGATCCATACCTGAGTGGCCGGGGTGAGGAAGATGATGGCTCCGCCGAGGACCGTGAGCAGTGAAGAGTAGATGTAGACCCGCTTCTTGCCGATCCCGCGAACGAGCCGGGGCATGAAAGCTGCCAGCAGGAAAGTGACGGCCAGCTGCACGATGGAAACCACCGGGTACAGGTCCAGCCGGCCCAGGACGTCACGCAGGTAGTACAGCTGGACCGAGGTCAGGGCGAGGTAGCCGGTGAGGAAGAAGAAGGAGCTCAGGCAGAGCATCAGGAGCGGCTTGTTGCCCCTGAGCGTGTCGATGCTCTGCCTGAGGGTGACGTTGGGAACGGCCCGGTGCACCCGCTCCTTCGCGGTGAACACGGTGAAGAAGTACAGGGCTGCGCCGATGGCCACGAACACCAGGGTGATGGTGGTGAAGGTGCCCTGCAGGTTGGCGCCGGGTTTAATGAGCGGTGCCACGAAGATGCCCAGCGCCGAGCCCACCAGCAGTGCCCCGATCATGCGGGCGGAGCCGAGCTTGGCCCGGTCCCCCGGGTCCTGCGTCATCGCCCCGGCCAGCGATCCGTAGGGAATGTTGACCAGGCTGTACGCCAGGCCCAGGGCGGCGTAGGTGACGTAGGCGTAGAGCAGGCTGCCCGATTCACCGAGCTGCGGCACAGAGAACGTTGCCACGCTGAGCAGCAGCAGCGGGATGGAACCGAACATGATGAACGGGCGGAATTTGCCGAACCGCTTGCTGTACGTGCGGTCCACGATCCGGCCGGCGAAGACATCGGCCAGTGCATCGAAAATCCTGACGGCCAGAAGCAGCGTGCCGGCCGCTGCCGCGGAGATGCCGGCCACGTCCGTGTAGTACACCAGCAGAAACATGGTGGCGGTGGTGAAAGCGAGGTTGTTGGCAGCATCGCCGGCGCCGTAGCCGATGATGCTGAGCTTGTTCAGCTTTTTCATGAGTGGGCTCCTTTACCCGGCGCAGGCCAGAGGCCGGCGCAAAATGTGAAAAGCGTTAGGGGTTGGTGAGGGTCTTGCCGCTGACGTTCTTGGTGCCGGCGAGCGCGGACCAGCGCTGCCGCAGGGCAAAGGCGGCGGGCTTGGGCCGGCGGTCCCGGGTGAACACGCCCTTCTTGTTGCCGTCCACGCGCATGATGCCGTTCGAGGTCTGGAAGTCCGCGAAGTTCCAGACCTGCTCCCCCACCATGGCGTCCACCCGGTCGAAGACCCGGTGGTACATGGCCAGGAACGCGGCCTGGTACTCCTCGCTCCACGGCTGCTCATGGATGGAGTGGAATCCGGGCATGGTGTCCGGCCCGTATTCGGTCATGATCATGGGCTTGCCGTACTTGGTTTCCCACTCGCGCAGTTCCTTTTCCAGGACCTGCTCGGCGGTGTCGAGGTCACCGTTGTTCAGGTACCAGCCGTAGTAGCGGTTGAGCATGATGACGTCGAAGAGGTCGCCCAGCACTTCCTTGTCCGGGGTGTCGAACATGACGTTGACGTAGCCCACGGGACGGGTAGGGTCCAGCTCCCGGGTGAGTTCCGCGAGTGGCTGGAAGTACTCGCGGGCACCTTCCTCGGAGCCGTTGGGTTCGTTGGCGATGGACCAGATCACCACTGACGGGTGGTTCTTGTCCCTGGCCACAAGCTCGGTGATGGCCTGGCGGTGGTTGGCTGCCGTGTTGGCGTCCACGCCGCCGTCGCCATAGGTCTTTTTGTTGATGCCGCCGAACACGGCACCGAAGCCGAGGTGCAGCCCCACGGCGGCGGTCTCGTCGATCACCACGATGCCGTGCCGGTCGGCGAAGTCCATGACCTCTTCGGCGTAAGGGTAGTGCGAGGTGCGGAAGGAGTTGGCGCCCACCCAGTCCAGGAGCTGGAAGTCGTTGACCATCTGGGCGTTGCTGTGGCCCTTGCCGACTGTCACGTGGTCCTCGTGCATGCCAAATCCGGTGAAGTAGAACGGCTCGCCGTTGATGAGGAATTCCTTGCCGCTGACCTCAACGGTGCGGACGCCCACCGGCAGGGTGTACGTGTCAGCCAGCCTGCCGCCGTCGTAAATTTCCGCCGCCAGGCTGTACAGGTAGGCGGCGCCCGGCTGCCAAAGTACGACGCCGTCAATCACCAGGGTGCCGGTGGCACCTTCGGCGGTGGCCACCGTGGCGCCGTCGGCGTCCCTGAGCGTGACCTTCATGTCTTCGCTGCCGGTGCCGCCCGCGGTGGCGATGCGGTAGTCAACTGAGCCGGTGGTGCCCTCGAAGCCGGTCACTACGGTGATGTCCTCGACCGTGACGGCGGGGGTGCTGTACAGCCAGACGCTGCGGTGCAGCCCGGCATAGTTGTAGAAGTCGTGAAGGTAACTTTGCTGCCGGCGGCCATCCTCGGTAACGGTGATGGTGCCTGGCGGGATGGTTGCCTGGGTGAGTTCGTTGTTCACGGCGATGGTGAGCCGGAACGCCTGGCCGGCCGCCACGTGGTCCGTGATATCCGCGCTGAAGGGCATGTAGCCGCCCGTGTGCTCGGCCACCAGCACGTCGTTGACCCAGACCATACCCTCGTGGGTGGCTGAATCCAGGCGCACGTGGATCCGCTCCCCTGCCCAGCCGCGCGGCACGCGCACCTCGCGCTGGTACCAGACGTAGCCCACATGGTCGCGGATGGCCTTGTCCGGGAAGACGTCGTTGTAGCTGGCGGGAACACCCATCTCGAGGTCCGTGGCCAGCGGCGCCTTGAACCACTCCAGCTGATGCCCGGTCCGGTCAAAGTCCACCTTGAAGCGGTAGAGGCCGTCTAGGTTGATTAGCTCTCTGGTTTCGTTTGCCTGGGGCTTGAGCATTGGAGAAGTCCTTACGCGTCCTTGCGGGGCTTGTCCGGCGGCGGAGCCTGCCGGAGCCTGGAATTTATTTGAAGCTTTATGTAATGGTAGCCACGCCGGCAACCAAATGGCAAGCGGTTGCCATAAGTTGTCAAAAAAATATTGCGGGAGCCCGTGCAGGCGCCGCAATACTGGCCGCCGTTCTCACTGGTCCACGAACGAACCTTGGAGGCCGGCGACGAGCTCGACAATGTCAGCCTCAGCCGGGAGGTCCGGATCGAGCAGTCCAAGAAGGGATTCAAGCCGTTCACGCCCCTCGAGCCCGTTGGCCAGCCGAAGGGATCCGGCCAGGGGGTCGGTGATTTCCGAGGCACAGATAACGTAATCCGCCCAGGCGGCGATCATGCGCCCGGCCGCGGCGCCGGTGCGCCCGGCCGCCCTTTCCGCGCGCAGCACCGGCACGGCCCGGAGCCGCAGCTTGGTGCTCCCGTCCATGGCGATCTGCGCCAGGTTGTGGGCTATGCGGGCATTTCCAAAACGCTGCAGGAGCGCTGACCGGTAGTCCCTTATCCTCAGTTCCTCCCCTTGGAGATGGGCTGCCGCCTCGTCCCAGAACGCCTCGACGGCTTCCCGGCACGCAGCGTCTGCCAACGCCTGCGCAACCGTGGCGTGGCCGCGCAGCTGGCCTGCATAAGCCAGGAGCGAGTGCGCTCCGTTGAGGAGCCAGAGTTTCCGGTTTTCGAAAGGTTCAATGTTGTCCACGAATGTGGCCCCGGCATCTTCCCAGCGGGGACGGCCCGCGGGGAAATCGCCGCTCAGGACCCAGTCGCGGAAGGGCTCCGTGACCACGGCGGACTCATCGCGGTAGCCGCACGCGGACGCGACGCTGTCAAGGTCGGCGCTGGTGGTCCGGGGTGTAATGCGGTCCACCGACGTACTCACAAAGCTGACGTTGGCCAGGATCCATGCTGCCAGTCCGGCGTCGAATGCCTCCGCCATCCCCAGGACAGCCCGGCGGGCGAGCGTCCCGTTGTGGGCCAGGTTGTCGCAGCAGACGACGGCGAGCGGCCCGGAGCCGGACCGGCTCCGCGCAGCGAGGGCAAGGACCAGCCGGCCGAGCGGAGTGGCCGGCTTCCCGCTGGCCGCGGCACCCGCTGCGAGCAGCTGGAGATCCGCGGCGATCGCCGGCGCGGCCGCGTCCAGGCGTCCGTCCGGGCCGAGGCCATAGGCGGCTTCAGTGACCGTCAGTGTCACGATCGCCGTCCCGGGGGAAGCGATCAGTTCTGCCAGCCGGCCGACATCGTCGCCGTCGGCCGCCTCAACAATGCTGCCAATCACCTCGAAGCTGTCACCCGCATCCGAGCGCTCGACCAGCGTGTACAGCCCGTCCTGCTGCGACAAAGTCACCGCCGCATCCGGCCGCCTGCCGGTGAATGACGCGATGCCCCACGCGGAGGAGTCGCCGGCGTGCTGGGTGTACCAGGCCTGGTGGGACCGGTGGAAGGCACCCAGGCCGAGGTGCACGATGCGGATGGGGGCCGCCGCGCCAGGCATCAGGGCGCGGCTGAGCCGCGGCAATTCTGCATGCCTGGAGTCCCGCAACGGATCGGCGTGCACATCGGCGCTCATAGCTTGAAGACCCTTCGCGGCGAGCCGTCCACGATGTCCACAATGAGTTCGTGGGCGCGCTCCTCGCTGACGCGGTGCTCGGCGACCAGCCGGGCGAGGAAGGAAGCCTCGATCCGGCGGGACGCGTCATGGCGCGCAGGGATGGAGCAGAAGGCGCGCGTGTCGTCGATGAATCCCGAGGACCGGGAGAACCCTGCGGTCTCGGTGACGGCCGAACGGAACCGGAGCATGGCGTCCGGCGCGTCCAGGAACCACCACGGGGCGCCGAGGTAGACGGACGGGTAGAAGCCTGCCAGCGGTGCCAGTTCCCGGGAAAACACTGTTTCGTCGAGGGTGAACAGCACCAGGTGGAAGTCCTTCGCGGTGCCGAAGTCCTGGAGCAGCGGGCGGATCGCCTCGGTGTAGTTGACGGCGAACGGAATGTCGTGGCCGGTATCGGCACCGAATGCGTTGAAGGTGGGCTCGTGGTGATTCCGGAAGGACCCGGGGTGGATGGTCATGACCAGGCCGTCCTCCACTGACATCCGGGCCATCTGGTAGATCATGTGGGCTTCGAACGCATCGCGGTCCGCGGGCGTCGCCCGGCCGGCGCGGGAGAGGTCGAACAGCCGCGCCGCTTCGGCAGGCTCGAGCTTGAGGGTTGCCGGAGTCCGCACGCCATGGTCAGCGGACACGGCTCCATGCTCCACGAAGTAGCGCCGCCGGTTTTCGAGGGCCGCAATGTAACCGGCATAGCCTGCGCCGCCCTCGCCCGCCTCGGCAATGAGCCGGTCCACGTTCGCGGACCAGGTTGGGTGGGCAATGTTCAGGTAAGCGTCAGGCCGGAACGTGGGGAGAACGCGTCCGTGGAACGTGGGGTCTGCCGCGATGGCCTTGTGGCTTGCCAATGTGTCCAGTGGATCGTCCGTGGTTGCCAGGACTTCAATGTTGAAGTCCTTGAACAGTTCCCGCGGCCTGAACCCGGGCTCCGCAAGCCGGCCGGCGATGGCATCGTAGCTGGCGTCGGCGGTTTCGGCGTTCAGTTCGTCGCGCAGCCCGAAAACACTTTCCAGCTGCGTTCGGAGCCAGTAGCCGGAAGCTGTCCCCTCGAAGAGCGGCCAGGCCCGGCAGAACGCCCGCCAGACGTCGCGCGGCTTGGTGCTGTTGCCCGCATGCAGTTGGTCCAGCGGCACACCGGAGGCATGAATAAGGCGGGTGACGTAATGGTCGGGGCTCACCAGGAGCGCTGCGGGATCCGGAAACGGCGTGTTCTGCTCGATGACGGCGGCGTCAACATGCCCGTGCGGGGAAAGGATGGGGAGGTCCTGGACGCGGCCCAACAGCGACCGCGCGATGCTGCGCGTTCCTGGGTCGGCGGGAAGGAGCCTGTCTGGGTTGACGGCAATCGACTGTGACATGGATCCATGATCGGCGTCCCGGCAACTTTTTGTCAACCGGTTGCCAAAACTTGCCACAAGATTGCCATACGGGCGTGGGATGCGTGCGTTCTAGGTGGCGCGGGCCAGCAGCCGGCCGCTGGAACCCCGGGCGATGAGCGTTGTCCGCAGCTCCGGATGCCGGGCCGGAACCGGGGACCTGCCCGCAACAGGTTCCGTGCCCGGCACTGCGGTCAGCAGCAGTTCCAGGGCGGCGGCGCCGCACTGGCGCAACGGCGAAGCGATCGTGGACAGCTGGGGCGTCGTGAAGTCGGAGCCGAAAATATTGTCGAATCCAACCACGCTGAATTCGTCAGGAATGTTGACCGATGCCGTCTGGAGTTCCTGCATCAGTCCGATTGCCAGCAGATCGTTGTAGCAGAGGGCCGCGGTTGCCCCGGAACCGATCACGTCCCGCGCAGCGCGCCGTCCGCCGTCGAGCGTCGGCGAATCCGCCGGCAGCAGGACGCAGTCCAGCTTGGACCACTCGCAGGCCGCCCGGAAACTCTCCCAGCGCCGCGCCGCCATCCATGATTGCTTCGGCCCGCCAACGAAGGCCAGTTTGCGGTGGCCGTTCGCCGTGAGATGCCGGACGGCTTCGCCGATGCCGGGGTCGACGTCCGGGACGACAGAGCCGATGCCTTCGATGCTGCGGTTGATGACGACGACGGGTTTGCCCTCGGCGAGCTCGCGGATCCGTGCATCGGGCATGCGCGGGCTGGCCAGGATGACGCCGTCGGTCGCGGGGAGCATCCGCTGCGCGACCGTGAGTTCGGTGTCCGCGGATTCGGCAGACTCCGCCAGGACCATGGTGAAGCCGCTCAGGGCGGCCGCCGCCTCCGCTCCGCGGATGATGTCGAAGTAGATGGGGTTGGTGATATCGGAGACGATGAGGCCGAAGGTATTGGTGCGGCCGGTGGGGAGCGCCCTGGCGAAGGGATTCACGCTGTAGTTCAGCTCCGCGGCGGCGTCCTCCACAAGCTTTTGGGTCCTGGCGCTGACCCTGCCGGGCTTGCCAAGCGCGCGGGAGACCGTGGACGGGTTGACGCCGGCCAGCTTGGCGATGTCGTAGATCGTGGCCTTGCCGCCGGCCGTCTTGGAAGTCTTCGCCATGGTAGAGGAGCCTGTTCCGTGCTGCGGTGCTGTCTGACGTGCCGATCCTACGGCACTGCAGCCGGTTGCCGGATCCGGCGGGGCGTCCCGGGATCACCGGGCGCACCCGCTGGCACCGGCAACCGGGCATCACACACTGCACGCTTCGCCGGTCAGCGGGCCGCGGCTCCCGTGCCGACAGGTATTCCGGCGAGTTCGGCCGTCCGGCGCAGGTACTGCAGGTTGCCGGCCGTGCGCTCGGCCAGCGGGACTTCGGTGGAGAAATCCTCAACCGTGACCCAGCCGTCGTAGCCCGCTTCCGCCAGGGCCCGGAAGTAGCCCAGCACACTGCCCTGGCCCTCCGCCAGCGGCGCCCACTCGTTCTGCCACACCGCTCCCCCGGCCTCGTCCCGTTCGGAGCCGCGGACCCAGCGGGCATTCTTTACATGGACATGGGCGAGGTAGGGGCCAAGGAGCTGCAGTGCCGGGAGCGGCGACTCCCAGCCCTCTATCAGCAGGTTGCCCAGATCGTGGATAACGCCCACGTGCTGCGGATCCAGGCCGTCCAGCAGCCGGCGGGCTGAGGACGCCGAGGCGGTGACGGTCCCGTGGTGGAGTTCCACGAGGGCCTTCACCCCGTGGTGCGCCGCCCGCGACACGACCCACTCGTAGTGTTCGCGGGTGTCGGCAAACAGCTCAGGATACGGACGTCCGCTGGCTTCCTGCCCGCCCATGGTCGCGTTGCCCAGCGGCAGGACGTTGACCCGGACCTGCCGGGCACCCAGGGCGGCTGTGGCGGCCAGCATGCGTTCGACGTCGTCGTGGTTGTCGCAGCGGGCGTAGCCTCCAAGCCCCGAGTATTCCAGCCCCGCTTCGGCGGTGACCCGGGCGATCTCCGGAAGTGCGTCCTCCAGCCCCGTCATGGACCACGTTGCGCGGTTGCCGGCCCAAAAGCCAGGCTCGGCGGCGTCCGCCTGGTCCGTGATGCGCCATTCGATGCCGTCCCAGCCCTGGGCGGCCAGCTGGGCGGCGGCCTCGGCAGGAGACCAGTCCGGAGTGGAGGCTGTGAATACCGAAAACCTCATGCCGGCACCTCCTCCAGATCGCCCGTCCCGGTCCGCACATCCGTGTCGTTGTACTTTCCGTCCATGACATCGGCAATCCGCACCGCGTGCCCGAGCGTCGCCGAGAGGTAAAGGGAGCGCACGGTCGCAAGCGCGGTGACGGCGTCCCGGACCGTGACTCCGGCGGGACGCCCCTCCCGGATGGCCGCAACGATGTCCCGGTACTGCCTGACGTGCCCGGCCGGGTAGACGGTGGGATCCAGCGCTTCCACCTGCTCTTCCGGGTATTTCGCCAGTTCGTTGGCCGCCTGGTTGCCGCCGCCAAGCAGTCCCATGCTGCTTTCCGTGCTGTCCGCGGCATCCGCTGCGTGGAAGTACTCAAGGCGGTCATTGTCGATCACGGCAGATCCCTTGCTGCCCATGACCTGCAGGCGCACAGTCAGCCCCGGATATGCGGCTGTGGTGGCGTGCAGCACGGCGAGTGCACCCGATTCAAACGTCACCGTGGCCACGGCGGTGTCCTCGACTTCCAGGCCGTCGTGGGCCAGCAGCGCTGTCCGGGCGTTGATCTCAACCGGCCGGCCGAGGAACCACAGCAGCAGGTCCACCGTATGAACGCCCTGGTTCATGACTGCTCCTCCGCCGTCCATGGCCCAGGTGCCGCGCCACGCGCCGGAATCGTAGTACCCCTGGCTTCGCCACCAGCTGACAGAGGCAATGGCGGAGGTCAGCCGTCCGAAACGGCCGGCCCGCCGGGCCTCGTCGACAGCCCTGCTTGCCGGATCGAAGCGGTGCTGGCTGATCACGCTCGCCACAAGGCCCTTGCCCTCGGCATCCGCGGCCGCGGCCAGGATCTCGTTCGCCCGGTCCAGGTTGACGTCCAGCGGCTTCTCGATCACCACGTGTTTGCCGGCCTCAAGGACCTCCAGCGCCTGCACGATGTGAAGACCGCTGGGGGTGGCGATGATGACCAGGTCCACGGCGGGAGAAGCGAGCGCCTCGGTGAGGGTGCGGAAAGTGGCAGGCCGGGGCTCGCCGCCTTCCTGGACCCAGTCCGCCAATGCCTCTGACGCCTCCGTGATTTCATCAACGAGTGCGGTGACCTGCAGTTCCGGCAGTTCCCGCACTGCCGCCGCGTGTGTCCGGCCGATGACGCCGCAGCCGGCAATGGCCACGCGAAGCCGGGCCGGCACTACCTGGGGATTTTCGTTCATGTCTTCCTTGCTCACTTGGTTCCCACTCCTGCTTCGTTCAGTACCTTGGCAAAAGCACGGGCGGCGATGCCAAACGCGGTGGGACCGGAGAATCCACCCAGTCCGTGGGCTCCGGCGAGGTGCGGTTCAAGGCTTGCGAAGCCGCTGTAGCCGTCAGCCTTCAGCGCCTCGACCGTGCGGAGCACATCTCCGTCGCCCTCACCCGCGGGCACGACGGCGGAATCGGCGAACCGCGCATCCTTCACCTGCAGGTACTCAAGGTGCGGACGCAGCCTCGCGTAGCCTTCGGCGAAGGGCTTGACCCCGACCTGGACGAAGTTGGCCGGATCCCAGGCCACTTTGAGCGCCGGCGAGGCCACCGTTTCGATGATGTCCAGGACGCGTTCCGGGGTGTCGCCGAAGATGTCCTTTTCGTTTTCGTGCAGCAGGATCACGCCGTCCTCTTCGGCGACGGCGGCCAGGGCGCGCATCCGCTCCATGACGTCGTCGCGGATGCCCTCAACCGTCTGGTCCGCGCCGTAGTAGAAGGAAAAGATGCGGATGTAGCGGGCCCCCAGCACCCGCGCCGCGTTGGTCGCGCGCCGGAGCCGCTCCACCTCGTGGTCCACGGGCAGTGACACGTCAACCTTGCCGATCGGGGATGCTATCGCCGAGACCTTCATGCCGGCTGCGTCCAGCAGCCCCTTGAGTCGGTCCAGCTGATCACCGTCCAGGTCCACGATGTTGGTCCCCCACGCGCTGCGGACTTCAATGTGGTTGGCCCCAAGGGCCTGCAGCACCGCGATCTGGATGACGGGGTCGTCGTCGATCTCGTCGCCGAAACCGGACAGGGCCCACTCAACTGTTGTCGCACCGGTCATTGCTATTTGACTCCTCCGGCGGTCAGACCGCCCACTAGGTAACGCTGGAAAATGAGGTACAGGATGACCACCGGGGCCGCGCACACGAGCGAGGCCGCCATCATCTGGCCGTACAGCGGGATGGCACCGCCTTCCTGCGAGGCACCGAAGACCTGAAGGGCGACGGCGGCCGTCTGGCTTTCGGGCCGTGTCATCACGGACGCGAACAGGACATCGTTCCAGCCCAGCAGGAAGGCGAAGATTCCGGAGACCACGATCCCGGGCCAACTGAGCGGCAGGATGATCCGAACGAGTACGCCAACGTTGCTTGCCCCGTCGATCCGGGCTGCTTCCTCGAGTTCCCGGGGAAGTCCGCGAAGGTACGTGACCATGACCCACGTGGAGAACGGCATGGCGAAGGTCAGGTACGTGATGAACAGTCCCCACTGCGTTCCGATCACCTGGATACCAAGGTAGCTGGCTGATGAGGAGAACAGGACGAACACCGGCAGCACCATGAGTGTCCCCGGGACTGACTGGAGGGCCAGCAGTCCGCGGAGCACGGTCAGCCGGCCGCGGAACTGGTACCTGACCAGCACATAGGCGGTGGCGACCGAGAGCGCGGCCGAAACGACCGCCGTCGTTCCTGCCACGAGAACGCTGTTTGCCAGACCGGTGGCGAGCCCGACGCTGGACCAGATCTTGCCGTAGTTCTCCAAGGAGAAGCTGGAGGGCACGAATTCGCCGTTGGCGACGCCGATGTCCGAATTCACGGAAGCCAGGAAGATGTACGCCACCGGAACCAGGACCAGGGCGCACAGGAACACGAGGATGACTGCCAGCAGCGGCCCGGGCAGCAGCCTGGTCACCTCATGCTGCCGCTTGGAACCGGGCCGGAGCGGCTGGCCCGTGGTGGTGCTGGTGCTCACGGCAGTGGCGGTGGCTGTCACTTCTTGCCTCCGGGGGTCTCGGCGTCGTCGAGTTTCACGGCGCGCAGGTAGATGAACAACGGGATCGCGATCAGCACCAATGAGACGAACGCCATGGCCGCGCTGAGGCCGAAGCGGAAGCTCTGGAAGCTCGTGACGTAGGTCAGGATCGGGAGGACCTCGACGTCGGCCGGTGCCGGAACGCCGAACAGCACGAACGGCAGGGTGAAGTTATTGACGTGGTGGAGCATGCCGATGAGGAACGCGAGCGCCAGCGGGCCCTTCAGGTAGGGGAAGACAACGTACCGCAGCTTGTTCCACCACAGCGCGCCGTCCAGGGCGGAGGCTTCATGCACCTCATGGTCAACGGACTGCAGGCCGGAGAGCGCCAGCAGATAGATGAACGGCCACGACGCCCAGATCTGGACCAGGATGAGCGTCCAGTATGTCTGCGGGCCGTTGAGCCACAGCCCCGCATCGATGCCGATGGAGCCCAGTGCCGAATCAACAACCCCGTCGGGCTGGAACATGGTCCGCCAGACGGTGGCCACGACGAACGATGGCAGCACGTATGGCACCAGGAAGATGGAGCGGACCAGGGCCCTGCCCCGGAAGGAGTTCTGGGTGGCGACGGCGGCGGCAATCCCAAGCGGCAGGGTGACGACCATGGCGACCAGGGAGTAGCTCACGCTGAGCCAGACCGAGTGAAGGAGCGGCGAGGCAGTCAGCGCCTCCACGAAGTTCTCGATGCCGATGAAGGGGGAGCTGACCCATTTGCGCAGTGTGTACTGGTCCAGGCTCAGCGTGGACATGTAGATGCCCAACAGCAGCGGTGCCACGATGATGACGGACATCAGCAGGCCACCGGGAATCAGCATCCAGAGGGGGCGGTTCCGTTCGCTCAGGCCCTTGCGCCGTGCCGGTTTGGACCGTGCCGGTTTGCGGTTCAGCCGGGCCGGGCCGCCGGGCCCCGGTCCTGTGCCGGCCCCGTCCCCGGTTGCCTGGCGGGACCCGGGTGATTGCGGGGGCACTGCAGGGGAACGGGGTGCCGTCCTCAGGTCCTTGAAGGAATCAGTGGTCATCGCAGTTCCTGCCTAGGACTTCGCGGCCCGGTCGAGGGAAGCTTGTCCCTTCGTCTGGGCGTCCTTGATGCGGTTCAGGAGCCCGGACTCGTCAACGGACCCGTTTGAGAGATCCGGAACCGACTGGACGGTGACGTTGAGCAGGGCCAGCTGGATGTCGCCCCACGCCCCCGTGAAGGGAGTGGCCTTCGATTTGCCGGCGGCATCCACCACCGGCTTCAGCGTGGGATCGGTCAGGGACTTCAGGGCCTCGGCATTGGCTGGCAGGTCACCGAAGATCTTCTGGTAGTTCAGCTGCTCTTCCTTGGAGGTGATGAGCTTGATGTACGCGAAGGCAAGGTCCTTCTGCTTTGAGTAGTCCGCCACCACGACGTTGTCGCCTGAAAGGATGCTGGCTGCCTTGTCGCCGTCGCCCTTCGGTGCAGTCTCGCCGGGAGCCGTCGTCGGCATGGTGGCGTAGGCGAATTTCCCGGCCACGGAGGACTTCTCCAGAGTTGGGGCGGAGCTTGACGTTGTCATCATGAGGTAACCGGACTTGCCGGCGGCGAAGGCTGCCACCGCGTTGCTGTTGCTCCAGCCGACGGCGCTGGGATCCACCACTTTGTCCTTCGTAAGCCAGCCGAAGTACGTTTCGTACGCCTTCTTCACGGACGGATCGTCAAGCTTCAGGGTCTTGCCGTCCACCAGCGGGTTGCCGGCCTGGACTGACATGGCCCAGATGAACTTCCAGGGATCGAAGTTGTCCTTGTACCCGGTGGCCAGTCCGAACGTGCCGGTTGCCGGGTTGGTGAGCTTCTTGGCCTGCTGGGCCAGTTCATCCCACGTCGTGGCGGGCTTCTCGATTCCCGCGGCCTTCAGCAGTTCCTTGTTGTAGGCCATCACGAACGGGCGGCTGACGAAGGGAATTCCCGCCTGGTGCTCGGCGTCGGGGCCGGAGATGCCAAGGGCGGCCGGGTTGAACCTGTCCTTGCCGCCGACCTTCTTCCAGTCGTCATCGGTCAGGGTCACGAAGGCCTGCGTGGCATAGGCGGTGGGCGTGAATGTGGTGCCGAGGCTGTAGACGTCGGGGCCCTGTCCCGAAACAACGGACGTCTGGATGCGGGTCAGTTCGTCATTGGCCGAGGCGAACGTCTCGAATTCAATGTCGGCGCCCGTCTGGGCCTTGAACTTGGCACCGATGTCCTTGAACCATTCCTTCTGCTGGGCCGAATAGTGGGCATTCACACCCGTGAGCACACTCAGCTTCTTGCCCTTACCGTCAACGGCCCCGCCGGCGTCGTTCCCTCCGCCTCCGCAGGCAGTCAATGCCAAGGCCGCCGCAGTAATGACGGCGGCCAACCTGGCTGACGATGCAAACTTCATTGTTTCCTCCTCGGGTACCCCGCAGGCCACGGTCGTGTCCTGCGTCACATGGGCTTCGGCGTCGAGTCTATGGTGAGGAAAACCGGTCGGCAAGCGATTGCCAAAAATTGCCAACGGTGCTGCAATGGTCTGACAAAGCAGAACTACAGCGGAGCCGCAGCAGGTCTGCACGCCCCGAATCAGGAAGGCTGAATCAATGGCTGGTGTGGAACTTTCGCCGACGGACAGGACTCCGACGATCCGTGATGTGGCGGAGTTGGCGGGAGTGGCCACATCCACGGTTTCCAGGGCTCTGTCCAACCCGGACAGGGTCAACCGGGTGACCCGGGAGCGGATCCAGCAGGTTGCGGCCCAGCTGAATTACGTGCCGAGTTCACAGGCGCGGGGGCTCAGCTCCGGCCGCACGCAGGCCATTGCCGTTCTTGTCCCGGACGTCACCAACCCGTTTTATTTCGACATCATCCGTGGCACGCAGCACCAGCTGAAGGCTGCTGGTTACACCCAACTGCTCGTGGACACCGAGGAATCGCCCGAGATGGAGGAAGAGGCGCTGCACAAAATGCGGCGCTCAGCCGACGGCTTCATCCTGGCCGCCTCCCGCCTCACGGACACCCAGCTGGCGGAGTCCGCAGCCGTTCATCCGATGGTCACCATCAACAGGGCATCCGCGAATGCCCCCACGGTGGTCATAGACACGCCGTCTGCGATTGTTCAGTCGCTGGAGCATCTGGCCTCCCTGGGGCACACAAAGGTCTGTTTCGTCGGCGGGCCGGCCAGCTCATGGTCGAACGCCAAGCGCTGGAAATCCTTCGAGGATGAAACCCGGGGCCGCGGAATGACCACCTTCCGAGTGGGTCCGTTTGCTCCGAAGACCACATCCGGCGCCGCGGCCGCCGACGCGGCAGCACACACCGGCGCCACGGCCTGCATAGTCTTCAACGACCTCCTTGCCATCGGCATGCTTCAGCGTTTGCGGGAGCGGGGCATTCGCGTGCCGGAGGAAATGAGCATTGTTGGGTGCGACGACATCTTCGGCGCGGATTTCTGCAATCCCCCGCTGACCACCATCGCCTCCCCCATTGAGCAGGCGGGACGGGTGGCCGTCTCCATGCTGCTGGCCCAACTGAATCCGCTGCAGGGCGGGCCCAGCCGGCGGCTCGCCGTCATGCCGACCCATCTCACGATTCGCGGGTCCACCGGCCCGGCCCGCAGCGCGTAGCCGGTCTGCGACTCGGGCGGAAACAGTTGAGCCGTGCTGATCGCGCTGACTAGGCTGTGTCACATGCGCAAACTCCAAGCCAAGATCATCGAGGAAATGGGCGTCCAGCCCCGGATCGATCCCGCAGAGGAGGTTCGTAAGCGCGTCACTTTCCTGAAGGAGTACCTGAAGGCCACCCGCACCAGGGGCTTTGTCCTGGGCATCTCCGGCGGCCTCGACTCCTCGCTGGCCGGGCGCCTGGCACAGCTCGCCGTCGAGGAACTGCAGTCGGAGGGCACGGACGCGCAGTTCGTGGCCGTCCGCCTCCCCTACGGCGTCCAGCACGACGAGGAGGATGCGCAGGCGGCCCTGGACTTCATCAAGGCCTCCAAGGAGTGGACGTTCAACATTTCCGCCGCCGTGGACGGCTTCGAGGACGAGTTCGAAAAGACGGTCGGCAACGGGATCTCCGACTTCCATAAGGGCAACACCAAGGCCCGCACGCGCATGATCGCCCAGTACGCCCTGGCCGGGGAGCACAACTACCTGGTGATCGGCACCGACCACGGCGCCGAATCCGTCACCGGGTTCTTCACCAAGTACGGCGACGGCGGGGCCGACATCCTGCCGTTGTTCGGCCTGAACAAGCGGCAGAACCGCGCCCTCCTGGAGCACCTCGGCGCCCCGGAGCGGGTGTGGAAGAAGGTGCCCACGGCCGACCTCCTGGACGACAGGCCGGGCCGTACCGACGAGGACGAACTGGGCCTGAGCTACGACCAGATCGACGACTACCTCGAGGGCCGCGAAGTCTCCGAGAGCGCAGCGGAGCTGATCGAGGAGAAGTACCTGCGGACCCGGCACAAGCGCACCGTTCCGGTCAGCATCTTTGACACGTGGTGGAAGGGCGAAGGCCCGGAAGAACCCAGGGCGGGACTGTAGGCCCACCGGGCTGATCCCGCACGGCCCGGGCGGACCTCCCTACGGCAGCAACATGATCTTGCCGCGGCCGTGGCCCGTGCGGCAGATGTCCAGGGCATCGGCGGCTTCGATCAGGGGCATCCGGTGCGAGATCGTGAAGGTGATCTGGCCGTCCGCGGCGAGCGTGGCCACCTCCGCCACCCGGCCCTCCAGCTGCTGGACGGCGGCCAGGCCAGCCGCGGCTGACTGCTCGCCCGGGACTGTCGTCACCGCCCGGCCGCTCCCCTGAAGCAGCTCGGCGGTTGCCGCGAGCGAGTCCTCGCTGCCCACTGTGTCCAGCACTGCCGTGACCGTGCCGGCGCCTTCGGCCACCGAGCGCACCCGCTCCGCCAGGCCGGGGCCGTACGTCACCGGTTCGGCCCCCAGCTCGCGGAGGTACTCCTGGTTGGCCTGCGACGCCGTGCCGATCACCCGCGCGCCGAAGGCCTGCGCAATCTGGACCGCGGCCGAGCCAACCCCGCCCGCGGCGCCATGGATCAGCACGGTGTCCCCAGCTCCCAGCGCCAGCTGCTTCAGGGCTGAATACGCGGTGCCTCCCGCCACCGGGATGCATGCCGCCTGCTCGAAGTCCACACCGGCCGGCAAGGGGGTCAGCTGGTCGGCCGGCACCACTGCTTCCGTCCGGTAGCCACCCAGATGCCCGTTCCAGATGACCTCGTCACCCACCGCAAACCCTTCAAAAGCGGGCCCGACGGCGGTCACCACACCGGCCGCCTCACTTCCGGGCACTGCCGGAAAATCCAAGGGAACCCACTTTTTCAGGTATCCGGCCACGAGTTTCCAGTCCACGGGGTTGACGCTCACCGCCCGGAACTCCACCCGCACCAGGCCGTCTCCCGGCTCATCCAGCTGCTCCGTCCCCACCTTCAGGACCCGAGGATCGCCGTATTCCTCAAAGTAGACCCGTGTGCTCATGGCTCTGGCTCCTTCGTTGCAGTCCAGGCTATTCAAGGGGAGGGACTCTTCTGCAAGGGTAGGCACGCCCGGCGGGCACCACAACAGTTTCGCCCGGTTTCCCCGGACAGGCGGGTGTGGTGGCCGGCGTGGGCGGCTGCCGCTAGTTCTGGCGCCGGCGGTCGCCGCCCGCGCCGAGCCGGAGAGTGAGCCGGTGGGCTTCCTCCAGCAGGAGCCGCCCCAGCAGTTCACGCCGGTCCTCACGGAAGCGGGGCTCGATGCCTGTCAGGGACAGCGCCCACGACGGCCGCCCCGCCTGGTCAAACACTGCGGCCCCCATCCCCCAGCTGCCTTCCAGCACCAGGCCCGGGTTCACCGAATAGCCCCGCCGGCGTGTCTGGCGGAGATTGTTCCGGACCACATCTTCCGGGTGCCCGTGCGCATAGTTGCCGGCGTGGACATCCCAGTCGGCCAGGATCTGTTCCTGCTCGGCTTCGGGCAGGAACGCCATGATGGCCGTTCCGGCCGATGCCACGCCCAGCGGAAACCTGACGCCCTCGTGCAGCACGAAGGAGCGGACCGGGAAGCTGCCTTCCTCCCGCAGCAGGCAGACTGTCTCGGCGCCGCGCCGGATGGAGAAGAATGCGCTCTCACCGGTTTCCTCGGCGAGCCGGCGCAGGCTGGGCCTCGCGAGGTCCTCCAGGGGAAAGCGCGCCGCGGCCACCGAGCCCATCAGCAGGGCCTCGGGGCCCAGCACCCAGTTCCCACTCAGGGGGTCGTGGTCGAGGAGCCCCTCGGCCGCGAGCGACGTGAGGAGGCGGTGAACCGTGGGACGGGTCAGCCCCGAGTCCCGCACCAGCTCCACGAGCGGGCTGCCCTCCGGTTTGCGTCCCACGATGCGCAGAAGGCCTGCGATGCGGCTGACCACCTGCGCGCCCTGTACCGGTGCCTGGTTCACAATCGCTCCTAGATATCCATATTGTGGACACCATCCAGCCTATCGTCCACAGTGTAAAAGCGCGAGCGCCAGGCGATCGGAATCCTTGACACCACCGCCGGCACCCCCATACGCTCCACAGTCAGAACCGGCGTCCATAAAGTGGACTGCGGGACAGCTCAACGAGGAGATGCGAATGTCCAAACTGAAATCCGGCGCGGCCGATGCCCTGCGGGAAGTCCTCCGGGACGGGATCACCCTTGCGGTGGGCGGGTTCGGCCTGAGCGGTATTCCCGCCGACCTGATCGAGGCCGTGCGGAACTCCGGCGTGAAGGAACTGACCGTGGTGTCCAACAACATGGGCGTGGACGGCAAAGGCCTGGGCATCCTCATCGAAGCCGGCCAGGTCCGCAAGGTAATCGCCTCCTACGTCGGTGAGAACAGGCTCTTCGCCGAGCAGTACCTCGCCGGGGAACTGGAAGTGGAGTTCACCCCGCAGGGCACACTGGCCGAGCGGCTGCGCGCCGGCGGAGCCGGCATCCCCGCGTTCTACACCAAGACCGGCGTGGGCACCCTGGTCGCCGAAGGCAAACCGCACGAGGTGTTCGACGGCGAAACCTATGTCCAGGAGCGGGCCATCCGGGCCGACGTCGCACTTGTCCACGCCCACACCGCCGACACGGACGGGAACCTGATCTACCGCTACACCGCCCGGAACTTCAACCCCGTGGTGGCCACCGCAGGCGCTGTCACCGTCGCCGAGGCGGAGCTCATCGTGAATCCCGGCGCCCTGGACCCGAACCACATCGTCACCCCGGGCGTCTACGTCCAGCACCTGGTCCAGGCCGGTCACAGGGTCAAGGACATCGAACAGCGCACCGTCCGCCCTGCTGTCGGTCAGATCAGCACTGAACTGGTCAGCAACTAAGAAGGAGACTCCCGTGGCCTGGACCCGGAATGAAATGGCTGCCATCGCGGCCGAAGAACTGAACGACGGCGACTACGTCAACCTCGGCATCGGCATCCCCACGCTCGTGGCCAACAACCTGCCGGACGGCGTCCGCGTGGTCCTGCAGAGCGAAAACGGCCTGCTGGGCATGGGCCCGTTCCCCTACGAGGGCGAGGAGGACGCCGACCTCATCAACGCCGGCAAGCAGACCGTCACCATCCTGCCCGGCGGCAGTATCTTCGACTCCGCCACCTCGTTCGGCATGATCCGCGGCGGGCACGTGAAGGTGGCGATCCTCGGTGCCATGCAGGTTTCCGGCAACGGCGACCTCGCCAACTGGACCATCCCCGGCAAGATGGTCAAAGGCATGGGCGGCGCCATGGACCTCGTCGCCGGCACCCCGCGCGTCGTGGTCCTCACCGAGCACAACGCCAAGGACGGCAGCGCCAAGATCGTTCCCGAATGCACCCTCCCGCTGACGGGCGTCGGCGTCGTGGACCGGATCATCAGCGACCTTGCGGTCTTCGATCTGGTCAAGCACGACGGCGGGCGGCAGCTCACGCTGACGCGCCTCGCCCCCGGCGTCACGGTCGACGAAATCCGGGAGAAGACCGACGCCGAATTCACCGTCGCGGCGGGGCTGCTCGCCGAACCGGCCCAGCTTTGACAGGCCACGCCGCCGCGGGCGGGGAAATGCCGCGGCCGGCGGTCCAAAACCGGGCCAGTCCGCGCCGCCTCAAAGCCGGGACCGGCAGCTAAGTTTCCTCAGCCCCGCCCGCGGATCAGCCGGGCGATCTCGGCAAAGCCCAGCCGCTCGGCGTTGTCCAGGGCCGTCCGGCCCTGCGGATCGCGGATGGTGGGGTCGGCCCCGGCGTCGAGCAGCTGGCGCACCACGTCCTGCTGCCTCGGCCCTCCGTTGTTCAGGAGGATGGCTTCCTGCATCGCGGTCCAGCCGAGCTTGTTCACATGATTGACCGGGACCCCGGCGGCGATGAGGATCCGCACCGTCTCCACATGCCCGTGCTCGCTGGCCGGGATCAGGGCGGTGCCTCCGTAGCGGTTGGTGCTGCGGACATCCGCACCGTTGGCCAGGGTCAGCCGCAGGACCTCGTTGAAGCCCTCGGCGCCGGCGTACAGGAAGGCCGAATCCTGGATGGAGTCCTTGGCGTTCACGTTCCCGCCGTCGCGGATCAGCTCCGCCACGAGCGCCGCGTCCTTGGCCTTCGCAGCCCGGACCAGGCGCTGGTCCAGCTTCTGCTGCTCGGCCGGGGACAGGGCAGGGCGGGACATTTCCGGGCGGGCTGTTTCAGGGCGGGCAGGCGGCGACACTGGCCTGGTACTGGCGGCAGCGGACGACGCCGGCCGGCTGTGAGTGCCACCGATCCCTGAGGCGCCGCTTCCCGCCGTCGGGCTTGAACTGGCCGGGCCCGCGCCCGACGAGGTGCCGGGGGCGCACCCGGCCAGCAGAACAGCCACCAGTAGCGCCAGGCTTGCAAAGGGAACCCTGAACACCACGCGGCGCACGCTACTTTGCGGCGATCACGGCGGCGCCGGCCTCGGCGCATGCTTCATCCAGCTTGCCGTCCGGGGCGCCGCCGACGCCGATGCCTGCCACGGAGACGCCGTTCACCTTCAGCGGGACGCCGCCGGGGAGGAAGAGGGTGCCGGGAAGATCGGCGATGCTCGGCCCGTTGCCGCTGATCCGCTTGGCGAGTTCGCTCGTGGGGCTTCCGAAGGCAGCGGCGGTGTACGCCTTCTGCTTGGCGGATTCGATGGTGTGCTCGGCGGCGTTGTCGCCGCGAAGGAGTGCCTGCACGGTGCCGAACCGGTCCACCACGGCCACCGTGACGAACGGCAACTTGTCCGCCTGGCACTTGGCGAGCGCAGCACCGACTGCCTTGGCTGACGCACCGACGGTGACCCGGTTCTGGGCAACGACGTTCTCATCGACGGGCTGGACGTCCGCGGCCGGTACGGCCACCTGAGCGGCCGCAGGCTGGGCAGCGGCCGCCGCGGATGAAGCCCCTGATCCGGCATTGGCGACGGCGGTGGCACCGGCGGTGATGACGAGCGCTCCGGCTGCAGCGGCGGCAAAAATCTTCTGGGACTTCTTCACAGTGGTTCTCCTTCGATGGGCGGCTTCGGTGAGCGGCCGGCTTGCCAAACGGCTACGTTTCCATGGTGGACCCGTGCCAAGACGGGCGCATCAGGCCATCAGGTGGGGCAGACTGGTCCTTCCGGCTGGCGTTATCAGCCAAAAGGCTGAGAGACCAGCAACGGCGCGGGCAATAGCATGGTTCGTAGCACGTCACCCACCGGAACCGGATCCGCCATGCCTTCCCCAGCCCCTCCTGCCGCACCTGACCTGCCGCCCGCACGCACCGGCCCTGCCTCCCCTGATGCCGGCAGCCGGATGGGACGGATCGATGCAGCGGTCCACCTCGGTTTCGCCGTGCTCATCGTGGCCTCGGTGGTGCGGTACGTGATGCGGCACAGCGCCGCGGACAACCTGCTGGTCCTCGCGCTGGCGGCCGCCGCGTGCGCCCTGTACGCCGTCATCGCCGTGCTCGCCCAACGCCGGCGCCCGTGGGCCCTGTGGATGTTCGTGCTCGTTGCGGTCTGGGCCGTGCTGGTGGTCTCCGCGCCCAGCTTTGCCTGGTGCTCGTTTGCGCTGTTCTTCCTGTGCCGCACCGCCTTCAGCGGTGCCGTGGCCTATGCGGCGGCAGGGGCGACGGCGGCAGCCACCGCCGCAGGACTGTTCCGGCTCAGCGACGGCACCGACCTCGCCATGCTGCTGGGCCCGCTCGCCGTGGGCGTCCTGCTGACCCTGATCTACGACCGCATAGAGCACGACGCCGCCGAGCAACGGCGGCTGCACCGCGAAGTCTCGCTCGCCCAAGGACAGCTGGCCGCCAGCGAGCGCCGGGCCGGCACCATCGCCGAGCGCGAGCGCGTCTCCCGGGAAATCCACGACACCGTGACCCAGGGCCTGGCCAGCAGCCTGCTCCTGCTCGAAGCCGCGAACCGCGCGTGGCCGGAGCCGGCGGCGCGGCAGGACCTCCGGCAGGCCGGCGAGCTGCTGCGCCGGAACCTGTCCGATACCCGCAGCCTGGTCCACGAGCTTGCCTCGCCGGGCCTCGACGCCTCGCCGCTGCCCGACGCCCTGCTGCAGGCCGCCTCGCAGTATGTGCCGGGCGCCCGGCTGCTGGTCACCGGCGAACCCCGGCCGGTGGCGGCCGAAGTCCGCCATGCGCTCCTGAGGGTGGCCCAGAGCGCCGCCGCGAACATCAAGCTGCACGCGTCGGCAACCACCGCCACCATCACCCTCGGCTTTTTGCCGGGCGCGGTCACGCTGGACATCTACGACGACGGCACTGGCTTCGATCCGGCGGCGGCAGCACCGCCGTCGGACGCCGGAGGGTACGGCCTGCGGGCCATGCGGCAGCGGGTGGAGCAGCTCGGCGGCGCCTTCTCTGTGGAAAGCGCCCCCGGCGAGGGAACAGTTGTGGCGGCACAGCTGCCGGCACCGCTGCCAGCCAAGGGAGAAGAATGAGCATCATCACCGTGCTTCTGGTGGACGACCACCTCGTGGTCCGCAGCGGGCTGAAGGCCCTGCTGGGCACGCAGCCGGACATCGATGTGGTGGCGGAGGCGTCCTCGGGCGAGGAGGCCCTGGCCGCCGTGGCGGAGCACTCGCCCGACGTCGTGGTGATGGACCTGGCGATGGGCCCGGGCATGGACGGGATCGAGGCGATCCGAAAGCTCCGGGAACGCAACCGGAAGCAGGCCGTGCTGGTGTTCACCACCTATGATTCCGACGCCGATATCGTCCGTACCGTGGATGCCGGCGCCATGGGCTATCTCCTCAAGGACGCCGCGCCCGCAGAAATTTTCGCCGCCATCCGCGGCGCCGTCCAGGGCAAGAGCGTCATGAGCCCTCCGGTGGCATCGCGCCTGTTCCAGCAGCTGCGCAACCCCGACGAGGTGCTGACCCCGCGGGAGGCCGAGCTGCTGAGCCTCCTCATCGAGGGTCTCAGCAACCGGGAGCTGGGGCAGCGGCTGTTCATCTCCGAGGCCACCGTCAAGACACACCTCGCCCACATCTACGCCAAGCTGGGCGTGGAGACCAGGGCCGCGGCCATCGCCACCGCCATCCGCCGCGAGGGGATGCGCTAGCTGCGGGGCTAGACTCGAACCCATCCAGCCCCGCCCTTGAAGAGGAGCAGCCATGCGCGCCACCATCATCCACGGCCCCGGAGACATCAGGGTGGAGGACCGCGACGATCCGGCCATCCAGCTCCCCACTGACGCCGTGGTCCGGGTGACGGCTGCCTGCGTCTGCGGCTCGGACCTGTGGCCCTACCGCGGGGTGAAGCCCGTCCACCGGCCCACCGCCATCGGCCATGAGTTCGTCGGTGTCGTGGAGAGCACGGGCGCTTCCGATTCATCGCTTCAGGCGGGCGACTTCGTGATCGCCCCCTTCGTGGTCAGTTGCGGGCAGTGCCCGCAGTGCCTGAACGGCGTCACCGTGGCCTGCGAGCACCTCGCCGGCTGGGGCGGAAAGGACGACGCCGGGTTCCCTGTCGACGGCGGCCAGGGCCAGGCCGTGCGCGTCCCCCTCGCCGAGTCGACGCTCGTCAAGGTGCCGGATGTGGGCGAGCCGGACGCAGAGCTGCGCAACAGCCTGCTGACCCTCTCCGACGTCATGGCCACCGGCCACCACGCGGCGGTCAGCGCCCGGGTTGGCCCCGGCCGCACGGTTGTGGTGGTGGGCGACGGCGCCGTGGGGCTGTGCGGAGTCCTGGCGGCCAGGCGGCTCGGTGCCGAGCGGATCATCGCGATGTCCCGCCACGCCGACAGGCAGGCCATCGCCCGCGAGTTCGGCGCCACGGACATCGTGGAGGAACGCGGGGACGACGGCGTCGCCAAGGTCCGCGAACTGCTCGGCGGCGTCCTGGCGGACTCCGTGCTCGAGTGCGTGGGCACCAAGGAGTCCATGGAACAGGCGCTGCATTCCGTCCGGCCCGGGGGCGCCCTGGGCTTCGTCGGCGTCCCCACGGGCGGCGCGGAGGTCCCGCTGCGCTACCTGTTCGACAAGAACATCACCGTCTCAGGCGGAATGGCTCCTGCCCGCACCTATATTCCCGAACTGCTGAAGGACGTGCTGTCCGGCGCCATCAATCCCGGCCGGGTGTTCGACGTCGAGATGCCGTTGGAGGAGGCGCCCGAAGCCTACAAGGCGATGGACGAGCGCCGGGCCATCAAGGTGCTGCTGACGCCATAAAAACGGTTGCGCGGTGCCTGCACCGGGTCTACCGTGATGCGCATCAGTCACCACCGCCGTCGAGGGAGCCGTCATGGCCGGGTTTGTGCAGATCATCGAATTCCAGACCTCGCGCATCGAGGAGATCGAAGCGCTGGGCCGCCCGTCGAGAACCGAGGGAACCACCACCCCGACATTCCGGCGCATCAGCGCCACCGCGGACCGCGACCGTCCCGGGACCTACTACACCATCGTGGAATTCGACTCCTACGAATCGGCGATGGAGAACTCGAACCGCCCGGAAACCTCGGACTTCGCCGCGAAGATGGCGGAACTGTGTGACGGTCCCCCGGTGTTCCGCAACCTGGACGTCATGTGGGAGGACACCGGACAGGACCCGGAGACCACTCCCTAGGGCCGGAAACGGCGTCTCCAAATGACGTTTGGGCGCAAAATCTCCCGTTACAGGTGGGACTCCTGATGACGGCAGCTATTGCACGCCCGGCGGATGGCCCATAGGTTGGAGACAGCGGACAACAGTTTCCGTCTCTGCCTGCTGTCGGAGCAGGACCAGAAAAGGGTTACAAAGGAAGTAGCAATGGCAACAGGCACAGTTAAATGGTTCAACGCCGAAAAGGGCTTCGGCTTCATCGCTCCGGATGATGGATCGGCAGATGTATTCGCCCACTACTCGGCAATTGCCTCCAGCGGCTACCGCTCCCTGGATGAAAACCAGAAGGTCGAATTCGAAGTGACCCAGGGCCCCAAGGGTCCGCAGGCAGAGAACATCCGCCCGCTGTAACGGCTCATCAAAGACTCCCCTGTCCGTGCCTGGCACGCACAGGGGAGTTTTGGTTTCTGTCCCTGAGACCACCGGGCCGCCCGGTAGAGTGCCGCCATGGATGAAAAAGCGACCCTGCACCATTACCTGCGGACACGGCGTGCCCAGCTCCTCGCCAAGCTCGACGGCCTGGGTGAGTACGACATCCGCCGGCCGATGACGCCCACCGGAACAAACCTCCTGGGCCTGGTCAAGCACGTGGCCAGCGTGGAACTGGATTATTTCGGCGAGGTGTTCGGACGGCCGAGCGGCCGGGTACTGCCCTGGTTCGCCGACGGGGCCGAGCCCGACGCGGACATGTGGGCCACCCCGGAGCAGACCCGTGCGGAGATCGTCGGGCTGCACCACTTTTCAGCGGCGCACACCGATGCCACCATCGAAGCGCTGCCCCTGGACGCTCCCGGCGTTGTGCCCTGGTGGCGGGAGGAACGCCGCAACGTGACCCTGCACCAGATGCTGGTGCACATGTGCGCCGAAACTGCCCAGCACCTGGGGCACGCGGACATCATCCGGGAACTCATCGACGGCTCCGCCGGGCAGGGACCCAACGACCCCAACCTTCCCCAGCGCGGCGCCACGGAGCAGTCCGCCTACGTGCAGCGGCTGGAAGCGGCGGCACGCGAAGCCGCCACGCTCCCGAAAGTGACGCCCTAAACGAAGGCTGATTTCCCCGTCACGGCGCGCGCCACAATCAGGGAGTTGATTTCGTAGCTGCCCTCGTAGGTGTAGAGGATCTCCGCGTCGCCAAAGAGCTTTCCCATCTCGAAGTCGCTGCTGATGCCGTTGCCGCCCAGCAGGGACCGCCCCAGCGCCACGGAGGCGCGGGCCAGCCGGGTGGTGGTGGCCTTGGCCATGGCCGCCTGGGCCATTTCCAGCCTGCCCCCTTCCTGGATCCGGGCCAGCTGTGCCATCAGCGACAGAGAGGCCGAGGCATTGCCCAGGATCTCGGCGAGCTGCTGCTGGATCAGCTGGAAGCGGGCCAGCTCCTTGCCGAACTGGCGGCGCTGCAGCGAATAGGAGCGGGCAACATCAAAGGCTGCCAGCTGGATGCCAGCAGCCTGCCACCCTACCCACGCACGGGAATCCCGCAGCAGCTCGTTGGCCTTGGTGAAGTCCGTGGCCCCCGGGAGCAGGTTGGCCTCGGGAATGCGAACGCCATCGAGCCGAATGTCGGCGTTCTGCATGATCCGCAGGCCGATCTTGTTGCTGATCTTCGTCGCTGTGTATCCCGGGCGGTCCGTCTCAACGATGAAGCCCTTGATCTGCTGGTCAGCCACGTCCCGGGCCCACACCAGCGCAAAGTCTGCGATGGTCCCGGCGCCTATCCACCGCTTGGCCCCGTCAATAACCCATTCGCCGTCCTCAAGCCGGGCCGTCGTGGCCAGTCCGCCCGCTATGTCCGAGCCGTGGTCCGGCTCGGTCAGCGCAAAAGCTCCCAGCTGGGTGAAGGCGGTCAGGCCCGGCAGCCAGCGCTGCTTATGCTCGTCCGAGCCCAGGGCGTCGATCATGCCCACGATCAGCTCGTTGTGAATGCCCACCAGCGCTGACAGGGACACGTCGGCGCGGGCCACCTCAACGTACATGAGGCCCTTGAACAGCGTGGACGTCCCGTCCGTCTGAAGCCCGCCCAGTCCGTGCTTCCCCATCTCCGCGAGCAGCCCGAACGGGAACTCCTCCCGGTTCCAGTACTCGATGGACTGGGCCCGGACCCTGGACTGCAGGAAGTCCCGGATTTCGAGATAGCGCGTCCGCTCGGCCGGCGGAAGCAGGTCCACAACGTACATGAGATCCGCATCGGCAAACGGCAGTGGTTGGCTCCCTGCGTCTTCAGTCATGGCCATTACGGGCTGTCCGTTGTCACGTCCTTGTGGCTGCACGGGCATAGATCCCTTCGCTCTTCCAAACCCTTGGATGTCCTAGTATATTGCACAGTGATGTGGATCACTAGGACGTGTATCCCCGGGTGAAAGGTGCCCCATGACAGTCACCGACGACTTCCGTGCCGCACGCGACCAGCTGCTCGCCATGCGTCAGGACTACCGCCAGGCGAGGACCGGCTTCGAGTGGCCGCGGCCCAAGGAGTTCAATTTCGCCCTCGACTGGTTTGACGCCGTCGCGGCCGATCCCGCCACCGGCGGTAATCCTGCACTGGTGATCGTGGAACAGGACGGCTCGGCCACCCGCCGCAGCTTCGCCGCTTTGTCGGCACGGTCCAGCCAGGTGGCCAACTGGCTCCGCAGCCAGGGCGTGAAGCGCGGCGACCGCATGATTATCATGCTCGGCAACCAGGTTGAACTGTGGGAGCTCGTGCTGGCCGGCATCAAGCTTGGCATCGTGCTGATCCCCACCACCACCCTCATGGGGCCGGCTGACCTGAAAGACCGGGTGGAGCGCGGGGAGGCGTCCTGGGCCGCCGTCGGCAGTTCAAACCTCGGCAAGTTTGCCGAGGTGCCCGGAAGCTACCGGCTCATCGAAATCGCCGACGCCGCCAGCGCCGGCACCGGTACTGGCTTGCAGTACGCGGATTCCGCCACGTCCCCCTCGGACTTCAGCCCCGACGCACCCACCCTGGCGGACGAGACCCTGCTCCTCTACTTCACCTCGGGCACCACGTCCAAGGCCAAGCTCGTGGAGCACACGCACACCTCTTATCCGGTGGGCCACCTGTCCACGATGTACTGGATCGGCCTGGAGCCCGGCGACGTGCACCTGAATGTGGCTTCCCCGGGCTGGGCGAAGCACGCCTGGTCCAACCTGTTCGCCCCGTGGATCGCCGAGGCCTGCGTGTTCGTCTACAACTACGAACGCTTCGACGCCAAGGCCCTCATGGAGCAGATGGACCGCGAGAAGGTCACGAGCTTCTGCGCTCCGCCCACCGTCTGGCGGATGCTGATCCAGGCCGACCTCAGCCTCCTCAAAAACCCTCCCGCCAAGGTTGTTTCCGCGGGCGAACCGCTCAACGCTGAGGTCATTGGCCAGGTCCAGCGCGCCTGGGGCCAGACCATCCGCGATGGCTTCGGCCAGACCGAGACCACCGTGCAGGTGGCCAACACCCCCGGCCAGCCCGTGAAGATCGGCGCGATGGGCCAGCCCCTGCCGGGGTATGACGTGGTCCTCGTCGATCCGGCCACCGGAGAAGAGGCCGACGACGGCGAGCTGTGCCTGCGCCTGGATCCCCGCCCCGCCGGGCTGATGAAGTCGTACTACGGCGACCCGGAGAAGACGGCCGAGGCCTTCCGCGGCGGCTACTACCACACGGGCGACATGGCCAGCAGGGACGAGCACGGCGTCATCACCTACGTGGGCCGGGACGACGACGTCTTCAAGTCCTCCGACTACCGGCTGTCCCCCTTCGAGCTGGAGAGCGTGCTCATCGAGCACCCCGCGGTGGCGGAGGCCGCCGTCGTCCCCTCCCCCGATCCGCTCAAGCTGTCCGTTCCCAAAGCGTTCGTGGTGCTTGCGGCCGGCCACGAAGCGGGGCCCGAGCTCGCCGAGGAGATCCTGCGCTACTGCCGCGACCACCTGGCGCCGTTCAAGCGCATCCGCCGGCTTGAGTTCGCCGAGCTACCAAAGACCATCTCGGGCAAGATCCGCCGGGTGGAGCTGCGGCACAGCGAGGAGCTCCGCCACGCGGACGGCACCCCGCCGGGCACGGGCAGCGCCTCCCTCGGCCCCGGCACGGAATACTCCGAATCGGATTTTCCGGGCCTGAGAAACCAGGGCTGAGCCATGAGCGCTCCCTTGCCCCGTGACCCGATTGCCGACGCGCAGCGCAACTGGGAGACCCACGGCTGGGGTGACGTCGCCGCGCCGATGGCTGCCATCACTGCAATCATGCGCACCCAGCAGATCCTGATGGCGCGGATTGAGGGCGCCCTGAAGCCGTTCGGGCTGACCTTCGCGAGGTATGAGCTGCTCGCGCTGCTCAGCTTCGCCAGGAGCGGCGCGCTGCCCATGAACAAGGCGAGCGCCCTGCTCCAGGTCCATCCCACCTCGGTGACCAACGCCGTCGACCGTCTCCAGACAGCGGGACTGGTGGTGCGCTCACCGCATCCCACCGATGGGCGCACCACCCTGATCGAGCTCACGGCCGAAGGCCGCACGCTGGCAAAACGGGCGACGGCGGTGCTCAACACCGAGGTTTTCGGCCAGTCAGGGTTCGGCGAAGGCGACGTGACCCAGCTGATCCGGATCCTGCGCGACTTCCGCCGCGGCGCCGGGGACTTTACCGGCTAGCCGCTGGGCACACCCTGCTTGTCCGCAGGGGTCTCCGCTTGTCCTTCCGACCGCCGCCGGAGCTCCTGGACGAACGCGTCGAGCAGGGCAGCCTGGTCCGGGCTGTTGGCCAGCCGCACGAGGTCGGCAGCCGTGCTGGCCACCTTGATGTTGGTGTCCTGGCTGTACTGGGCCAGCAGCTCAAATGCCGCCTCGGAACCGATCCGCAGGATTCCCATGAGGATGCCCTTGGCCTGCTCGATGGTGCCCCGCGTGCCAAGGGCACCTTCAACCGCTTCCCGCGCCGCCCGTTCAGTTTCCCAGTGCAGCGTGCTGGTCAGGTCAACGATGAATCCTTCAACAGCAACGAGCCTGCCGTCCTCCACGAGCGCCTCGCCGCCAGTGAGGACACGGTGTTCCCGCACGCGCGCATCAATGATGCGGTGGTAGCTGCAGAAGAATCCGCCCGCCTCACAGGCTGCCATGAAGATGTCGTGGCAGCGTTCCCTGTCGTCCGGGTGCTTGTGCGCATAGAGAAGCTCCATGGTGGGGACGATCTCGCCGCGGCGGTAACCGTGGAGCGCGTACAGCTCATCAGACCATTCGAGCCGGCCCGAAACGGCGTCATAGTGGAACGTCCCGGCATCACAGTCTACCGGCCCGAGGGCGCTCGAGTACGCCCGCACGGATTTCGGAAGGCTCATGGGGGCTCCCTGCCGCCCTACCCGGCCATCCCCTGGCACTGAACGGGCATTCGCTTCGGCAGCGGATGTACGGCAGCACGGGCTCGGGCGACGGGGAACCGCTCCGCCGGTGCCGCGGCCAGTTCCTTCACGTGCCCCATTCCGGCATATTCACGGACGGCGGCGATCCCTTCAACGGCAGCCGCTTTGCTGGGGAAAGGGCGGGACACGGCCATCACGGTGCCGTCCGGGGCGGTGAGCTGGAACCTGAATGAAGCCTCTGCGTCGGTGAAGAGTTCGAACATGCCAGCCATTTAGCCCTCCTGGATTCGGGAACACGGCGTCCGGGACGTCGTCGTCGCCGGAAGCAGCTGAAGTTTTCTCAGTGCCGCGCCCGCAGGTGAGCCGGGGCGGAAATTGAGGAATTTATGAAATTGTGAACTACTTCCCGCATGTTGGCAAGGGTTGTCCGGCACGGCCAGCCGCTATTATGCGCGGCCCCGGCAAAAGTTCTTGCCTGTTTCGCGGGGACAGACCGTTCTGTCTCTATACTTAGGTCTATACGCCTTGGGGGCACCAGTTTGGCGGGTCGGACAGTGCGACTGCAAGGACAGTGGAAGGAATCCATAATGGGTGACATGCCCGACGGCGTGATTCACACCGAGGTAAAAGCGGACCTCTTTAAGTCCATGGGACACCCTGCACGCATCCTGGTCCTGGAGATGCTGGTCGGCGGCCCGGTGACAGTGAGCAGCCTCCGGGACGGCACCGGCCTCGAGGCCTCGAACCTCTCACAGCACCTCGGCATCCTGCGGCGCCAGCGGCTGATCGTTCCTTCGCGGAAGGACGGCCGGCTGTTCTACGAGCTGACGTCCCCCGAGGTGCGCGAAGTCCTCGAGGCGGCGCACGGCCTGCTCGGCACCATCCTCGACAGCGGCCTCCGGCACCAGAATGCCGGATCCACGGACGCCGCGGCCCCCTCCCTGACGCCCGCGGCACAGGCCGCGGGCTAGCCGGCGGCTTTTAAGCGGGGTCGGCGACGGCGGCCGGTGCGGAATGCCCGAAAAGCCAGGCCGCGACGTCGCTCCTCAGCACATCGTGCGGGCTGCCCGTTCCGCTGACGCTTCCGGCCGGAACATAGTAGCCGCGGCCGCCGCCTGGACCGCCGGCAGCCCGGTCCAGCGCCTCCACGATCCTGCGGCTCAGGTGCCCCTGCGGGCCGGTGGCATGGATTTCTTCAAGCTCGGCTGCGGTGAGCCGTCCCAGTACAGCAGCAATATCGGCCACGATCGTTCCCCTCTTCGCGTTGCCTCGAATAACAGGATTGCCTGCAATAGCAGGTTTGCCTGAAGTGCAACGCTAAGGCATTGCGATTAACGCCGGGTGAATTCGAGGCGGCAATTTCCGGCCCCCCACCTTGGAGTTTTTGTACAGATATCGCGGGTTAAAGCGCCTTTAGCGGCCGATATCTGTACAAAAACTCCAGCGGAGGTAAGAGGATTAGCCCGGTCAGTAGAGGAAGATGTCGATCCACGTTCTGTTGTGCGCGTGGAGCAGCACCAGGAAGAGCACGAAGTCGAAGAGCAGGTGCACGCTCACGATGTACGACAGCGACTTCGTCACCGTGAAGATGCGGGCCTGCAGCAGGGCGAAGGGGTAGATGAAGAACGGCGCCCAGGCCCTGAACCCCAGTTCCCACAGGAACGAGGTGAACAGCACCGCCTGCAGCAGGTTGGCCTGCCAGTCGGGCAGGTGCCGGCGCAGCAGCGCGAAGCACGTGCAGATGAAGAACAGCTCGTCCCAGATGCCCAGGGCGTTGGTGCCCACGAAGAGCCGTGCGATGCCCTCGGGGTCGTGCACGGCGGGCCAGTTCAGGTAAACCCCGGTCCGGATCATGTAGACCGGGAGCAGGGCGTAACCGATCACCACGACGGCGGGCAGGTACCACTTCTCCGCCAGTGTCCATTTCTGCCCGGTCCGGACCGGAAAAACCACCGCATGCTCTTTGGTGACGAACCGCGACACCGCGTAGGGGATCGCCACGGCAGCGATCATGGCCGATCCCATGACGAGCATGTGGGACGTGCTGACGTCGGTGGTGATGGGCACTGCGCTGATAATGGCCACCCCGGCGGCAATCAGCGCGAGGTCGCGGAACAGCAGCCGGTCCACCAGGGCCGCAACCACGAGGGCGGCGGCGAGCAGGGCATAGCCCGGCAGGCTCTGGTCCAGCGCGAACAGGACGAAGCCGGCCACCGAGACCATGGCTGCCGGGATAACGCGCAGCGAAGTGCCCTTCACTGTGCGCTCCCCGGTCAGCGGAGTGCTCACCGGTGCCTGAACTCCGGCTGGCGCTTCTCCGTGAAAGCAGCCATGCCTTCCTTCTGGTCCTCCGAGGCGAACAGCGAATGGAACAGCCGGCGCTCAAACAGCACGCCCTGCGCCAGCCCCGTCTCGAAGGCCGCATTGACGGCCTCCTTGGCCAGCATGGCAGCCGGCTTCGACTTGGACGCGATAACCTCCGCGGCCTTCAGCGCCTCCTCCACGGTGTCCGCGGCCGGCACCACGCGCGCCACCAGGCCTGAGCGCTCTGCCTCGTCCGCGTCGATGAACCGGCCGGTGAGGATCATGTCCATCGCCTTGGCCTTGCCCACGGCGCGGGTGAGCCGCTGCGACCCGCCCATGCCCGGAACGACGCCGAGGTTGATCTCGGGCTGGCCGAACTTCGCGTTGTCGCCGGCGATGATGAAGTCGCACATCATGGCCAGTTCACAGCCGCCGCCCAGGGCGAAACCGGACACCGCCGCGATCAGCGGGATGCGCAGGCGGGTGAGGTCTTCCCACCCGCGGAACCAGTCGGCGTCGTACATCTCCAGATAGCCCTTGTCCGCCATCTCCTTGATGTCGGCGCCCGCGGCGAAGGCCTTCCCGGAGCCGGTAATCACGACGGCGCCCACACCGGGATCTGCGTCCATGGCCGCAACCGCCGACACGAGTTCTTCCAGGGTGGTCCTGTCCAGGGCGTTCAGGGCCTCGGGCCTGTTCAGCGTCACGAGGCCAACGCGCCCGCGGCGCTCCACCAGAATGTTCCCGTACTCGTGCGTCATCCATGCCCCTCACGTGGTTGGTATGTCCTGAAACTAAGCCTACTGTCCTGACTTGTCCCGGATGTCGGTGATGATGCCGGAGAAATCCCGGCCTGCCCCGCCCTCCGCGGCGAAGGTGTCATAGATCTCGGAGGCCAGCGGACCCATCCGGGCAGCCACGCCGGTGGACCGGAGGGCGTTGAGCGCCAGCCGGAGGTCCTTGGCCATCAGGGCCCCGGCGAACCCGGGCTGGTAGTCGCGGTTGGCCGGACTGGTGGGCACCGGTCCCGGGACGGGGCAGTTGGTGGTGAGGGCCCAGCACTGCCCCGACGCCGCGGATGCGACGTCGAACAGGGCCTGGTGCGTCAGCCCGAGCTTCTCCCCGAGCACGAACGCCTCGCTGACGGCAATCATCGAGACACCCAGGATGAGGTTGTTGCAGACCTTCGCCGCCTGGCCGGCGCCATGCTCTCCGCACAGCACCGCGCGCTTGCCCATCACGTCGAACAGGGGCCGCACCGTCTCGAAGTCCTCCGGCAGTGCACCGACCATGAACGTCAGCGTCCCGGCCTCCGCCCCCACCACGCCGCCGGAAACCGGCGCGTCCACGGACCGGTGCCCGGCGTTGAGGGCCAGTCCGGCCGCTTCCCGTGCCTCATCGACGTTGATGGTGGAGCAGTCAAGGAACATGGTGTTCGGCGGCGCGGCGGCCAGCAGTCCCGGCTCCCCGCCGCTGCCCCGGTACGCATCCAGCACGTGTTGGCCGCTCGGGAACATCGTGAGCACCACGTCGGCGCCGGTGACGGTTTCCGCGGCACTCGCGGCGATGGGGACACCATGCCCCCGCGCGGCGTCCAGCGCGGCGGGCACCACATCGAAGCCGATCACCTCATAACCTGCCCTGACCAGGTTGACCGCCATGGGGCCGCCCATGTGGCCCAGCCCCAGGAAGGCAACGCGCGGTTTGGCTGTGTCAGGCATGGTTGCTTCATCAGGCATGGTCCGACTCCTTTTCCCACAGAACCAGTTCCCGGTCCCCCAGCGGCGCAAAGTACCGCTCGACGTCGTCCGTGTGCACTTCACTCAGCGTGGCCGGACGCCACTGGGGGTTGCGGTCCTTGTCCACCACCTGCGCCCGGATCCCCTCCCGGAAGTCCGGGCCGCTGAGGCAGTGCAGCCCCACCCGGTATTCCTCCACGAGCACTTCATCCAGGGTCAGCCCGCGCGACCTGCGCAGCGAGGCCAGGGTCACCTTGACGGAGGTTGGCGACTTCGCCTCGATGGTGTCGGCGGCCGCCGCGGCTTCCCCTCCTGCGGCCCGCAGCCGCCTGACGATCTCCTCGGCGTCGTCCGCGGAATAGCAGGCGTCGATCCAGTCCCGCTGTGCCTCCAGTGCGGAGGCGGGCGCCTCTTCGGCAAAACGTACGACGGCGGTTTCCGCGCTTTCGTGTTCCAGCGCCGCGGCGAGCTCCGCGAGCCTTCCGGACGGAACAAAGTGGTCGGCCAGCCCCAGGAACAGCGCATCCGACCCGCTGAGGTGGGCGCCCGTGAGGGCAGCATGCGTGCCTGTCTCCCCCGGTGAGTGTGCGAGCAGGAGGGTGCCGCCGACGTCGGGCACGAAACCGATGGTGGTCTCCGGCATCCCGGTCCGGGTCCGTTCGGTGACGATGCGCAGGGAGCCGTGCGCGGAGATGCCCACGCCGCCGCCCAGCACCAGCCCGTCCATGAACGCGACGTAGGGCTTGGGGAACCGCCCGATCAGCGAGTTCATGCGGTATTCATCCGCCCAGAAGCTGGCTGTTTCGCCGCCGCCGGCGAGGATGTCCCGGTAGATGGCCACGATGTCCCCGCCCGCGCACAGGCCGCGGTCGCCGGCACCCTGGACCAGCACGGTGGCCACGGTGTCGTCGTCCGCCCAGGCGGTGAGCTGTTCCAGGACGGCGGCCACCATGCCGGCAGTGAGCGCGTTGACTGCCTTGGGCCGGTTGAGCGTGACCACCCCCAGCTTGCCCCGTTGTTCGAACACTACGTCCGGTTCGGGAAGCGTCTCCGGTTCGGAGGACGGTGCCGGCGTTCCGTTCGGGGCAGGTTCAGTCATCAGCTTCCTTCCGGCATGATGAAGCTGGCGCCCTGCCGGATGCCGGAGGGCCAGCGCGAGGTCACGGTCTTGGTCTTGGTGTAGAAACGGAAGGCGTCGGCGCCGTGCTGGTTGAGGTCACCGAACCCGGACGCCTTCCAGCCGCCGAACGTGTAGTAGGCAATGGGCACCGGAATGGGGACGTTGATGCCCACCATTCCCACCTGCACCCTGCTGGCGAAGTCCCGGGCCGCGTCCCCGTCGCGGGTGAAGATGGCCACCCCGTTGCCGAACTCGTTCTCGCTGCAGAGCCGCAGCGCCTCGTCATAGTCGGGTGCGCGGAGGACGCTGAGTACTGGGCCGAAGATCTCCTCGCGGTAGATCTTCATGTCCTTGGTGACGTTGTCGAACAAGGTGGGGCCAATCCAGAAGCCGCCCTCGTAGCCGTCCACGGCCAGGCCGCGGCCATCCACCAGGAGCGAGGCGCCCTCCTCCTCGCCGGATTTGATGTAGCCCTCGATCCGCTCCTTGGCGGCGGGCGTCACCACCGGCCCGAAGTCGGAGTCCTTGGCCGTGCTGTGCCCCACCTTCAGGGATTTGATCCGCTCCTGCAGCCGGGCCACCAGGTTGTTCGCGGTCTCCTCCCCCACGGGGACGGCCACGGACACCGCCATGCAGCGTTCTCCGGCCGAGCCGTAGCCGGCGCCGATCAGGGCGTCGGCGGCCATGTCCAGGTCCGCGTCCGGCATGATCACCATGTGGTTCTTGGCGCCGCCGAAGCACTGGGCCCGCTTGCCGTGGGCAGCCGCCGTGGCGTAGATGTACTGGGCGATCGGGGTGGAACCCACGAAGCCGATGGCCTGGACACGTCCGTCCTCGAGGAGCGCATCCACGGCTTCCTTGTCGCCGTTGACCACGTTGAAGACGCCGTCCGGGACCCCCGCCTCGGAGTAGAGCTCGGCCAGCCGCAGCGGCACGGACGGATCGCGTTCGGACGGCTTGAGGATGAAGGCATTGCCTGCCGCGAGCGCGGGCCCGGACTTCCACAGCGGGATCATGGCGGGGAAATTGAAGGGCGTGATGCCTGCGACCACGCCCAGGGGCTGGCGCATGGAGTGGACGTCGATGCCCGCGCCGGCGTCGTCGGAGAACTCGCCCTTGAGCAGGTGCGGGGCGCCGGCGGCGAACTCCACCACCTCGATGCCTCGCTGGATGTCGCCCCTGGCATCGGCGAGGGTCTTGCCGTGTTCCGAGGACAGGAGGGCGGCGAGCTCATCCATGTTCTGGTTCACAAGGTCCACGAACCTGAGCAGGATGCGGCCGCGCCGCTGGGCGTTCATGGCGCCCCACTCCGGCTGGGCTTTTTCGGCGTTGGCGATGGCGTTGCGGACTTCTTCCGCGCCCGCCAGCGGCACCTTGGCCTGGACCTCGCCGGTGCAGGGATCGAAGACGTCGCCGTACCGGCCGGACGTGCCTTCTACCCGCCGGCCGCCAATGTAGTGGGAAGGTTCGCGAACCAATGGATGCTCCTTTGCATGACCCCGGTCATCTCTGGTGCTGAATCTACTCGGACTTCCTACTAAATTCCAGAGTCCGCCGGGCGGTGTTGGCAGCCAGGGTGGAGTGCCGCCGTCGTGGGGCACTTTGGCCGGGAACCCGCCGCCTCGGAGCGTCAAATCCGGCGTGTCCCGCGGCAAAGAGCCCCGTTTCGGACGCGCTTCGGGCAATACCGGCAGGCGTTCGCCGGAACCCCCATCCGCGTCCAAGTTCGGTAAGTTAGGACTGTGAAGATAGCTACCTGGAATGTGAACTCGCTGCGTGCCCGTGCCGACCGTGTGGAGGCGTGGCTGCAGCGCTCCGACTGTGACGTCCTGGCCATCCAGGAAACCAAGTGCAAGGACGACAACTTTCCGTGGGAGCTCTTCGAGCGCATGGGCTACGAGGTGGCGCACTACGGCGTCAACCAGTGGAACGGTGTGGCCATCGCCTCCCGGGTGGGCCTGGACGATGTCGAACGCGGCTTCACGGACCAGCCGCACTTCGGCAAGGCGGGCAAGGATCCCGTGCAGGAAGCCCGTGCCATGGCCGCGACCTGTGGCGGCGTCCGCGTCTGGAGCCTCTACGTCCCCAACGGGCGCTCCCTCGACGACGAGCACATGCCCTACAAGCTCAAGTGGCTTGATTCCCTCAAGGACCACGCGGCCGGCTGGATCTCCGAGGACCCGTCCGCGCAGGTCGCGCTGATGGGCGACTGGAACATCGCCCCCACGGACGACGACGTCTGGGACATCGACCTGTTCCTCACCCAGGGCTACACCCACGTCAGCGAACCGGAGCGCGCCGCGTTCCGCGCCTTCGAGTCCGTGGGGTACTCCGACGTCGTCCGCCCCCACACCCCGGGCCCGGGCGTCTACACGTACTGGGATTACACCCAGCTGCGCTTTCCCAAGAAGGAGGGCATGCGGATCGACTTCGTGCTCGCCTCGCCTGCGCTCGCCTCACGGGTTTCCGGCGCGTCGATCGACCGCGAGGAACGCAAGGGCAAGGGCGCGTCCGACCACGCACCGGTGATTGTGGAACTGACCGACTGATGTAGGCTGACGGCTGATGACAGGCAGGCATTCATGACGGGCAACCTCTACCGGGGCCAGGCCGGGCTCCCGTTCTCCTCCACGCTGCGCGTCTACGAGCCGCTGGACGCGTTTCCCGAGGACCAGCGGGCCGCCATCAAATCAGCCGGTGAGCGCGCGGTGTCGCGCGCCGCCGTCGAGAACGCGGAACTGCTGGCTTCGCTGGGCAGGATCACCCGACCCGGCGGCGATCCGTTCCCCACGGGGCGGACCGATCTTGTGCGGGTCACCCGATCCCCCGGTGTCCCCGTGGAGGATGCCGCCAAGGAAGGCTCCGAGGAAGAAACGGCCGACGGCGTGGGGCTCCTTTACTGCCCCAGCCAGCTGGTGCTTCGGGCCGGGTTGGCGGCCAATGCGCTGATCGAAGGCATCCACGGGCCGCTGGCCGAGCTGCTGATCCCCGAGGAGCAGCGGGACAGGCACCAGGAACGCATCGACCTGGTCAACGCGCGCGACGGCGTCACCCGGGTGCACACCCGCGCCTCCACCTGGGGCATCCCCTTCAGCTGGTTTTCGCTGTTCCTCGAGTCCGACCCGCAGGACGTCGTCGAGGCCGGCGGCAGGATCCTCACCGTACGCGTGTGGACGCCCATCTCCGACGCCCTCGACCGGGTGCGCTACGCCGTCGCGAACCTTGCCCTCGCCGCGCCGGACCTGGACATGCTGGACGACCTCACGCAGCTCACCGAATGGCTGGAGCTCTTCCACGCCGACTCCATGGTGGAGCTGGACTACGGCGCGGTGGCGGACAAGGTCTACCCGGATGACTCCCCCATGGACGTGCGTCTTGGCATCGAGTGCCTCGCAGAAGGGGACATGACAGGCGCTGCCGCCGCCTACCGGCGGCTCGCTTCGCGCTGGATCCCGATCCGCCAGCTGGCCCGGGCTTCGTAAGCCCGGCAGCGGCGAGCGCCGGCGCGCCACGGGGAATTGCCGGCCCCAAACCCACGGTGAACGGTCAGGAGGACCGGGGCGGCGCCGTCGTGCGTCTGACGATCAGGCGGTGGGGCGCGACGGAGGACTTCACCGAACCGGGGATCCCCAGGAGTTCGTCGAGCAGCATCTTGGTGCCGAGCTCGGCCTGCTCGTCGGGCCGCTGCCCAACCGTGGTCAGTCCGATGGCATCGGAAAAGTCGTGGTCGTCGATGCCGATCACGGACAGGTCCTCCGGAACCCGGACACCGACCCGGTTCGCCTCGAAGATGACCCCCATGGCCATTTCGTCGGAGGCACAAAAGATGGCGGTCGGTTTTTCCCCGGGCTGGGCCCACAACCGGCGGAATGCCTCCTGGCCGCTGCGGACGGTGAAGTCTCCCCATTCGTCCCATTCGGGCCGGACCTCCAGGCCCGCGGAATTCATCACGTCCTGGAAGGCCAGGATGCGGACCCGGGGAACGTCGAAGTTGAGGTCGGTTTCGTCGTCGCCGTGCAGCAGCGCGATGTCCCGGTGGCCAAGTTCGATCAGGTGCTTGACGGCGGTGGAGGCTGCCGCGTAGTCGTCGATGCCGATGTAGGCGCATTCCTCCACATGGCCGCCCACCACCACCAGCGGAATATCGATCTTCTGCAGGTGCTCCAGTTCATCCCGCGTAAGCGCCATACACAGGACCAGCAGGGCATCGATCTGCTTGTAGACCATGGTCTTGCTGAACAGCCGCTCGCGGTGGCTGCCGTGGCCCCCGAGGTTGAAGAGGGAAAGGTTGTACTGCCGGGCGTGCAGTTCACGGTCGGCGCCCTCAATGGCCTTCGAGAAAAACCACCGGCTCACAAAGGGAGCCAGCACGCCGATGGTCTTGGTGCGTCCGGTGGCCAGGCCGGACGCCGACGACGACGCGACGTAACCGAGTGCCGTGGCCACCTCAAGGATCTTTTCCCGGGTGGCCGGCGACACTCGCGGCAGGCCGCGCACGGCGCGGGACACCGTTGCCGTGGAAACGCCTGCAGCGGCGGCTACGTCTTCGATGCTGACTCCTGAGTGGCCACCGCGCTGTGCCCTTTCAGTAGTGCGCGCCACGATGTCCTCTCTACGTCCTCATGCAGGTATCCGCCATGCTGTCCTCCAGGCGGCAAGAATCCATTTTAGTCCCGCCGGCCTCACCTGCGGCGCGTGGCCGTGCGCGCAGGAAGCCGCCTGCGGAGCCTGATCACTCCATACAGTGCGAGCAGTGTGGCCAGCAGGCCCAGGGCCCAGCCGACCGCGGGCTGCGCCGTCACCTCCATCCAGACGGTGACGACGAGCAGCACCACGGCCCAGAAGCCGAGGAATCCGATGATGATGTCGAAGTCCTCGCCGGAGCGGACGCGCCTGGGTGCGGCCGGTTCCGGTTTCCTGTTCTGCGGTGCTGCCCCGTGCGTCACTTGACTGCGCCCGCCGTCAGACCGGCCACAATCTTGCGCTGGAACACCAGCACCAGGATGACCAGCGGAATGGTGACGATGGTGCCGGCAGCCATGATGGCCGTGTACGGGACCTGGTTCGGCTGGGCACCGGCGAAGTTGGCGATTGCCACCGTTACCGGCTGGGTTGCGTCACTCGAGAGCTGGCTGGCAATGAGGAATTCATTCCACGAGGAGATGAACGCCAGGATCGCCGTGGTGAAGATCGCGGGTGCGGCCAGGGGCATGATGACCTTGCGGAAGGCCTGTCCCTGCGTGCAGCCGTCCACCCGGGCCGACTCCTCCAGCTCCCATGGCATCTCCCGGAAGAAGGAGGTCATGGTGTAGACGGTCAGCGGCAGGACGAACGAAATGTTCGGGATGATCAGCGCCTGGTAGGTGCCCATCCAGCCGATGTTGGTGAACAGCTGGAACAGCGGGGTGATAAGCGCAACGCCGGGGAACATGGACGCCCCCAGGATGAACCCGAGCACCAGGAACTTGAACCGGAAGTTCAGCCGCGCGAGCGCGTACGCCGCGAAGACACCGATGATCAGCGACACCAGCGTAACCACGCCGCCGATGAAGACGCTGTTCAGCAGGGCCTGGCCGAACCGGTTGCCGAAGGAGGTGTCGAACGCGGTGTTGAAGTTGTCCAGCGTGACATGGCTGGGCAGGATCGAGGTGTCGTAGGTGAAGCCCACCTCGCGGAACGCCGTCACCACCATCCAGTACGCCGGTGCCAGGCACCAGATCAGGATGACGGCGGCGCTGATGTAGGTCCTGCCCTGCGCCCACCGTTCCTTGTTCTGAGCCTTCCGGCGGCCTCGGTCCTGCTCCGCGCGCAGGGTTGCTGCGGAGGTTGTCGCGGCGGTCATTTCTTCCCCTTACCTGTGGCGCCGCTCTGTTCAACAACATTTGCGCCGAGGAACCGGACAAAGATGAACGCGACAAGAAAGATGATGATGAAGGTGATGGTCGACAACGCCGCGGCGGCATTGAACCCTTGCCTGATTTGGTTGATCACCAGGATGGACAGCGTGGTGGTGTTGTTCGCGCCGCCGGTGAGGATGTAGGGCAGGTCGAACATGCGCAGTGCGTCCAGGGTGCGGAACAGGATGGCCACCATCAGCGCGGGCTTTACCAGCGGCAGCGTGATCAGCCGGAAACGCTGCCAGGCAGAGGCGCCGTCGACCTTGGCGGCCTCGTAAACCTCGGCCGGGATCATCTGGAGTCCGGCGAGGATCAGCAAAGCCATGAACGGTGTGGTCTTCCAGACGTCCGCGATGACCACCGCCCACTTCGCCGGCCACTCGCTGCCCGTCCACAGGATTGAGGTGTTGAACAGCTTGTTGGCGATGCCCTCGAAGGCGAAGATGAAGAACCAGAGCTTCGCGGTGACGGCGGTGGGGATGGCCCACGGCACCAGCACAGCAGCGCGGACCATGCTCCGGCCCTTGAAGGTCCGGGCCATGATCATTGCCATCCAGAAACCCAGGACGGTCTCGAAGGCCACGGTCACCACGGTGAAGAAGAAGGTTGTTGCCGTGGCAGACCAGAACTGCGAACCGAGCGTGCCCGGCGGGCACGCGACCGTTCCGCCTGCCGGGGCGGAGCACTGCTGGGCGAGCCAGTTGACGTAGTTCTGAACGCCGGCCGAGCCGCCGGCCGTAAAGAGGCCGGTGGCGGGATCAAGGCCGGCGTCCTTCTGGAAGGACATCACGATTGCGCTGATGATCGGGTAAACGATCACCACCGCAAGGGCGATGATGGTCGGGGCCAGGAGCCATGTGGCCCACCTGCCCTGACTGAGAATCTTGTTGTCCTCACCCACGCCCTTGGGGCCGTGGTGGACCGGGGTGCCGCCCGACGCCGGTGCCTTGACCGGCGTCGAGCCTACTTCGGTTGCCATGGCAGAACTACGATCCTGCACCGGCGGATTCAATGGACTTCTGCATGTCAGACAGTGCAGTGTCCACTGGCTTCTCGCCCTTGATGGCTGAGTACGCGTTCTCCTGGATCGCCTTGGTGACTGCCGGGTAGAACGGGGTGACCGGGCGCGGCTTGGCGTTCTCGATGGAGGTCTTCAGGACGGGCAGGTACGGGAGCTTCTTCACCAGGGCCTGGTCCGTGTAGAGCGACCCGAGCACCGGTGCCAGCGAACCCTGGGTGGCGTAGAACTTCTCGGTTTCCTCCGACGTCATGAACTTCAGGAAGTCCAGGGCCGTTGCCTTGTTCTTGGAGTAAACGCTGACGGCGAGGTTGTGGCCGCCCAGCGACGAGGCGCCGGGGCCGTCCTTGCCGGGGATCGGGGCGATGCCCAGCTTGTCCTTCACTGCCGAGGAACCTTCAGTGGTGGCCAGGTTGTAGACGTAGGGCCAGTTGCGGAGGAAGAGGAGCTTTCCGCTCTGGAACGCCTGGCGGCTTTGCTCCTCCTGGAAGGTGATGCCTTCCTTGGGGATGTTGCCGTCCGCGTAGGCCTTGGCCAGGTTCGCCAGGCCGGCCTTGGCCTGGTCGGTGTTCAGGCTGGGCTTGCCGTCCGCGTCCAGGACGGAGCCGCCGGCCGAGTTGATGGCCTCCGACGCGTTGACGGTGAGGCCCTCATACTTGCTGAACTGCCCGGCGTAGCAGCCAATGTTGTTCTGCTTGGCGATGGAGCACATGCCCATCATTTCGTCCCACGTCTTCGGCGGAGTGGGGACCAGGTCCTTGCGGTAGTAGAGCAGGGCACCGTCAGAGGTCTGCGGGGCCGCGTAGAGCGTTCCCTTGTACGTGGCGCTTTCGACAGTCGGCTTCAGCATGGCGCCTGTATCGAAGGCCATCTTGTCCTTCAGCGGCTGGAGCCATCCCTTGGCGGCGAACTCAGCGGTCCATACGACGTCGACGTCCACGACGTCGTAGCTGGCGTCCTTGGCCTGGAAGTGCTGCACGATGTCGTCATGCTGCTGGTCCGCCTGGTCCGTCTGCTCCTTGAACGTCACCTTCTCGTTCGGGTGCGCGGCGTTCCATTTTTCGATCAGCGGGCGGACGACGTTGCTGTTGTCCTTGCCCTGCACATAGGTAATGGGACCGCGGCCATCAAGGTTGTTGGCAGCGTCGCCGCCCCCGGCACCGCCGCCGCCGCCCGTGGTGCCGCCCCCGCCGCCGCCACAGGCGGACAGTGTCAGGGCGAGTATGCCGGCGGTGGCAACCGGGAGTAAGAACTTTGGGGTTTTCATTGGCTGGAGACTCCTCGCTGAGTGACATGGAAATCAATCGTGCGGTTGATGTGGTGACAGTCACACTAGTAACGTTGCCCGAAGATATGCAAGCGTTTACACCGAATTGTTACCCGAGAGGCAACCATGACCCATAACCCGATTAGCACGCCGGCTTCCGAGACGGCAGCGTGGTGGGCCCACGCGGTTGTTTACCAGATCTATCCGCGCTCCTTCTCCGACGGGAACGGTGACGGCATGGGTGACCTGCCGGGTGTCACGGCACGCCTGCCCTACCTGCAGCAGCTCGGGGTCGACGCCGTCTGGCTCTCGCCGTTCTACAAATCACCGCAGGCCGACGGCGGCTATGACGTCGCGGATTACCGGCAGGTGGATCCCGCTTTCGGCACACTCGCGGACTTCGACGCCATGCTGGCCGAGGCCCACGGCCGCGGCCTGAAGGTGATCGTCGACCTGGTGCCCAACCACACCTCCGATGAACACGTGTGGTTCCAGGAGGCCCTCGCCTCGGAGCCCGGCTCGGCCGCCAGGGAGCGCTACATGTTCCGGCCGGGGAAGGACGAGGTCCCCGGCTCCGGCGACGGAAACATCGCTCCCAACAACTGGAAGTCGATCTTTGGTGGGCCGGCCTGGACGCGGACGACCGATGCGGACGGCACCCCCGGAGACTGGTACCTGCACCTGTTCGACACGAAGCAGCCGGATCTCAACTGGGAAAACCCCGAGGTCTGGGAGGAGATGCGTTCCGTACTCCGCTTCTGGCTGGACCGGGGCGTGGACGGCTTCCGGGTGGATGTTGCCCATGGCATGGTGAAGGAGGCCGGCCTTCCGGACTGGGAGGGCGTGGCCGCCATGGTGGAAGGCTCCGCCGAAACCGCCCACGTGGCGGATCCCCCGGGGGCCCACGGAGAAGCAGTTGAACCGCACACGGCGCACGCATCCCACGCCGGCAACCTTCCGGACGCTGCCGCCGGCGGCGCGGAGCATGAGCCCGTATCGCCGCTGTATCCGCCGTCGCCGTTCTTTGACCAGGACGGCGTCCACGACATCTACCGCGACTGGAACAGGGTCCTTGCCGGGTACGACGGCGACCGCATGCTGGTCGCCGAGGCATGGGTTGAACCGGCCGAGCGGCTGGCGAGGTACATCCGGCCGGACGAGATGCAGCAGGCCTTCAACTTCGATTTCCTCCTCGCCGGCTGGGACGCCCGGCGGATGGCCACGGCCATCGAGGACTCCCTCGAGGCAGCCGCGTCTGTGGGTGCACCGTCCACCTGGGTCCTGAGCAACCATGACACCGTGCGCCATCCGAGCCGCTTCGGCCTTCAGGACCCCACCACCTTCCCGAAGGGCATTGCCGCGGAGGACGAACAGCCCGACGCCGAACTCGGACTCGCCCGGGCAAGGGCCGCCACCCTTGTGTCCCTGGCCCTCCCCGGATCCGCCTACATCTACCAGGGCGAAGAGCTTGGCCTGCCCGAGCACACCTCGCTGCCGGCCGAGGCCCGCCAGGACCCGACGTTCTTCCGGACCAATGGCATCGAGCGCGGCCGCGACGGCTGCCGTGTGCCGCTGCCATGGAAATCCGCAGCACCCGGGTACGGCTTCGCGGCGGCCTCCTCGGCTACGGATCCGGCCGCACCGTGGCTGCCCCAGCCCGGGGTCTTCGGGGATCTCGCCGCTGACCGGCAGGACGGGGTCAAGGGTTCCACGCTGGAGCTGTACCGCTCCGCGCTCGCGGCGCGCCGGAGCCACGGCCTGGGATCCGGAACATTCTGCTGGGCGGACAACCACGACCCCGACCTCGGCGTCCTGGCGTTCCGCAACCGCGATGTGCTGGTGGTGGTCAACACCGGCGCGGAGCCCACGCCCATCCCCGACGGTTACCGGGTGGCGTTGTCGAGCGCTGCAGAACCGGGCGCCGAGGGATCGGCCGCCGATCAATCCGTGGTTGCGCCCAACAGTGCCGCCTACCTGGTAGCCGGATAAGAAGCCGAATAGCTTCGGGAAGACTGAGCTAGCGGACCCGCTCGGCACGGCTGAAGCGGGTCCGCGCGCCGGCCGCGATGTGCACCAGGACCGGCGTCCGCTGGCCCACCACGGCGCCCAGGGCGTCGATAAGGTCGGCCGCTTCGGCCGCGACCGCCTGCGGAGCCACGCCGGGCCGCGGATGCAGCCGGAGCTTCAGCGCCGGCTGGCCCTTGACGTCGTAGATCGAAACCGTGGCTCCGGCGAGATCTGGACGGTCGGTCAGCGCGTTCTTCAGTGCCTGCTCGGCCACTCCCCCGCCGATCCGGATATCGCCGGGAACGCCGCCCGGGTCCTCCGCTGCCAACAGGAGGTCGGTGCGGCCTTTGCCCTGCTGGGCGATCCAGGCCACCATGAGCACGATCAGCAGCACCACCGCCAGGGCCAGCACGATCCACAGCCAGCTTCCCTGCCGGCCGGGGAACTGTGTGCCCTCGAAGGCCGTTGCTGCGTTGTCCGAGACGCTTTTGGACCATGAATGCCACCAGTCCGCGACGGCGGGGACGGCCGCCAGAAGTATGAGCAGCATGCCAATCACCAGCAATTTGAAGCCCAGAATGCCGAGGATGATCCGGTTGAGGAGCCTGGGTGTGCTGTTCATGCGCCCACCACCCCGGAGGTGGACAGGTTGACCGTCACCTGGGGCATGGGGGAAGGGCCCATCGCCTGCAGTTCGTCCTCCACGGCCTGCAGAATGGCATTTTCGCTGACCGGCACGCCGGAGGTGGGGCGGACGTTGACCACCACCTGGCGCCGGGAGACCACCACCATGACCTGTTCCTGCGTGACATGGGCTGCGAGGCGGGCGCTCCTGGCGAGAGCCGCGGCGATGACTTCATCATCGACCACCACGGCGATCCGCCGGTCATCCAGCAGATGCCTGGCGCGCCGCCCGGGCAGGACCGCACTCAGGAAAAAGAACAGCCCCACCGCCGCAGTCACGGCTCCGGCAGCACCCAGCAGCAGCGGCGGAACGCCGGCCGGGAGCGCCGTGATCCGTTCCGCGGCCGTCTGCGGATCGATGAGCCAGGGCGGCTGGCCGATGGCGCGGACGACGGATTCCAGGAGGGCATAAAGGCAGACCAGAATGACCAGGGCTCCGGCGATGACCGCTGCCACGGCACGTGAGGAATGTGTTTCCCGGTGCAGGATCCGCCTCATGTCAATGGCGGCAGCGTGCGCCGCACCCGAGCCGCCCTGCGCCGGCTCCCCGCCGGCTTCCTGGTGCTGTTCAACGACAGAACTCACTGCGCCCTGCCCCCTTCCGTCACGTGGGTCCCGCTGATGCGGATATCCACCCTGCTCAACCTTGCACCGCTGAGTTCGGTGACCTTGGTGAGGATGTCGGACCGGGCGTGGACGGTCCTTTCCCAGATGGAGCCGCCCAGGGCCTGGACGCGACCCGGGTCGCGGAGGACGGCCGCAAGGCTGGGGATCCGGATGGGGGCGACGAGCGACAAGGCCAGCAGGCCGTCGTCGTCCGCCCAGTCTGCGCGCACGTCATGGGCGTGGATTCCCAGGGCTTCAGCAGCGGCAGCTTTGGCAAGGCTGGTCAGCGCCTGGGTACTGATCCTGTTGTGGCCGCTGTACTGCCCGGGGGCTGCACCGTTCATGAGGAGGAGCGCCGGCCGCTGATGGCGTCAATGACGCTGCGCAGGTCCAGTTTCCCTTCTGCGGCGCGGCCCAGAAGCGCACCGATTCCCATGAACAGCAAGGAAATCAGGAACCCCCAGAGGCCGAACTGTAGTGACATGAACGCCACGAAGGCGCCGACGGCGATTCCGACGACGGTGGGGCTCACAGGACTGCCTCCCTCTCCGCGATAGCGGGCGCACCGGTCGGCTTCACCGGCGGCGCGATGTAGACGTCGTTAATCTCGACGTTGACCTCGATGACCTGGAGGCCCACGAGTTTCTCGACGGCTGAATAAACGCTTGCCCGTACCTGGTTGGCCAGGGCATGCAGCGGAGTGCCATAGACCGCCACGAGGGTGATGTCTACTGCCACCTGGGTTTCACCGACCTCGGCGTGCACCCCGGCGGCGTGGTCGGAGCTGCCCACCGCGTCCCTGATGGCTCCGAGCGCCCGGGAGGATCCGGTGCCCAGGGAATACACGCCGGGCACGGCCCTGGCCGCTATCCCGGCAACCTTGGCCACGGCGGTCTCGGAGATGACGGTCCGCCCGCCGGCAGGAGCCGGCACCAGGGCAGGGTCCGCGCGAACGGCGGCGGTTTGTGGATTCTGGTATTCCATCAGCACTCCCCTTCTGTTGAACACAACCCTATCCCTTAGGCCGGACAACGTCAGGGGCCTGTCAGTTAGTGGCAGTTCGCGGACAGCCAGCTGGTCACGGGGGCCATGGCGGCCTCAAACTTGCCGTTGGAATACACACTCTGGTCCGAGAGGCCAGCCAGTGCCACCTGGTTGAGCCGCGCGAAATCCGCCTTCAGCGCTTCCGGCACCCGCTGGGCCGTCTCCGCCAGCTCGGCCTTCTTCTGCTCCAGTTCCGCCGTCTTGCCCTGGGCAGCGGAGAGGGGCAGCAGGGATGCGCCCGTGGCCTGCGTGGAGATGGCGCCACAGGCCTCAGCCGCCGTAGCGTAGCCGCCGTAGGGACCGGACGCCGCGCTTGCGGACTCGGTCGGCGCGGCGCTGCTGGCCGCCGTCGTGGATGTTGCAGAAGCCAACGGCGCACTTCCGGAGGCAGGCGCGGAGCAGGCGGTAAGTGCCGCTACGGCAAGAAGGGCGGTGGCGTACAGCGGGCGGGCAAGATGTTTCACGGTTTCCATTCCTGGAGTGGTTGTGCCGCCGTCGGCGGCCTGGCTGGGCAGCCGCAGAACGCCTGCCCCGTCCCCCGGCGTGCGAGTCTAGCCCGGGCGGAGTGCCTCTTTCCAAGTTGACAGGACGGGTGCACTTTGCAGTGCTGTCCGTACATGGCTCCTTATATACGGGGATGCAGACGCAGCAGGAGGCGCCCGGACCGGGTCCGGACGCCTCCTGTCTATTGCGTCAGGCTGGCCTACTTGTAGAGGCCGTTCCCGCCAACGTGGACGTTGGTGGGCAGGTAACCGAACGGGCCGAGGCCGTTCTTGCCGAAGCTGCGGTCAACCTGGGACACGCCGTCGCGGAAGTTGATCTTCACCGTGGGTGAGAGGGAGCCGCCGCGGACGCCGTTCACGTTGTCGATGAAGGACTGGACCAGGCCGCCGGGCTGCACGTAGTGCGAGTAGGCCTGGAACTGGCGGCCGTTCTGCTGGGCCGACAGGTTGCCGCTCGGGTTGTTGGCAGGCAGGTTCAGGTCGGTCGGGGACCCCAGGGCCAGGCCGCTCTTGTTCATCGGCTGGTAGTCGGAGCGGACGCCGTTGCCGACGAAGCCGTACACGCCGTCAGGGCCGCGCATGCCCGCCGCGTAGGTGAACTGGTGGCTGATGGTGAACAGGTAGTACTTGTTCTTGCCGTTTTCGTTCTGGATGAAGATCTGCGGGCGCTCGGTCTGGTCGTTGACGCAGTTGGCCGAGAGGACCGGCGGCAGGAAGTGCCACTTAGTCAGGTCCTTGTTGTCGGCCACGGCCAGGCCCACGTTGGCGGTCTGGTAGTAGGCGCCGCTGCTCTGGACGTCGTTTACGTTCTCGGCGTTGGCGTCGCCCGGCTTGTAGCCAAGGTCTTCGGCCTTGCACTCGTATGCGCCGCGGTTGCCGCCGGTGTTGCCTTCGAAGACCATGAAGGTCTTGCCCGGGTGGGCCGGGTCGGCAAAGGTGTAAGGGTCGCGGAACGCGAAGCCCGGGTTCTGCGCCTTGGTCTGGTACAGCTTTCCGTCCGGTTCCAGCAGTTTGGTGTGCTTGAAGCCGTCGAACGTCACGCCGTTCTTGTCAGCGTGGATGTTGCCCAGGGCCTTGGCGATGGCCGCGTCCGGGGCGATGCCGCCGCCGCCTGCGTTGCGCTCCGCAACGTCGTGGAACGTGGTGGCCGTGTAGAACACGTTCACCTGGTTGCCCTGCATCAGGCGGGTGGAGCCGGACCATTCGGTGTTGCCGATGGAGGTGTTGTCCAGGAACAGGTGTCCGCCATAGTTCCACTTGTCCTTGGCCGGGTCGGCGTTGGTCTTGCGGAAGAAGTAGCCGATCCGGGCGTTCCAGTGGCGCTGGTCGAAGCCATAGCCTGCGTGCCGGTCAGCAACCAGGGAGAAGATGACGTCGTAGCCCTTGTAGCTGATCTGGTTGGCGTTCTCGTCCGTCAGGGACCAGGTGTCCCAGACCCAGACGTCGTCGTTCATTGCAGGGAAATCCTCCGGGATTTCTGGCATGGTGACGTCGGGGCTCATGGAGTTCTTGCCCGGGGCAACAGTGGAGTCGCTCTGCGCCATGATCTGCTTGGCGTCGGCACGGGTCCACTTGGAGGTGAAGTCCGCTGCCGGGTCGTACGCCTTCTGGCTGTGGTCGGTGGGCAGCGGGAAACCGGGGGTGGGAGCCGGCATCTGCTGCGCGGCGGGCGGGTCCGACGGCTCGTTTGCCTGTGCCGAGGGCACGGCGAGGAACGCCGTGGCGGCGACGGTTGCCGCCAGAGCTGCGGCGGCGGGACGCCACCGCAGCATCCGGGTGTTGGGGTGCTTGTGCATTGTTGCTCTTCTCGCGGAGTTATTTCGTGGAAGACGGGCAAGTGCCCTTGTCCCGGCACTCCGGAGACCCCGATGACACGGCATGCGTCATCGAGGACGCCGTTGTGTCGAGGGAGAAACGGGGTTTGGGTAGGACCCCTGGTGGGCAAGTGGAAATGTCATACATTTCGCGGCCCACACTCAACGCTAGACAACGTTGTCAGCCGAGTTCAACCCGGTTTTTGGCGTCATCCATCACGAGGCATCAGATTCGCGCAAGCGCTTACATTTCGTCTGCGCGCGCGTGCAACACTCGAGGGCTGGAATCAAATGAGCCGTCATCAACGCGTCATCAATGGCCTCGATCACACCTCCCGCCAGGTGCCCGCCCCGACAAAAAGGGGGCACTATGACACGGAACACGCCGGCCGCCGTCGGAATTACGACGCCGGCAGCCCCAAAGCGCCCCGCGACGGCACACCCCTCTCCCGCCGAGGCCATCCTGGGACCGGCAGGTTCGAGGAATCCGCGCGGCCAAAGCGGGGGACTATGACACGAAACACGCCGGCCGCCGTCGGAATTACGACGCCGAAGCCGTCAAAGTGCCCCACGACGGTTCGCGGCGGCCCGGGAAGTGGGGTCAGAAAAGTGGGCGCCAGAGAAGCTGGGGGCCGGGCCGAAGATACGTAGTCCAGGGAAGGGAAATCCGGGGACGAAAAAACCCCGCTGTTCCTGATGGAACAGCGGGGTTTTAGCTGGTGGCTCCGACCGGCGTCGATCCGGTGACCTTTCGATTTTCAGTCGAACGCTCTACCAACTGAGCTACAGAGCCTAGGTGACATGTCACCATGACAACCGGAATTTCTTCCGGCAATCAAAGCGACCCTGACGGGACTTGAACCCGCGACCTCCGCCGTGACAGGGCGGCGCGCTAACCAACTGCGCTACAGGGCCTTGCTATTTCTTGCTTTCCGCAGCATCGCTACCGCGTTTTTTCAAGGACTCCAGCCTACCAGACTTTTTTGCCTGCTTTGACCACTTCCTTGCGTACCCCCAACGGGATTCGAACCCGTGCCGCCGCCGTGAAAGGGCGGTGTCCTAGGCCGCTAGACGATGGGGGCCTGGACTCAATTTGGCTGAGCGAGGGCAAAAATAAAGGGCCGAAGCCTTTCGTTTCTTTCCCTGTTCCTCCGAACTGGACGACTAAAACTATAGGGCCTATCCCCGGAATATCCAAAATCGGCGCCAAGACCGGCCAAACGGCAGGCAAACCACGGCCCGCGAGAATGGCAGTTTCTTGGCTAGACATGGCCGATTTCCGCCAGCCACCGGACGGGCAAGGGAACTAGATTGGCATCATGGCATCCACCGCCGGCACCAGTCCGCTCCAGCCCCACTCCCCCGAAGCGCACACCTCCCAGGAACCCCGGAAGGGCGTCAACAAGCTGGGCGTCGCCGCGGTCGTGGTGACCGTGGTGCTCTGGGCCTCCGCCTTCGTGGGCATCCGCGCCGTCGGCCCAAGCTTCTCCCCCGGCGCCCTGACCCTGGGGCGGCTGGCGATTGCCGCCGTCGTGCTTGGCGCGGTGATGCTTCCCAAGCTGCGGGCGCTGCCGCGGGGACGCGAGTGGTGGCCGATTCTCGCCTACGGCGTCATGTGGTTCGGCGGGTACAACGTAGCGCTCAACGCTGCGGAGCATTCGCTCGATGCCGGTACCAGCGCCCTGCTCATTAACGTGAACCCGATCCTGGTGGCCGTGATGGCGGGCATCATCCTCAAAGAGGGCTTCCCGCGCTGGCTGATTATCGGCAGCCTGGTGGCATTCGGCGGCGTCGCGGTCATCGCCTTGGGATCGGGGACGCGTTCGACGGCGGACGTGGCCGGCGTGCTGCTTTGCCTCCTCGCTGCTGCACTCGCCGCCGTCAGCGTCATCATCCAGAAGCCGGTCCTGCGGAAGTTTCCGGCGGGGCAGGCAACGTGGCTCGGAATCATGGTGGGCCTGGTCTGCTGCCTGCCCTTCGCCGGCCAGCTGGGACACGAACTGCAGGCGGCACCGCTGTCCGCCACCCTTGGCCTGGTCTACCTGGGCATCTTCCCCACCGCCATCGCCTTCACCACGTGGGCCTACGCCCTTTCGTTGATCGACGCCGGCAAACTCGCTGCCACCACGTATCTGGTGCCCGGCACCACGGTGCTGATCTCGTGGCTGGTGCTCAGCGAGATCCCGACGGTCTGGGGACTCGTGGGCGGCGCCATCTGCCTGCTCGGCGTAGGGCTGACCCGGCGGAGATCCCGCTAAAGTTTGGCTATGCCCGCAAACCTGCCGCCCGGCCTCCCGATCATGCCGGAGGGAGCCGGCGAACCGTCGGGTTTCGACATGTCCGAGGCCGACTTCGAAGCCGCCGTCAGCGACGCCCTGGACCAGCTTCCCGCCGAGGTGGCACGGGCGATGGACAACGTGGCCGTGTTCATCGACGACGACTACGTTCCGCAGCCCGGCGAGGACCCAGACACAGTGCTTCTGGGACTGTACGAAGGCGTTCCGCTGACCGAGCGCGACTCGTGGTGGGACGCCGGCTCCCTCCCGGACCGCATCACCATCTACCGCCAGCCGATCCTGGACATCTGCTCCTCGAGAGAGGACGTGGTGGAGGAGGTGGCGGTAACGGTGATCCACGAGGTCGCCCATCACTTCGGAATCGACGACCAGCGGCTTCACGAACTGGGCTGGGACTAGCCTGCAGGCTCTGTCCCCCACTGCCCGTTACGCCCCTGCGCCACCGTTTCCCACGACACGCCTGCGCATCTCGCGCGAAATGACACTGGTGTTGTTTATGTTATTGATGTGACCAGTGTTGCCAAAGTGGTAATTGGCCACCTAACCTCAGAGGGCTGGGCATCTCCAAAGGGGCACTTTCGTGCCGCCTCCCTCTTCGTTCGCCCCGCCATGACTTGCGAGGTTACGAATGGGTTTGACCGGCTCTGGCCGCACGACGGCGGTCCTGTGCACCGCGGTTGTCCTCTTGGGAACCCTTGCAGCACCCGCACGCGCTGACCGTGCACCCGCGGTAACACCGCCGTCTTCATTCCTTGTGCCAACAGCCCTGGCAGTTCCCGCATCGCCGGAGATCCCGTCCCCTGCGGACATCGCCGCCGCCAAGTCCAGTGAAAAAGCGACCGCGGCAAAGGTGGCGGACATCGAGGGCATCCTGGCCGACGCCGGCGCGGCCCAGGAGGTTACGTTCGCGCGGACGCTCGAAGCCAACAACGCCTACAGCAACGCGCTCGTGGAGCTGCACACGAGGGCGGACGCTGCCGCCGTGGCCACCGCAAGGGCCGCCGCGGCGGACAAGGAGCAGTCCAGGAGCCGCAAGGCCGTGGGGCAGTTGGCCGGGGACCTGTACCGGAACGGCGGACTCAATCCGGAGCTCAGCGGCCTGGTCACGGGCACGGGCGACGTCCTGGCCAAGGCCGCAACGCTGCAGGCCCTCACCGCCGGCCGGAGCAGGGCTTTCACCGACGCCGAAACCACCGCCGCCGCTGCCGAATCACTCACGGCCGCAGCCGCCGACGCCCGCCGAGCGGCCGACGACGCCGCAAAAACGGCCGAGACCCTCAAAGCAGAGGCGGACCAGGCCAATGCCGCCCAGGTGAAGGCGGTGGCGGATGCCAAGTCCCAGCGGACTGTCCTCGTGGGGCAGCTTGCCACGCTGCGCCACACCACCACAGCGCTCGAGTCCGCCCGCGTGGACGGCCTGGAGCGCCAGCGCCAGCAGGCCCGCCTCGCCGCCGTAACTGCGGCCGCCGAACGTGCTGCCGCAGCCCAGGCCGCGGCCGACGATGCAGTTGCCGACAAGGCAGCTGCTGCGAATGACGGGTCTGCAAGCAGCGGAACCGGGCAGCCGGCGGATCGGGCCGCTTCAGCTCCTGCCCGGACGCCTGCCCAGTCGGATCCTTCTCCCGCCGCCCCCGCGGCCCCTTCGGCCCCGACGCGCCCGGCTCCGGCGCCCGCCCGCCCGGCCCCCGCGCAGCCGGCCCCCGAACGGCCGGCACCAGCACCCGCCCCGGCACCTGTCCCGGTTCAGCCGGCCCCCGCCCCCGTGCCCGTCCCGGTTCAGCCCGCGCCGTCTCCCGGCGGTTCCAACCAGGCGGCCATCTCGGTGGCCATGGCCAAGGTGGGATCCCCTTACTTTTACCAGTACGGCGGCACGGGGGCGTACGGCTTCGATTGCTCGGGCCTGGTCCAGAACGCTTTCGCAGCCATCGGGAAACAACTTCCGCGCACCGCCGCGGAGCAGTTCGCCCAGGCACCCGTCCACCTTCCGCTGTCCCAGGCTCAGCCCGGCGATCTCCTGGTCTGGGGGTCGGCCCCGGGTTTCTACCATGTGGCGATCTACCTGGGCGGCGGCAAGGTGGTCCAGGCGCTGAACCCGTCGGCGGGCATCACCGTCACGGACCTGAGCATGATGGCCGGCATGCAGCTCTACCCCGTCGCTGCACGGTACTGAGCCGCCGCACGGCACTGATCCGCCCGGAAGCCCCGGGAGCCCCTAGGACAGCACGTCCTTGCTCACGAACCTGCCATAAGCGAGGGCGCCGAAGGCTGCGATGTAGCCCGCCTGCAGCAGCGCGTTGTCGCCGAACGAATCCCATCCGATGGGCTGGCGAAGCAGGTCTGCGAAGCCAAACCAGTTGTGCGTGAACAGCCACGGGTGCAGCCATTCCAGCTGGGGCAGCTGGTCGAGCACCTGGGAGACAACAGACAGGACGATGGTGGCAGCCATGGCCCCGACCGGCACGTCCGTCAGCGTGGACAGGAACAGCCCGATGGCCGACAACCCCAGAAGGGACACGGCCTGGTAGGCAGCGATCAGCAGCATCCTGACCAACGCTTCCTCCGGCTCCACGAGGTCGCCCGAGAGCAGCGCCACCGGCCCCACCGGAAAGAGCGCCCAGCCAATGCCCGCGCCAGCGAGCGCTACGGCCAGCGGCGCGGAAATACAGAACACGGCTGCCCCGGCATACTTGATCAGCAGCAGCCGCACCCTTCCGGCCGGAGCCACCAGCAGATACCGCAGAGTGCCCAGTCCGGCCTCCCCCGCGATGGTGTCCCCCGCAACCACGCCGATGGTCAGGGGCAGGAACAGCGGAACGGAAACCAGCATCGCGGTCACGGCCACGAACAGCCCGTTCTGGCTGATCCGGTCCAGGAAGGCCGGCCCCCTCCCCGCCGGCACAGCTGAAGAAACACGCACGACGACGGCAATCACCACCGGGATGGCGGCCAGTGCCAGGAGCATCGCCTGCGTCCTGCGGCGGCGGAAGAGCTGCTTCAGCTCCGACGCGAGCAGCGGACCACTGGACGGCCGGCGCCTGGTACCCGGTGCGGGGGCGTTGCGGACCGGCAGCTGCCCGCCTGCCGTCTCCTGCGCCGCCGGCCGATCACTGTGCGGCACCGAATCACCGTGGGACACCGAATCACTGTGCGACATCGAACCCTTCCCCCGTCAACGCCACGAAGCGGTCCTCCAGGCTGCCACGCTCCACCGTGAACCCGCGGACCCGCACACCGTCCGCCACGAGGGCCGCGACGATCGCTTCGGGTGCCACGCCTCCGTTTGCGCTTGGTTCACCAGCCGGGGCTGCGCCGACGGGCAGGCTGGACGTGATGACGGCGTCCGCGCCGTCCGGATGCCCCACCACCGCGGACAAACCAAACCGTGCCAAAACGCCCGAGGCCGTGCCGGCGTCGGGCGTCACCAGGCGGAGCTGTGCGGTGCCCGCCTGCCGGAGTTCTGCCAGGGGCCCCTGCGCCACGAGCCGGCCGGCGCTCATGATGGCCGCATGCGTGCAGATTTGCTCCACTTCGGCCAGCAGGTGGCTGGACACGAACACGGTGGCCCCGTCGGCGGCGAGGGAGCGCACCAGGTGGCGGACCTCCCGGGTGCCCTGCGGGTCCAGCCCGTTGGTGGGTTCGTCCAGGACCAGCAATTCGCGCCGTGCCAGCAGCGCGTTGGCGATTCCCAGCCGCTGCTTCATGCCGAGCGAATAGGCCCGCACCTTCTTGCCGGCGGCATGCGAAAGCCCCACGCGCTCCAGTGCTTCAGCCACCCGTGCCCGGCGCGTGGACGGCGCGGCGTGGCGGTCCGCTGCATCCAAGCGGTGCAGATTTGCCGCACCCGACAGGAACGGATAGAAGGCCGGCCCCTCCACCAGCGCGCCGACCCTGGGCAGGACCTCATCGAGCTGCCGGGGCATGTCGAACCCCAGGACCGTGACATCCCCCGCGGTGGGGGCCGCGAGGCCGAGCATCATGCGGATGGTGGTGGTCTTGCCGGAACCGTTGGGCCCCAGGAAGCCGAACACTGAACCCCGGGGCACGGTGAGGTCGATGCCGTTCACCGCCATCTGCCGGCCGAAGCGCTTGCTCAGCCCCCGAGTTTCTATTGCAGGTGCGTCAGTTGCGGAGCCCGGGCCGCGGCCAGCGGCTGTCACGTCGCGGCTGCGGCGGCCTGGAGCCGCTCCAGGGGCACGGCACCCACAAAGGTCCGGCCGTCGTCGGTCAGCAGGACATTGACCAGTGATGTGGAGATCGCCCGGCCGCCCTGCACCGTCACCGTCGCCTGGCGGAGCAGTGGATCATTGAGCAGCTTGTCCACCGACTGCTTACCGGAGTCCCGGGAAGCCGACGGGGCGGACGCGGACGGGGCCGGGATGCCGACGATCCGTTCCCAGCCGGTGCCAGAGACGGTTGGACCGTGCTCGCGCAGGTCCTTGTCAGCCAGGTCCTTGTGCATACGATTCCTGTTGGCCATGCCCTTCCCAGCCGGGTTCGTGCCCGTCTTGTGGGATGGCACCGCAAGTTCCTTCACCGAGGCACCCGGCGGCGGCGAGAAGTTGAACAGGCCCGCGTCGGGAGCCCCCAGCGTCAGGCTGGAGAATGCGGTCCGGAAGGCAGGCTCCTGTTGCCCGCGCGCCCGCACCTCCACGCTCAGCGGCATGCCGTTCTCACCGTCCACGGCCACGGCCACGGAGCCCACCAGGGTCACGTCCGACCGCGGTGTGAGGACCAGACTGTAAGCAGCCCGGCCCGCCACCTCGGTGTCGTCGGCCACGGTCACCTCGGTGCTGCTGTCCACCTTTTCAAGCATCTTCGCGGCCAGTTCCTCCGGCGTGGCAACACCGGCCGGCATGTCGTGGCTGCGGGATTCCTTCGACGCCCTGGCGGGGAGCGTGACGTGCGTGGCCGTGTTGTCCTTGGAGTTGTACAGCCACAGCTCATTGCCCTGGCGGACGGCGTCGTGCTCGGCCATCCGGTCCATCACCTGGATGCGCGCCTTGGTTGGCCCGTCGACGTAGACCCGGGCGCTGTGCGGCCCGGTCAGCAGCTCTGCGAGGGACCCCGTGGCTGCGCCCGATGTGGGCCCTACCTGTGGAAGATCAGGGAGGCCGAGTTCGGAGGACTGCTCCACCGTGCCGGAGAAGGACTTCGTCTGGTGTTGTCCGATCATCGCCAGCACCTGGGTCGGTGTCTTCTCCGGCAACGGATCCCGGGCGCTCGCGGGCAGGGACCCCGCCAGGACTCCGGCGGCAATAACAGCAGGTACGGCCACGGCAGGTGTCCACCGCAGCCAGGTGGCAGTCATGTCAACTCCGCTCCGACGTCGCAGCTCATATCCTCAGGGTACGCCTCAGTATCACCTGTGGCAGCCCCTGTCCGGCCTGTCCGCTTTCGCCATACCGGCCGGTAGGCCAGACTGGAGGGGACGCCGTCTTCCAGCTTCCAGGAGCCTTCAACAATGCGTATTCCCGGTGCCACCTCCAGTCCCGCCGACGAACTGACAGGCATCGTGGGCTTCGCCGCCCAGTCGATCGATTCGCTCGGGGAATGGGGCGTGGGCCTCTTTACGCTCCTCGAGACGGTGTTCCCGCCGATTCCCAGCGAGGTGATTCTTCCGCTGGCCGGGTTCCTGACCCGGCAGGGATCCCTCAGCCTGGCCCTGGTCTTCGTGACCAGTACGCTGGGGGCGTATCTCGGTGCGCTTGCCCTGTACTTCCTTGGCGCAAGGCTGGGGCTGGAGCGTTCGATCCGGTGGCTGTCGAAGCTGCCGCTGGTGGACCGGGAGGACTTCGAGCGCGCCGAGGGCTGGTTCCGCCGCCACGGCAGGGCCGCGGTTTTCTTCGGCCGCCTGCTCCCCGGTGTCCGCAGCCTCATTTCACTCCCGGCAGGTGCCGAACGGATGCACCTGGGCACCTTCAGCCTCTTCACCATTGCCGGCAGCGCCATCTGGAACGGGGCGCTGATCGGACTGGGCGTGCTGCTGGGCCGGCGGTACGCGACGGTGGAGCAGTACTCCCGCTACCTCAACTACGCCGTCTATGCCGCGCTGGCTATTTTCGTGGTCTGGCTCGTGGTCCGGCACGTCAGGCGCGGGAAGCCGGCGCCGGACCGGCAGTAGCCACCGGCACCCCGGTTCTCAGGTGCCCGGCACCACGGTGCCGGCCCCGCCGTCGACCGTCACTTCCTGGCCTGTCCTGAGCAGCAAGGTGGCGTCAGCGACGCCCACGACGGCCGGGATTCCGTACTCCCGGGCAACCACTGCGCCATGGGAGTTGGGGCCGCCCATCTCCATCACCAGGCCTCCCGCCGTCAGGAACAGCGGAGTCCAGCCCGGATCGGTGGACGGCGCGACGAGGATCTCCCCCGGCTCCAGATGGGCGCCAACGGGATCCAGGATGACACGGGCGGACGCCGTCACTGTCCCCGCCGACGCCGGGCTCCCGGACAGCGCCCCGGTGGCGGTGCCGTCGCCGGTAAGCAGGGTTTCGGGCTCCGTTCCGTCGGAGAGCAGCATGCGCGGAATATGGCGCCGCTCCAGTTCCAGGTAATAGGCGCCTTGCCGCTGCGCCACGAGATCCTGCATGTCGGCACCGTCCAGCGCCTGGTTCGCCTCGGCAAAGTCCAGGAAGAAGATGTCCTCTGCCCGGGCGATCCGTTTCTGCTCTGCCAGGACCGCGCCCACTTCGGCCAGCTGCTTGCGGACTTCGGCCAGTGCCAGGACGATCTGGAACTTGGGAAGTTCGCGCAGCCCGGCGAAGAGCCGCGCCCGCCGCAGCGCCGCCCTGACGGCCACGGCGCGGAGGCGTCCCCTGGTACCGGCCTCGGCCACCAGCCTCTCTATCTGTGCCTCCGCTTCGGCTGCTGCCTGGCTGAACTGGCGGTCGGGGGCCCGTTCCGGGTCCTCCAGCCGGAGGTAGTTGGCCAGGACACCAAGAATATGGGTGGGATCGTCCCGCCAGCGGGGCATGCCGACGTCGATCTCCGCGACCGCCCGGTGCCCGTACCGTGCCAGGAATTCGGCCAGACCGTCCTGGGCCGCGGCGGGCAACTCACCGGCGGCGAAGCGCTGCGCCAGGACGGCAGGGGGATGTCCGGTGACCACGGCCACCGACTCGGCGTCGGACTTGATCCTGGTGGCCACCCGCCACAGCTCGAGGTCCATCTCGGTTGTCACGTTGTTGGGCAGTCCGCGGAGCACGGGCTGGAGGTCGATGTTCCTGCCTGGACCCGTGCCATTCTTGGCGTTGTCCCCATTGGCGCTTTCCCTGCCCGCGCCAAAGAGCTTGCCGGCGCCCAGCAGTTTTCCGGCGAGGCCCAGCATGGCGAAACCGAGGCCGGCCAGCGGGAGTACGTTCGGAAGGTTGGGGAACAGCCGCGAGAGTATCCCCTCGGCGTGGTCAAGCCGCGCGCGGGGTGTTGCACCTTGGGGCAGCTCCAGCGTCGCGTTGAACTCAGTGGTGAAGCGGTTGAGGCGTTTGAGCGCCGCCTCCGGTCGGACCAGCGCCCGGAGTGCTGCTTCCGGCACTCGGAACCGGGCAGCGATGGGAACCACGTGCTTGAGCAGGGCCCAGGGCGTGCGGCGGGTGATGGAGAGGCGCGGGTCATCGAAAACGCTGCGGAGAACCTTTGCGGAGCGTGCCTCCATGATGTCAAAGACGCTGGGGATGACCCGGCGGCCCACGGTGCTCCGCGCTGCGGCCGTCAGGTCGACAAAGATGCGCTGCCCGGCTTCGACATAGGGCGGCGGCCCGCCGCGGTGGTCCGGGACGTCAAAACCGGCGGCGGCAGCAACGGAGGAGCCGAGTTGCCGCAGGGCGGCAAGCCCCATCGGGGTCAGCGGCCGGGTGAGGCCCTGGGCGAGGCTGAAGCACAGGTAGACGCGCAGCTCCTCCCCAGGGCCGCGCCGTGGCCGGGCCTTCGACGGCACGGGGAACAGCGTGGTGATCGGCCGGGACTGGGTCAGCCAGAGCTTTCCGCCGCCGTCGAGCGCCCACTCCGTGTCCTGCGGGGCGCCGTAGTGCGCCTCTGCTTTGCTCCCCAGCACGGCGAGTTCGCGGATCTGCGGGTCGGTCAGGCACGGCTCGGCCAGTGCACCCTGGCCTGCGTGGGCACCCTGGTCGACGTATTCGGTGCCGCCCCCGGGCAACGGCCGGACAGCTGTCCGCTTGTCCCCGAGGCGGCGCTGCAGGATGGCGCCGGATGCGGTGTCCACCACGAAATGGTCCGGGTTGACCGCGCCGGACACCACGGCCTCGCCGAGCCCCGGGCTCGCGTCGATCACGGTCTCCCGGCGCCTGCCGGTGACCGGGTTTGCTGTGAACATCACGCCCGCCGCCTCGGCGTCCACCATCCGCTGGACGACGACGGCGAGGGCAACGGTTGCGGGGTCGATGTTGCGGCTGGCGCGGTACGCCACTGCCCGGTCAGTCCACAGCGACGCCCAGCACTTGCGGACGGCGTCCAGCAGTGCCACGGCGTCGATGACGTTCAGGTACGTGTCCTGCTGGCCGGCAAAGCTGGCGAAGGGAAGGTCCTCGGCCGTGGCCGAGGACCTTACCGCGACGGGAACGCCGTCCATTGCCCGGTAGGCCGTCAGCACTTCCCCGGCGATCGCCGTCGGCAATTCTGCCGAGGTAATCAGGCTGCGGGCTGTGGCGGCCAGGGCTGCGAGGGCCTCCAGGTCATCAGCCGGGGTGTCCTGGAGGGCGCTGTGCACCTCTGCGAGGCCCAACGGCTCCACTGCCTGGACGTAGGCGTCGGTGGTCAGGCAGAATCCGTCGGGTACGGGGAGGCCTGCCGCAAGCAGCTCGCCGAGGTTGGCGGCTTTTCCGCCAACCTGCGGAAGCATGGAGGCGCTGAGGTCCCCGAGGCCGAGCACCAGCCCGCTCATGCGCTACGAAGCGCCGAGCATGGGTCCGAAGCTGGCGCGGTCGGCCAGCCGGGGGTCTTCCCGGTCCGGAACCACCATCACCGGGCTCTTGGCATGGTGGAGGACGCCGTCCGACGTCGAACCCAGGAGCATGCCGGTAAAGCCGCCGCGGCCGCGGGTTCCCACCACTATCAGCTCAACGTGCCGGCTGGCCTCCACCAGAACATCCACGGGCGAACCGTCCAGCAGCCGGGTCTCAATGGCCAGCCGCGGGAAGTGGCTCTGCAGCCAGGCCACCCCGGCCTTCAGCTGGACCTGGATGTCAGCGAACAGCGCCTCCCGGTCCAGCGGGGCAGGAACCCACGCAAGGGATCCGCTGTACTGCGGCACAGCGCAGATCACGCGCAGCGGCGCACCCAGGCGTTCGGCCTGCTCTGCGGCTTCCAGGACGGCGACGCGGGCCTGCTCGGACCCGTCCACGCCCACCACCACTGTCTTTTCCACGGCACCGTGGCCGGCCTTGGCCTGCTCCGCCCGGATGTGTTTGTCCTGGGTGGTCTCGCCCAGCCGGTCGGAGCAGATCAGGGGAACCGTCACCGTTGGGCATTTGGCATGGGCCGGAAGCGCGCTGCTTACGGAACCGAGGAGCCGCCCTACGAACCCTCCCCGCCCCCGCGTCCCGAAGACCAGCAGCTCGGCGGTCTCGGAGAGGTCGAGCAGCACCCCTGATGCGTCTCCGTTCTCAACCGAAGCGCTGACGTCGATGTTATAGCCGGCCACCTTGTCCACGGCATGCTGCAGGATGGCCTCGGCGCCCTCGCGGATCACCGAGTCGTCCACGGTGGCATAGCCGCCGTCGAGGCCGGAGGCGGCAAAGATGGGCACCGAGTAGGCGGTGACTATATGGAGGGGACGACGGCGGCGTTCGGCTTCGCGGGCCGCCCATACGAGGGCGCACTGGCCGTGGTCCGAACCATCGACGCCAACGACGATTCCTTCGGGTCTCGCGTGCCGGGCACCGCCATCCCTTGCCGGGTCGGGATGCAATTCGTGTGCGTCCATTCCGTCCGCCTCCTCGCGATACTGCCTGATGATGCGGCTAGTCTGCCAGAAGCAGCCTTGCTAACCGTAACCGGCAGGCCGTCCGGTTCCCGGTTTCGTACCGCCTGCGCTTAAATCCAATAATTCTCGGTCGGCGATCTCTTAGCAAGCAGGCCCAACGCGGCTCTGCGGGGCCTTTCGAAAGGCTGTTTTTGGCGGCCGGATGACGCCATGCAAAGCCCTGCAAACCAAAGTTTCGGGAGGGGTATCCAGCGACCAAAAAATTCTGTAATGTCGAGGCACCATCGATCCGGATTGTGCTCCACAGCACGTCCGGGGATGTCTTGTGTCTGCTTGCTGGGGCAGTGGACGGTGCACGGCGATGATGCCCTGCGCTTCGAAATTCTCGAGGAGGAAGTTGTAGTGTCAAGCATGCCTGGTCTCAGCGGCGCAGAACGGACCACCACTGTGGTCATCGGTACCGGACTTCCCGGTTTGGCCATCGCCACCGAACTCCGGCGCCGGGGCGTCGATTCAATCATCGTCAGCCGGCTTGCATCCCCCGGCAGCAGCCAGCCGTTCCAGAAGTCCGCGCCGCAGCGGTGCGACGAGGCGGCATCGGTCCAGGAGCGGAACGAAATCCTCCGGCACCTGCGCAACTACGCGTCGAGCCATCAGCTGGACATCCGCAACGACACGTCTGCCGTGTTGCTCGACAAGATGGGCCCGGCGGCGGAGGCCTCCCTGCACCGCTGGGCCGTGCATACTCCGGACGGCGTGCTCCTGGCCGACCACATTGTGCTCACCCGCTGCGCCCACAGCCAGCTGCGGCGCATGCTGACGGACCTCGGCATCTCCATTGGCACCAACCTGGTGGCCACCATGCGCGCCATCGGCATCTACCTGGTGGGCGTGGGTGAGCTCATCACGCCAACGCCCAAGGAAGTGCTGCGCCAGGCAAAGGTGGTGGGCCAGGCCATTTCGGCGAAGGTCTACCCGGACAGCGTGCCGTCGGTGCTCACCGGAAGCTTCCCGACGCTCCCCGCCGCAGCAGTCTGAGGCAAAGCCCGACGGCGATGATCGCCGTCGGGCTTTCTTGTCCCCTGTGGTTCGCTCGCGCTACTGCACAGGGCGGGGCGGGCAGGTGGCTAGTTAGTTCCCGGCGTCGTCATTGTCACTGACGCCGAGCCTCCGGCGGGCCAGCACGCCCAGGGTGACGAGCAGGCCGAGAGCCACGGCGGCAAAGATCACGATGCTCCATGGGAAGGGCTCCGCGGAGTGCGGGGCTGTGCCGGTGGCCTGGGTCTGCCCCGGCTGCGGCGTGCCGACGCTCGGGACCGGCGCCGTGGCCGCACCTGCGGCAGCGGCCGTGGCGGTGAAGGCGAACGTGCCCTCAATCGGATGGGAGTCCGAGCTCACCACGCGCCACACCACCGTGTACTTCCCGGCAGGCGCACCCTCCCGCAGCTTTTGCGAGGCGACGTTGTCCACGATCTCCACCTTGCCGTCGGCCCAGTCGGTTCCGGAGGCATCCGTCACCCTGACCTCGGAACCGAGCCCCAGCGGAGTGTTGTTGAAGGTGATCGAGACCCTGGCGGGAGCCGTTGCCACGGTGGCGCCGTCGGCCGGGCTGCTGCCCTCGGCGACATCGTGCGCAGAAGCCGGCCCTGCCGTCACGAGCCCCGCAGCAAGAAGCAGGCAAACGGACGCAAGCGCGCCAAGGACGGCGGACAGCAACTGGCGGGGAAAACGCATGGGCGGACTACTCCTAGTGTTGACTTCCTTACAGAGTAGGCGAATTTGCTGGGACGGCACCTGCCAACCTACTAGGATTCAAGTAACCCCCACACTCTCACCGGAGGACTAATGCTCAAGCAGGGCTCTGCACTTGACCGGTACTTCAAAATTTCAGAACGGGGGTCCAACCTCAACCGCGAGATCCGCGGCGGTTTCGCCACCTTCTTCGCCATGAGCTACATCGTGGTGCTGAACCCCCTGATCCTGTCCGTCGCCGACTCCTCCGGTGCCACACTCGGTTTCCAGGCAGTTGCTGCCGTCACCGCCTTTGTTGCCGGCATCCTGACCATCCTCATGGGCGCATGGGCCAAGCATCCGTTTGCCATGGCCACCGGCCTCGGCGTCAACGCCTTCGTGGCCGTGACAGTGGCCACCAACCCGGGCCTCACATGGCCGGACATGATGGGCCTGGTGGTCCTCTCCGGCGTCACCATGATGATCCTGGTCCTCACCGGGTTCCGGACCGCAGTGTTCCGGGCGGTGCCGGACGGTCTCAAGACGGCGATCGTGGTGGGCATCGGCCTGTTCATCGCCCTCATCGGCTTGGTGAACGCCGGCTTCGTGCGCCGCGTTCCCGATGCCGCCGGGACCACCGTCCCCGTGGGCCTCGGCTTTGACGGCAAGCTTCTGGGCTGGCCCACGCTGGTGTTCGTATTCGGACTGATCCTGACCATCGCCCTGCTGGTCCGCAACGTCAAGGGCGCCATCCTGATCGGCATCGTCGCCTCCACCATTCTGGCCGTCATCCTGGAGTTCACGCTGCACATCGGGCCCAGCTTCGACGGCAAGAACTTCAACCCGCAGGGCTGGTCCCTGGTGGCCCCCAAGTTCACCGAATGGGCCGCTCCCGATCTGTCCCTGATCGGCAAGGCCAACCCGATCGGCGCCTTCGGGCACCTGGGCGTGGTGGCCGCGGCCCTGCTCGCGTTCGTGATCCTGCTCAGCATCTTCTTCGATGCCATGGGCACCATGGTGGGCCTGGCCAACGAGGCCGGAACCGTGGACAAGGACGGCAACATCCCCAACGTTGACCGCGTGCTGCAGGTGGACGCCCTCGGCGCCATCGTGGGCGGCGGCGCCTCCGTGTCCTCCAACCAGATCTACGTCGAATCCGGTGCGGGCATCGGCGAGGGCGCGCGGACCGGACTGGCCTCGATCGTCACCGGCCTGCTGTTCCTGGTGGCCATGTTCTTCACCCCGCTGATCAACCTCGTGCCGTTCGAGGCCGTGGCCCCCGCCCTGGTGGTGGTCGGCTTCATGATGGTGGCGCAGATCAGCAAGATCCACTGGCAGGACTGGGGCATCGCGCTGCCCGCCTTCCTCACGTTCACGCTGATGCCCTTCACCTACTCGATCGCCAACGGCCTGGGCGCGGGCTTCATCTCCTACGTCCTGATCCGCACTTTCCAGGGCCGCACCCGCGAGGTGCACCCGCTGATGTGGGCCGTCGCGGCGGCGTTCGTCCTGTTCTTCGCCATCGGCCCGATCGAGCAGGCACTGGGCATGTAGTTCCGCTCTCCCCCTTCGACCAGATGGCACGGTGTTCTTCCCGGACACCGTGCCATCTGGCGTTTTCCGGTATTCCAGACATTGCGACGGCGGCGCTGCTGGTTTTCGCCGGGTCCGTGCGGTGAGCTTGAAGCATGGACTTTCCCACGCTCTCAGTTGACGTTCAGCCCCGCCCCTGGACGGGCCGTTACGACGGCGACGGCGAGGCCCACCGCCGGTGGTGGCAGGCGGTAGCAACTGATTCACAGGCCCCGCACACCACGGTGCCCGCACAGCGCCCCGCCGCTATCCTCGGCTTCTGCAGCGACGAGGGCGTGCGCCGGAACAAGGGCAGGACCGGGGCCGTGGCTGCCCCGGCGGCCATCCGCAGCGCGCTGGGCCCCCTCGCCTACCACTCGGAGAGATTGGTCGCCGACGCCGGCGACGTGGTGGTCCGAGACGGCGAACTGGAAGCCGGCCAGGCCCGCGCGGGCCTCGCCGTGGCAGCACTGCTCGACGGCGGCCGCCTCACCATGGTGCTCGGCGGCGGCCACGAAACCGCGTATGCCAGCTACATCGGCGTAGCCGGGTCGCGGGCGGTCCGCGACGGCCAGCGGCTGGGCGTGCTCAACCTCGATGCCCATTTCGACCTCCGGGACGAAGCAACGCCCAGTTCGGGGACGCCGTTCCTCCAGATGGCCCGTGCGGAAGCGGCCGCCGGGCGCGAACTGAACTACGCCGTCGTCGGAATTTCCGAACCCAACAACACCCGTGCCCTGTTCAGCACCGCCGAAAAGCTGGGGGTGAAGTATCTGCTGGACGAGGAGTGCACCCCCGGCGCAGCCGAGGCCTTTGTGGCGGATTTCCTCAGCGGGATCGACGTCCTCTACCTGACCATCGACCTGGACGTGCTCCCGGCGGCGGTTGCACCGGGGGTCAGCGCCCCGGCGGCCTACGGTGTTCCACTGCCGGTGATCAGCGCCGTCTGCCGCCAGGTGGTGGCCAGCGGCAAGCTGCTGCACGCGGACGTGGCCGAGCTGAACCCGGCCTTCGACATCGACAACCGGACCGCCAGGGTGGCCGCGCGGCTGGTCAGTATCCTGCTGGGCTAGGGACAGCCTGTCCCGCCCCTAATCCCTGGGTTTGGGCTTGGGCTTGGGCGTGGCCGTGGGCTTCGGGGTTGGCCGGGCGGGCGGCTTCGGCTTCGCCGCAGGCTTGCTGACGATCGACGCCGGCGGTTTGGGGAAGGCCGCGGCCGGATAGAGCCGCGCCACCTGGAGCATGTAGTTCGCCCACTGCGGGCCCGCGATCATGTAGCCGTCGATGCGGTCGTAGTGCTTGCCGTTGACGGTGAGGTTCCGGCCGGGGCGCTGCTGGCCCTCGAGGGCATCCCCGAAGAACGACGCGGTCGCCAGGCCGGAGGTGTAGCCCAGGACCCAGGTGGCGCTGTTGCTGTTGTTGGTGCCTGTCTTGGCCGCCACGGGCACGGCTTTCTGCACCTTGGGGTTGATGTAAATACCGGAGCCCTTGTTGAGCATGTCCTGAAGTGCCTTGTTCACTCCCCTGACCACGTTCTTGTCCACGGTGTCGCTGCATTCCTGGGCCTGCGCCGGAAGCTTCTTGCCGGCCATGTCCGCCACCCCGGCCAGGGCCACCGGCACGCAGTACCGGCCGTCGGCGGCGAAGGTGGCAAAGGCGCTGGCCATGGTCATCGGGGCCACCCCGGTGCCGCCCAGGAGGTTGCCCAGCTGGTGCATGTTGACCGGTGTCCCGTCCAGCCCGCTGCGCAGCCCGACGGCGTTGACCATGTTCTGGATTCCGCAGAAGTCCAGCTGTGCGGCTTCGGCAAAGGTGGCTGTGTTGATGGAGTTGTAGAGCCCGTAGTCGGCCGGCATCTTGCGGTAGTAGCCCTCCGACGCGTTCTGGAGGTCGTCAGCCGTTTCGAGCCCCGCCCGGCGCTGCTTGGTGCTGTAGCCGCCGGCCACCTTTCCACAGGAGGACCGCCAGCGGAACCCCAGCGGATACTCGCGCTTCGAGGCGTCCACCACCGTGGTCATGGTCCTGCCCTGGTGCAGCCATTCGGCGAAGGTAAAGGGCTTCATGGTGGATCCCGGCTGGAACCCGCCGGCCCCGTTGAGGTCGTTGCCGTTCGCGTCCTTGGCGTCCACATTGAAGTTCAGCTGGGTATTGAACTTCCCGGGCTGTGGCAGGTACACCGTGTTCTGGGCCATCGCCAGGACCTTGCCGGTGCCCGGCTGCACCGTGACCAGCGAAGCGCCCCACTTGTCCGGATTGGCACCGGCGGTGGCGTTGACCTGCGCCTGCGCCTTGGCCTGCAGCCGGCTGTCCAGGGTTGTCCTGATGGTCAGGCCGCCGCGGAAGAGCCGCTTTTCGCGCGCTTCCGTGTCCGCACCGTAGGCCGGGTTGTTGAGGAAGAGGTGGGTCACGTAGTCACAGAAGTACGGGGCCATGGTGGCCGCGGCACATCCCTGCCGCGAGGGCTTGACCTTCACGCCGACGCCGGAGGCCGCGGCGGCGTCGTGCTGTTTCTTGGTGATCATCTTCTGCTTGAGCATTTCGCCGAGGACCTGGTTGCGCCGTTTCAGCGAGTTCTTAGGGTTGGCCACGGGATCGTAGAAGCTGGGGCTGTTCACCAGGCCTGCGAGCAGCGCCGACTGGGGCAGCGTCAACTTGCTGGCCGGGACGCTGAAGAAGTACTGGGACGCCGCCTCGATGCCGTAGGCACTGCGGTTGAAGAAGACAATGTTGAGGTAGCCCTCGAGGATCTGGTCCTTGGTGAACTTCTGCTCCAGGGCCATCGCGAGCCGCATCTCACGCAGCTTGTCCCCCATGGTCTTCTGCCCGCTGAGCACCACCTGGTCCTCACGGCCTTCGGAAATCAGGGACTCGTTCACAATGTTGGTGACGTACTGCTGGGTAAGGGTGGAGGCGCCCTGCCGGTCGCCGCGGGTCAGGTTGCTGGTCAGTGCGCGCAGCACGCCCTGCGTGTCCACCCCGCGGTGCTCGTAGAACCGGCTGTCCTCGATGGCGACGACGGCCTTCCGGATGAACGGGGACATCTGCTTCAGGGGCACCCGGACCCGGTTCTCGGAATAGAACGTGGCGATGAGCTTGCCGTCCGCCGTCAGCATGCGGGTTGTCTGCGACGGCGCGGGCACCGCGAGTTCGGTCGGCAGGCTGTTGAAGTAGGAAATCGACCTGCTGACCGAGGTGCCGCCAAGGGCAGCCCCGGGCACCAGGAACCCGGCTACGAGGACTCCGCACAGGCAGCTGACAATCACGAACCCCAGCAACTTTGCCAAGGCCACAGCCGTACGGGGTATCAATCTTCTGCCTGCCATGATCCAAGCTCACCACACCACGGACGGAAAGCAGAATACTCGCGGCCCCCGGCATGGTTCGTTGCTCCGCAGGTCAGACCGGGGTGTGCGGAGCCTTTCCCTCATCACCGAATTTCTCCGCCGCCCTGCGTTCGCGGAGCCGGTCCAGGCGCTTCATGACCGGCGCTGTGGTGACCCCGTGCAGCACCACAGACGCCGCCACGACGAGCCCGATGATGCTCCACAGGCGCTCCGCCTGGTCCCCGAAGCCGCCCTGCCCCAGCGCGTAGGCAAGGTAGTACAGCGACCCGATGCCCCGGATGCCAAAGAAGGAAATCGCGATCCGCTCCCGGGGACCGGTCTTGCCCCGGGCCAGCGCCAGCCAGCCGGACAGCGGACGGACCAGGATCAGGAACGCCAGTGCCACGCCCACCTCGGCCCAGCCGATGCCCGCCAGCAGGCCCCGCGCGATCGCTCCGCCCAGGAGGACCAGGATGACTAGTGTCAGTAGCCGCTCGAGCTGTTCCACGTAGGAGTGAAGAATGCGGTGGTAGCCGTGCGTGCGCTCGGCCGCCCTGATGGTGACGGCGCAGACGAACACGGCGACGAAGCCGTAGCCTGCGACCATCTGGGTCAAGCCGTAGGCCAGGAAGGTGGCGGCCAGCGCAACGAAGCCTTCGGAATGGTTGGACAGCCGGATGCTGTCGTGCCGGGCGGAGAAGAAGAGCCGGGCGAGCGCCTTGCCCGTGCCGTAGCCCAGCAGCACGCCCATTCCGATGCGCCACAGGACGTCCACGCCGAACCACTCCGGAAACCAGGCCGACGGCGCCGTCCCCACGAGGCTCATGGCAATGGCCAGGTACACAAAGGGAAAGGCCAGCCCGTCATTCAGCCCCGCCTCCGAGGTCAGGGCGAACCTGACCTCGTCCTCCTGGTCGGTGCCCTCCTCCTCGTCGGCCGGTTCGCCGACCTGCACTTCGGAGGCGAGGACCGGATCCGTCGGTGCCAGGGCGGCGGCCACAAGGAGAGCGGCGGCGAGTCCCAGTCCCAGCAGCCACAGGCCCAGGAGCGTGAGGCCAAGTATGCACAGCGGCATGGCAATGCAGAGCATCCGCCACGTGGTGGCCCAGCTCCGCCGGCCGACCGAACGGTCCAGCGCCAGCCCGGCACCCATCAGGGAGACGATCACGCAGACCTCGGTCAGGTGCAGCGTCAGGTCCGGGTAGGTGAGGGGGCTGGGGTCGGGAAGATCCCTGAGCAGGCCGAAGGCGGCGGCCCCGGCACCAAGGAACACCATCGGCATTGAAACGGGCACGTTCCGGAGTGCTTTGGGCAGAATGGCGGCAACAAACACGGCCACCCCCGCCGCGGCGAACAGGATGCTGGCAGCTTCAAACACGGTAGCCTCCACGTTGGCCTTCCGGACCTGACCAACACTATCGGCCTGGCCGCGCGTCGGGGAGGGCAGGCGGACGCCGGGTACCGCCGCTCGAGGAACCAGTCATAAACGGCGGCAAATGCCAGTCGTCTGACCTTTGCACCCGTTCCCGGTAGAATGGGCTACTCCCCCCGGCAAGAAACACAGAAAGTCAGTACATGAGCACAGCAACCATGGAGCGCCCAACCGCTCCTACGAGCGCGACTCGCTCCGCGGATGCCCGGTCCATCGACCTGGCATTCACCAGCGCCGACCAGGTCCATGACGGTCTGGAAAACGCCGTGGAGACGCTGATCGCCACGGCTGCCCTTGAGGGCACCTGCGGCATCAAGGTCACGCGCCTTAAGCCAGGCCGTTACACGGTGGCCCTCGACGAGTCTGTTCCCTTCGGTGAAACACACGAGGACATCGCGGCCTAACACGCGAAAAAGCCCCCGATCCTGGACTCATGCCGGCCGTCAGGCCGGATGATCCAAGGTCGGGGGCTTTTTATTTCACGCTCTTCCGCGCTGCTTGAGCCAGCCGGGCTACGTCCGGCGCACCTGCACGCCATCGGACTTCATGAAGAGCTGGGACTCATGCGCTCCGCCGGAGACGAGCCACAACACGTTTCCGCTCCGTGAGACTTCCTCCACCTCGCCTGCAGCAATAACGTGCGCATGCTTGATGATCTCAACCCGCTCGCCCACATGCAGCGATCCCCAGTCGGAAACCGTTGCTGCGTGTGCGATACGTCTGGACAGGACTGCCCCGCGTGCTTTCATTTGAACTTCTACCCCTTTGTGGATGTTCTTACGCCACAGCCTCTTTGATGTGACTTTCACTACACCTTTAGTTCTACTACACTCGCAGGCCTCTTTCCGGCGCATTGCAGAGTATTTCGGCACCGCCGGCAATTACTTGCCGGCGGTGCAGATTGTTCACCCTCAGGCGAGGTTTCCGACGGCGGATTCGGCTGCCGTCCGCACCGCGCCGGAAGCTACGAACCGGTCGGCCGCTTCAAGCTCGGGTGAGAGGAACCTGTCCGTGCCGGGACCGCCGACGACGGTCCGCAGCGCTTCGAGCACGGCCGCGCCTGCGGGGCCGGGTGTCAGCTCACCGCCGGAAAGCTGCGTGCGCAGGTCAATCGCCCGTGCCGATGTCACGAGTTCGATCGCGAGCACGCGGCGCAGGTTCTCCACGGCCTTCCGGAGCTTGCGGGCCGCGTGCCAGCCCATGGACACGTGGTCCTCCTGCATGGCGGAGCTCGGGATGGAGTCGACGGACGCCGGGACCGCAAGCCGCTTGTTGTCCGAGACAAGCCCGGCCTGCGTGTACTGGGCGATCATCAGGCCCGAGTCCACGCCCGGGTCAGCGGCCAGGAACGCCGGCAGGCCATGGGACCGGGCCGGGTCCAGCATGCGGTCCGTCCGCCGTTCGGCGATGGAGCTGAGGTCGGCGACGGCGATCGCCAGGTAGTCCAGCACGTACGCCACCGGGGCGCCGTGGAAGTTGCCGTTGGAGCTGACCCGGCCGTCGGGCAGGACCACGGGGTTGTCGATGGCGGCCGCAAGTTCGCGGGAAGCGACCAGTTCGGCGTGGTCCACGGTATCCCGGACGGCGCCGGCAACCTGCGGCGCGCAGCGCAGTGAGTACGCGTCCTGGACGCGGGAGTCGCCCACACGGTGTGAGGCCACGATCGCCGAGTCGGACAGCACGCGGAGCATGTTGTCCGCGCTGGCGGCCTGGCCCGGGTGCGGCCGCAGTGCGGCGTGCAGCTCGGGCAGGAACACCTGGTCGGTGCCGAGCAGCGCCTCCACGCTGAGCGCAGCGGTGATGTCCGCCGTCGTAAGCAGTTGCCGCAGGTCTGCAATGGCCATGAGGAGCATGCCCAGCATGCCCTCGGTGCCGTTGACCAGTGCCAGCCCTTCCTTCTCGGCCAGGGTCACGGGCTCGATGCCGTGCGCGGCGAGGAGTTCGGCGACTGTCCCCTGGCCGGCGCCGCCGTAGAGCTCGCCGTCGGGGCCGGTGGCTTCGCCTTCGCCCATGAGGACCAGGGCGCAGTGCGACAGCGGCGCGAGGTCGCCGGAGCAGCCCAGCGAACCGAATTCCCGGACCACTGGGGTGATGCCGGCGTTGAGCACGTCCACCATGGTTTGCAGGACTACGGGGCGGACGCCGGTGCGGCCGGAGGCGAGGGTCTTGGCGCGCAGGAACATGATGCCGCGGACAACCTCGCGTTCCACCGCTGGCCCCATCCCGGCGGCGTGGCTGCGGATCAGCGACTTCTGCAGCTGGGTGCGCAGCTCGCCGGGAATGTGGCGGTTGGCCAGCGCGCCAAAGCCGGTGGAGATGCCGTAGGCGGGCACGTCACTGTGGGCCAGTTCGTCGATGTGCGCACGGACTTTGGCGACGGTGTCCAGGGCTTCCTGGGAGATGGTCACCTTGGCGTCGTAGCGTGCGACGGCGACGACGTCCTCGGGCGTGACACCGCTGGCACCGAGGGTAACGGTGAGCGGTTCGTGGGTAATCGTGGTCACTTTGTGGTTCCTTCGTTCATGGGGATGCGGACGCCGCGTTCCTTGGCGACGTCGACGGCGCGGTCGTAGCCGGCGTCGACGTGGCGGATGACGCCCATGCCGGGGTCGTTGGTGAGGAGCCGCTCGAGCTTCTCGGCAGCGAGGTCGGTGCCGTCGGCGACGGAGACCTGGCCGGCGTGGATGGAACGGCCGATGCCCACTCCGCCGCCGTGGTGGATCGAGACCCAGGTGGCGCCGGATGAGGTGTTGATCAGGGCGTTGAGCAGCGGCCAGTCGGCGATGGCGTCGGAGCCGTCGGCCATGGCCTCGGTCTCGCGGTACGGGGAGGCGACGGAGCCGGAGTCCAGGTGGTCGCGGCCGATCACGATGGGGGCCTTGACCTTGCCTTCCTTGACGAGCTGGTTGAAGAGCAGGCCGGCCTTGGCACGTTCGCCGTAGCCCAGCCAGCAGATGCGGGCCGGCAGGCCTTCGAACTCGACGCGCTCCTGGGCGGCGTCGATCCACTTGTGCAGGTGCTTGTTCTCCGGGAACAGCTCCTTGATGGCTTCGTCGGTGACGCGGATGTCTTCCGGGTCGCCGGACAGTGCGACCCAGCGGAACGGGCCGAGGCCCTCGCAGAACAGCGGGCGGATGTAGGCCGGAACGAAGCCGGGGAACTCGAAGGCCCGGCTGTAGCCGCCCTTGCGGGCTTCATCGCGGATGGAGTTGCCGTAGTCGAAGACCTCGGCGCCGGCGTCCTGGAATTCGACCATGGCCTGGACGTGCTTGGCCATGGAAGCCTGGGCCTTCTTGGTGAAGCCTTCGGGGTCGGCTTCTGCCTCGCGGTGCCATTCGTCCACCGAGATGCCCTCGGGCAGGTAGCTCAGGGGGTCGTGGGCGGAGGTCTGGTCGGTGACGACGTCGATGGTCAGCTCGCCGGCCGTGTGGCGGCGGAGCAGCTCGGGGAAGACCTCGGCTGCGTTGCCCACGTAGCCCACGGACCAGCCGCGGCGCTCTTCCTTGGCCTTCTGGACCTTGGCAACGGCGGTGTCCAGGTCGGTCTCGACCTCGTCCAGGTAGCGCTTGCCGGCGCGGCGGCGCAGGCGGGACTCGTCGACGTCGACAATCAGGCAGGCGCCGTCGTTCAGGGTGACGGCGAGCGGCTGGGCGCCGCCCATGCCGCCGCAGCCGCCGGTCAGCGTCAGGGTGCCGGCCAGCGGGCCCTCGGTGGAGCCTTCAGCGGCAGGAGCCGGTTGGCGGACAGCATCTTGCCTGGCGGCCGTCAGCTTATTTCCGACGGCGGCGAAGGTTTCGAAGGTGCCCTGCAGGATGCCCTGGGTGCCGATGTAGATCCAGGACCCGGCGGTCATCTGGCCGTACATCATCAGGCCCTCGGCCTCGAGCCGGCGGAACTCGGGCCAGTTCGCCCAGTCGCCCACGAGGTTGGAGTTGGCCAGCAGGACGCGCGGGGCCCATTCGTGGGTGCGGAAGACGCCGACCGGCTTGCCGGACTGGACCAGGAGGGTCTCGTCCTTTTCCATGGTTTCCAGAGTGCGGGTGATGGCGTCGAACGCGGCCCAGCTGCGGACGGCGCGGCCGGTGCCACCGTAGACCACCAGGTCATCGGGGCGCTCGGCAACCTCGGGGTCGAGGTTGTTCATCAGCATGCGCAGGGGCGCCTCGGTCTGCCAGGACTTGGCGGTGAGCTCGGTGCCGCGGGCTGCTTTGACCGGGCGGGCACCGGTGGTGAAATCGGCGGGTGCCATGGTGGCTCCTTCGTGTTGCGGAAATGTGGTGGACCGTTGTTGCGTGTTGAGGGGTTTTTGGTTGAGCGGGAAGTGCTTCTGTATCAACTAAAGCCCCTCCAGGCCGGGTCAGACAGGGGTTTCCAGCGGGTGCTGTCCGGTATCCCAGACGTGCCCGGCCACCCTGAATGCACCGGGCGGCGGCTACTTGGCCGGGCGGCCGTGGATGCGCACCGAGAGCTCGTCGGCGACCTTTTGCACCCGGGCGGCGAGCACCGGCCACTGGTCCTCGGGCAGTTTGTCCTCCAGGAACGTGACGGCGACGGCCGCCGTCGGCCATCCCAGGTGATCCGTGACAGCGGCGGCGATGGAGCCAAAGCCCGGTGTCACCTCGCCGTGTTCCGTGGCGTAGCCGCGCTGCCGCACCTGGTCCAGGTGCGAGGACAGCGCCGAGTACTTCATGATGGCGCCCTCCACCTCGTGCCTTGCCGTGAAGGCGGCGGCGTTCGGATACAGGGCGCGGACCTGGGATTTCGGCAGCGCGGCAAGGATGGCGCGGCCGCTGGCGGTGAGGTGGCTCGGCAGCCGGACACCGACGTCGGTCACCAGGGACGGCCGGTTCTTGGCCCGCTCCTCCACGATGTACAGCACGTCCCGGCCGTGCAGGACTGCCAGGTGCGCGCTTTCGCCAAGGACGTCCACGAGGGATGCCAGCATCGGCCGCCCGAGCCGGGACAGCGGCTCCTGCCTCGAATAAGCGGAACTGAGCTCGAAGGCGCTGATGCCCAGTCCGTAGCGCTGCTCCTCATGCAGGTGCAGGACAAAGCCGTTCGCCTCCATCACGCCCAGGAGGTGGTAGACACTTGAGCGCGGCAGCCCCAGCGCCGTGGCAATGTTCGACGCCGCCATCGGCCCCCGCCTGGAAGCCAACAGTTTGAGGATCCGCAGGGTGTTTTCGGCCGCCGGGACTTTCGCTTTGGCCGCTGGTTCCGGCCGCCTTGCCGCCGCTGCGGTCATGGTGCCTGCCATGTGCCCTCCAGGCCTCGTTGGTGACTGTGTTTTCGGATCTCGCCGGATCGGTGTCCGGTATCCCGTACTTAAGCTTGCGCTAGTTCCGGCGTCCCCTGCTGGCCCTGGCACCCGCATCTGTCTGGGGTACCGGACATTGGCCGCTTATGGCGATAATCCCGCTTTCCGCCGCACGGCGGTAGCGTTTGCGCATGGAATTTCCGCTGAAAGGCAAGGTAGCCCTGGTCGCCGGGGCCACGCGGGGCGCAGGACGCGGAACGGCCGTGGCCCTGGGTGAGGCCGGCGCGCTGGTCTACTGCACCGGGCGCACCACCAACGGCCGGACCTCCGACTATCGCCGCCCGGAAACCATCGATGAGACTGCGGCCATGGTGAGCGCGGCCGGCGGGACCGGCGTCGCAGTTGCCGTGGACCACCTCCACGCCACGGAGGTGGACGCGCTGGTCCGCCGCATCGACGGCGAGCATGGCCGGCTGGACATCCTGGTGAATGACATCTGGGGCGGCGAGAACCTCATCCAGTGGAACAAGCCCCTGTGGGAACACGACCTCGAGGGTGGCTGTTCTGCGGCGGTTCAGGCATGCCGGGGGCACAACTGTCCGTGCGCGCAGCTGCGACGCGCCCTGCCTGATGCCCCACAGTCTGAAATCAAAGACAGCAACAGCCCGTGAGTCTCATCACAGCCGCCTCCGGCATGGTCTGCTGGATAGCGATCCCCTCCCCAATGACGAGAAGGTATGTGGCATGCAACAAGCCCAAACAACTGATGAACTGGCACCGGAAAGCGGGGCAGGCACCTCTGCCGAAAGCACCTCCGCCGCCGGAACCGCACGCGCCGCCGTCGGAAGCGCCGTCGAAGGCGTCCTGAACCGCGGCCTGAACGTCCGCCACATCCGCTTCATGGCGCTGGGGTCCGCCATCGGCACCGGACTGTTCTACGGCTCCGCCTCGGCCATCCAGAAAGCCGGCCCGGCCGTGCTGTTCGCCTACATGATCGGCGGCGCCGCCGTGTTCATGGTGATGCGCGCCCTGGGGGAAATGGCCGTGCGGCACCCGGTCTCGGGGTCCTTCGGGCAGTACGCGAGCCGCTACCTTGGCCCGCTGGCAGGCTTCGTCACAGGCTGGACCTACGTCTTCGAAATGGCGATCGTCGCCATCGCCGACGTCACCGCGTTCAGCATCTATATGGGCTTCTGGTTCCCGGCCGTGGAACGTTGGGTCTGGATCCTGGCCATCATCTTCCTCCTCGCGGCGCTGAACCTGCTGAGCGTCAAGGTGTTCGGCGAACTCGAATTCTGGTTCACGCTGGTCAAGGTCTCAGCCATCATTGCCATGATCGCCGGCGGCGCAGCCATCCTGGCGTTCGGCTTCCAGAACGGCGACGCCTCGGCCGCCCCGGGCCTGGGCAACCTGGTGGAACACGGCGGCCTGTTTCCCAACGGCTTCGAAGGGCTTTTGGCCTCGTTCGCGGTGGTCATGTTCGCCTTCGGCGGCATTGAAACCATCGGCATCACCGCCGGCGAGGCAGCCGACCCCAAGAAGGTGATCCCCAAGGCCGTCAACACAGTGCCGGTCCGGGTCCTGCTCTTCTACGTGCTCACCCTCGGAGTGCTCATGAGTCTCTTCCCATGGAACGGGATCGGCAGCAACGGCAGCCCGTTCGTCCAGATCTTCAGCGGCCTGGGCATCCCCGCCGCGCCCCACATCCTCAACGCCGTGGTGATCACCGCCGCGCTCTCGGCCATCAACAGCGACATCTTCGGCGCCGGACGGATCCTCTTCGGCCTGGCCAAGCAGGGGCACGCACCGCAGAGCTTCGGACGTGTATCGCGGCATGGGGTGCCGTGGATGACGGTGGTGATGATGGCCGGAATCCTGCTCGTGGGAGTGGTGCTGAACGCGGTCATCCCCGAAGATGTCTTCCTGCTCATCGCCTCGATCGCAACATTTGCCACGGTCTGGGTGTGGGTCATGATTCTTGCCTCCCATGTGGCGATGAAACGCGAGATCGCGCGGAACGGCCTGCCGGCGTCGGAATTCCCCTCCCCGTGGTGGCCTGCCGCGTCCGTCCTCACCATCGGCTTCATGGGCCTGGTGATCGCGGTGCTTGGCTTCTTCGAGGACACCCGCGTGGCGCTCTATGTGGGGGCCGTGTGGCTGGGACTGCTGGTGGTCGCCTACCGGCTCTGGGTCAAAGGCAGCGGACGACGGCGGGCCCACCTTGAGGACGAGACCTCAGCGCTGCCGGTGGTGGCCAAAACTGAGTAGGATTCCGGCGAAAATGGCGCGCCAGGCTGGAATGGGCAAAAACAAGTAGTAAGAATGGAACAAGACAGGTACTTGGCATCTGTTACACGAGTGCCTGGTGTGATAAATGAGGTAGATGTTACTCGTGTGACGCATGTGATTCCTTCCTACAGTGGACTACACGGTGCCAGCCGGCTGGGGTTCTGACCCCCGATCGTGAACCGGACCCGCGCCGCCAGTGATTCGACGATTGGTCACACTGCGAAGGAGTGGTCCTCATGTTGGAAATCCAAGCCGGGGCGCCGGCACAAACTGCTCAGTCCGGGCGGTTACCCGGCATTCTGGCCCAGACCCTGCGGCGGGCCCGCACGGCCGCCGTTCCCTACAAAGTCGGTGACGTCCTGGTGGGCGACGATCCCTTCAACGGCAGGCGTGAGGGCACCGTGGTGGTCAAGAACGGCCGGTCGATCGGGATCCGTTCCTCGGACCGGGTGTACTTCTACGACCACCGGCAACTGAGGCGGCCGGACTAGGCGGGTCATCCCGCCAGTCCAGCCGACCACCAACAGGAGCCGATCCCATGTCCATCGCCAACCTGCCTGCCTCGTACCTCACGATTGCCGAGGTCGCCGCGGCCTTGCGCCTCTCGAAAATGACCGTTTACCGGATGGTCCGGGCCGGGACGCTGGCGGCGGACCGGTTCGGCAAGTCCTACCGCGTGCCGGAGTCGGCCGTGGAGGAGTACATCCGGGCCTCAGGCAACCCGGCTGCGGAAAGCCCTTCGGGCGCTGCCGCGGATTGAGTCACAGACTCTGGCTGGCCGGCGGCCACCGGCGTTACGATCAGGCATGCTCCCGCTGCAGAATCTGCTGGCCTTTGCCCTGGTCTCCGCACTGCTGATCGCCGTCCCCGGCCCAAGCGTCCTGTTCGTCATCGGACGGTCGCTGGCGCTGGGGCGGCGGGGTGGCCTGCTCAGCGTCCTCGGCAATGCTGCCGGGGAACTCGTGCAGATCGCAGGTGTGGCCCTGGGACTCGGCGTGGTGCTGGCCGAGTCGGTGCTGCTGTTCACCGTGGTGAAGTTTGCCGGCGCGGCCTACCTCGTTTATCTGGGAATCCAGGCGGTGCTGCACCGCCGTGGCGGCCATGCAGGCCCCGATCCGTCCCGGCCCGCGACCACCCGGCGGATTCTGCGCGAAGGCTTCATTGTCGGCGCCACGAATCCAAAGTCCGTGGTGTTCTTCGTGGCGGTCCTCCCCCAGTTCGTGGACCACTCCGCCGGCGCCATCCCGGCGCAACTGGCCCTGCTTGGTGCCACCTTCCTGGCCATCGCACTGGTCTCGGACAGCGTCTGGGCACTCGCCGCGGGAACCGCCCGGCAGTGGTTTGCCCGCTCACCCCGCCGGGTGGCAGCTGTCACGACTACCGGCGGGGTGATGATGATCGGCCTCGGCGGCACCCTGGCCCTGACGGGCTCGAAGAGCTGACACGAAGGGACCCGCGGTACTAGCGGGCCGACCAGCCTCCGTCCATTGTGTAGCTGGCCCCGGTGACCATTCCGGCGGCGTCGGAGGACAGCCAGGCAACCAGCGCGGCCACCTCCTCCGGCTCCACCAGCCGCTTCACCGCGGACTCGGTCAGCATCACCTTCGCCAGGACCTCCGACTCCGGAATCCCGTGGACACGCGCCTGGTCCGCCACCTGCTTCTCCACCAGCGGCGTCCGGACATAGCCGGGATTGACGCAGTTGGATGTGACGCCGTGCTCGCCGCCCTCAAGCGCCGTCACCTTGCTCAGCCCCTCAAGGCCGTGTTTCGCCGAGACGTAGGCGCTCTTGAACGGGGACGCCCGGAGGCCGTGCACCGATGACAGGTTGATGATGCGCCCGAAGCCGTTGGCGTACATGTGCGGCAGCGCGGCGCGGATCAGCAGGAAGGGTGCCTCGAGCATGAGCGCCAGGATCCGCCGGAACGCGACGGGATCGAACTCCTCGATGGGGCTGATGCGCTGAATGCCCGCGTTGTTCACCAGGATGTCGCAGTCCAGGCTCAGGGCGGCCAGCGCCTCGACGTCCAGGAGGTCGACGGCCCAGGACGTGCCGCCCACCTCATCGGCGAGAGCCGCGGCGCCGGCTTCGTCGACGTCGGCCACCACCACCTTGGCTCCCCTGGCGGCCAGTTCCCGGACGCACGCCGCGCCGATGCCGCTGGCACCACCGGTGACCAGGGCCTTGCGGCCGTTCAGGTTCTTTTCCACGTCCGGACCTTGTGCGTCCACAGTCTGCTCCTCCAAGTGTCCACGTTGACACGTGCCGCAAGCCATTCACTTCGAACACGTGCAGCACTTCCAATTCACCCGAGTATTCCTGCAGAAGTAGCGCGGTTCAATGACCAATGAGGCACTGGATTCGTGCAAAATTGCACATATGGATGCCAACCCGGACGACCTGCTGGTGCTGCTCGCCGTCTCCCGCTCGGCTAAATTCACCACAGCCGCCCAGGTCCTGGGCCTGAACCACACCACCGTTTCACGCCGGATCGCCGCACTGGAAAAGGCGCTGGGCGGCCGCGTCCTGGCCCGTGCCTCCGGGGGCTGGGAGCTGACCGAGCTCGGCGCCCAGGCCGTGCTGGTGGCGGAGCAGGTGGAGACTGCGGTGAGTACGCTGGGACCGTCCGGCCGCGCGCCTGACCCGATCACCGGCGTCGTACGCATGACGGCGACCGACGGCTTCAGCGCGTACATCGCCGCTCCGGCGGTGGCACGGCTGAGGAGGGACCACCCGGGGCTCAGCGTGGAGATCGTCACCGTCACCCGCCGGGCGCTCCAGCAGCGCTCGGGGCTGGACATCGAAGTGGTGGTTGGCGAGCCGCAGGTGCACCGCGCCGAAGCGTTCCGGCTGGGCGAGTACGAGCTGGGGATGTACGCCTCCCGCTCGTACATCGAGGCCAATGGGATGCCGGAATCGGTGGAGGCCCTGACCTCCCACCCGCTCGTATACTTCGTGGATTCCATGCTGCAGGTGGACGATCTTGATGCTCCGCGGCGGCTGGTGCCGGCAATGCGCGACGGCGTCAGCTCCACCAACGTTTTCGTGCACGTCGAGGCCACCCGGGCCGGTGCCGGGGTGGGGTTCCTCCCCTGCTTTATGGCCGACCGGCATGCCGACCTGGTGCGCCTGCTGCCCGGAAAAATCGCCGAGCGGCTGCCCTACTGGATGGTCCTGCGTCCCGACTCGATGCGCCGGCCGGCCGTCGCTGCCGTGGTGTCGGCGCTGCGCGAGCAGACCACGGCGCACCGGGAGTGGCTGCTGGGGCAGGGACGCGGCAGCTCAGCCGCTGAATGACGGCGCGGGCCCGGATTCGGCGGCGGGCGCGGCTTCCGTCCGGGGCTTGGTGTCTGTGCGCGGCCGGGGGTCGTGCCGCACCTGGGCTCCGGCGGCGAAGGCCCGGACCTTGGCGTCGTTCCAGATGTGCGCCGGCACCGCCCCGCCGAGGAGCCGCCGCGCGAGCTGGGGATCGTCGTCGAACGGTTCGTCGCTGCCGGCCATCACCATGTTGCCGTAGCGGCGCCCCTTCAGCATGGCCGGGTCCGCGATGATGATGGTGTGCTTGAACGCGGCCGCGATGGTGGCAGCGTCCTCCCGGGCATTCTTCAGGTCCGGCCCGTCCCCCGAATTCACCACGTAGATCCCGCCAGGGGCGAGCACACGGCGGACGTGCCCGTTGAACTCGGCTGTGGTCAGCGGAACGGGCGTCACCGCGCCGGCGAACACGTCCCGGATGATGAAGTCGCGGGTGTCCGGGGTGAGGGTCTCCGTCACGGCGCGGGCTTCCCCGACGCGCAGCCGGAGCAGCGGGGCCTTGGGCAGGTCGAACCAGCCGCGGACGTACTCCGCCAGCTTCCCGTCCAGTTCCACCACCACCTGCCGGGCATCCGGGTAGGCGGCATGAAAATACCGGGCCAGCGAGCACGCTCCGCCGCCCAGGTGCAGGCCCCGCAGCCTGGGCCTGGTCGCGGGCGCCCAGCGGGACTCGATGAGGGCGGACATCCAGCGCATGTACTCGAAGTCGAGGAACAGCGGATCCGCAAGGTCGATGTGCGAGCTCATCACGCCGTTGATGCGCAGCAGCCAGCCGGTGGAGTTGTCCTGGTCGGCGATGAGCTCACAGTCGCCGGTGTCGATGTAATAGACGCCCTCAACTGGGCCTTCTGGACGCGCTCCGCCGGGAGTTTCCAGCACGTCGGAGGCCGTTGCCGCGCCCTTCCTGCCGCCTGATTTGCCGCCCGCTTTGGAACCTGGCTTCCCGCCTGACTTGGTGCGCCGTGCCATCAGTTCTCCGCCGCTTCCGTCATGCCTTTAAGCCTAGTTGACCGCAGGCGGCCGGCGGCCGCCCCTCCGGACGCCGGCTACCCCTCCGCCACCGGCGCACCTTCGCCGTTGCGGATGCGCTGGACCATGGCCGTGGTGGAGCGCTCGGCCACGTAGTCGAGGATGGTGACTGTGCCGCCATAGGCCTCCACGGCCCCGGTTTCGGCCAGCATCTCCGGCGTGTAGTCCCCGCCCTTGGCGTAGATCTCCGGGCGCAGCTGTTCGATCAGGGGGATCGGCGTCGGCGTGTCAAAAACCGTCACGTAGTCCACGCAGCTCAGGGCGGCGATCACTGCGGCCCGGTCCGCCACGCTGTTGATGGGGCGGTCCGGCCCCTTGAGCTTCCGCACGGAATCGTCACTGTTGAGCGCCACCACCAGGATGTCACCGAGCTGTTTGGCCTGGTTCAGGTAGCGGGTGTGCCCGCGGTGCAGCACATCAAAGCAGCCGTTGGTCAGCACCACGCGCTGGCCGTCGCTGCGGTGGGCGCGGATGTGCCGCTCCAGTTCATCAGCCGCCAGGGCGGTGTCCGCGAAGCTTTCCAGGTAGCGGCCCAGTTCATCCGTGCCGCACACCGACGTCCCCGGAAGGTGGACCACCACGTCCGCGGCTGCCTGCGCCAGGTCCATGCTTGCCGTCAGTGGCAGCGACGCGGCCCGCGCCAGGGTCAGCGCGGCGACAAATGTATCACCCGCGCCGGAGGCCTGCTTCTCGTTGGCGGGCCGTGCCCAGGTCCGGTGCGTGTTCCCCGCGGCGGGAATCAGGACGGTCCCGTCCCGGTCCAGCGTGACCACGACGGCGCGTGCCCCGGTCGCCTGCAGCAGCTCGCCGGCATGCTCGGTCACCACCGCCGCGCGTTCCGGTCCGGTGCCGAGCCGGAGGTCCAGCATCCTGCCCGCCTCCTGTGCGTTGGGCGTGACCAGGTCCGGCTCCAGTCCTGCCCAGGGCCGGGGATCGTGGGCGTCCACCACCACCAGGGTGTCCTCCCCGCGCCGGGCCAGGGTCTCGATGAGCCGGCTGCGGACCGGCTCGGCAAGGACTCCTGTTCCGTAGTCGCAGATCACCACCGCGTCCTGCTGTCCGACGGCGGCGGGAACCGCCGCCTCGAATGCCGCCAGTGCGCCGGGCGGGACAGTTGCCGCCGAGTCGTCGAAGCGCAGCAGCACCTGGCCGCCGCTGCTGATCCGGATTTTCGTGGTGGTGACCATGTCCGGGTGCCCGGCGAGCAGCGCGGTGTCCACACCGGCAGTGTCCAGCTGGCGCCTCAGTTCCGCGCCGGCGTCGTCCGTCCCGACGATTCCGGCCACGCTGACCCGGGCACCCAGGGCTGCCAGGTTCATGGCGGTGTTGGCGGCACCGCCGGGGGCGAAGTCCCGCCGGGCGATGTCCACCACGGGAGCCGGAGCCTCGCGGCACATCCTGTCGATCGTTCCGGTCCACCAGCCGTCGAGCATGAAGTCGCCCACCACCATGACGGCCAGGCGCTCCTCCGCCAGCCGGCGCGGAAGCCAGGCCGCAAGGCCCCGCTGTTCGGAAAGCGCCGGTTCGGAACGCTGCGGGCCGCCGTCGTCCCCGGCAACTCCCCCGGCGCCGGGTGCCGTGGCGGTCACGACTCTGCCCCGCCCTGCCCGGCGTCGGCAGAAGTGCCAGAGGAAGAGCCAACGGCAGGCGCCGCCGGCGGGGGCGCCGCAATGTGCACCACCTTGACCCGGGTGAATTCGTCCAGGAGCTCCGGCCCGTAGCCGAACCCGTGCCCGCTTTCGCCGCGGGGCTGCGCAGAGCCGCCGGGGGCACCGCCAAAGACCTCGTTGACCTTGACTGTCCCCACCGGCAGTGCGGCGACGGCCTGCTGGGCGTGGGCAATGCTTCCGGTCAGGACGGTGGCAGCCAGTCCGTAGCGGCCGGCGGCGGCGAGGGCGAGCCCGTCCTCGAAGCTGTCCACCACGCGCACCGGGGCCACGGGGCCGAACGTTTCCTCGGCCATGACGTCCATGGTGTCGGTGCACTCCACGAGGACGGTGGCCGGGTAGAAGGCGCCGGGTCCGTCCGGGACAGTCCCGCCTTCCACGGCCCGCGCCCCGAGTTCCAGCGCCTCGGCCACGTGCCGCTGGACGGCGTCCCGCATCCGGGTGTCCACCAGCGGAGCGAGCCGGTCTCCGCTGTTCCGGTCCCGGGCCTGTCCGGCGAGGGCCTGGCAGAACTCTTCGGCAATGGCGCGGTGGACGTAGATCCGCTCCACGGACGTGCAGATCTGGCCGCTGTTGCTGAAGGCCCCGATCGCCGCCTGCTCCGCTGCCCAGGCCGGATCCACGTCGGCGTCGACCAGCAACGGATCGTTGCCGCCGTTTTCCCTGATGACGTAGGCACCGGTCAGCACCGCGGCCCGCGCAATCCGGTCCCCCGTCCCGCTGGATCCGACGTGGGCGAACATGTCGACGTCGGGCTGCTGCGTGAGGAGGGTCCCGACGTCGGCCCCTCCGGTCAGCGTGACCAGCACGTTGGGCGGAAATAGCGGCGCCAGCGCCTCCCCCAGAAGCTGTCCCACGTGCGGGCAGCGGTCGCTTGGCTTGTGGATGGCGGTGTTCCCGGTGACCAGGGCTGCGCCGATAAGTCCGCAGGCAACCGCAACGGGATCGTTCCACGGCGTCAGCAGGACGGCCACGCCCCGGGGCTCGGCAACGGTGTAGTCGGCTGCCAGTGCATTGCCGCGCAGGCTGTGTCCCCGGTGCAGCGGTCCGAGTTCGGCGTACTGCTCCAGTGTGGACACGCCTGCCGCGATGCCGGCGAGGGCCTCTTCCACCGGGCGGCCCGTCTCCTGCGCGTTCAGTTCCGCCAGTTCTGCTGCCGCAGCCTCGAGCGCCGCGGCAGCGTGGCGCAGCAACTTGCCCCGCTCCGCCGGAGGCGTGGCCGCCCACCCTGGCTGGGCACCGCGGGCGGCCGCCACGGCTCCCGTCACATCCTCCGGCCCCGCGGCCGGGACGCTGCCAACCGTTTCCCCGGTTCTGGGATTCAGGATGGTCAGCACGTCTTCTGCATGGGCCAGGTGGTTGGCGATGGTCGATTGCATGTGGCTCCTCACGGTGGATTGGCCTGTGCCGGGGTGGCATTTCACCCCTCTCTGAGGTGATCCGTACCCGGGCGCCGCCGGGTTTACACACGCCGGCAGCGGGAGTTTTCCGAGCTGGCACTACAGGGCCGGTGCACCGTAGGGTAGGCCCCACCAAACCCGTCCCGACCTGCACGATCCGGAGCCGAGGGGGGCTCACACCATGGAACTCTTCAACGCCGACTTCGGCGGGGCACGCATCACCGGACATGGAATCGGCCCGGTCCTGGAAGCCTTCGGCGGCGTCTCGCGGATAGCGGTTCTCCGGGGCGGCGGCCTGGGCGACCTGATGTACGTCCTGCCCGCCGTCGCGGCCCTGAAGGCCGCCTACCCGGGAGCCACTGTCACCCTGCTGTGCACGCCGGTCCAGGCGGAGCTGCTGTCGCAGACCGTGGGGCCGGTGGATGAGACGGTGATCCTGCCGTTTGCCGAAGGCGTCCGCCCCGGACCGGAGGACCGCGGTGAAGCAGAGCGGTTCTTCGCGGAAATGCGCACCAGGAACTTTGACCTGGCCGTCCAGCTGCACGGCGGCGGCCGGTACTCAAATCCCTTCCTGCTCCGCCTCGGAGCCCGCCACACTGTGGGCACAAGAACCCCGGACGCGGCGCCACTGGAACGGACCGTGCCCTACGTGTACTACCAGCACGAGCCGCTGCGGGCCCTCGAGGTGGCGGGCTTCGCCGGCGCCCCTCCCCGTGAGCTCGAGGCCAGGCTTGAGCCGCTGCCGGAGCTCAGGCAACAGCTTGCGCAGGACCTGGCTTTGGATATTGGCGCGTCCCGGAACCACCGCGTGCTGGTGATCCATCCCGGGGCGACCGATCCGCGCCGCCGCTGGCCGGGCGAACGTTTCGGCGCGGTGGCCCGGAGGGCGGCCGCCGACGGCTTCCGGGTTTACGTGGTGGGTGACAGCAGCGAAAAGGAACTGGCGGAAGCCGTGGTGGAGCTCGCCGTCGGGCATTCCGCTGACGGCACACAATCCGCTGACGGACCACCGGCCGAACCGAATGCAGCCCGGCCAACCGTGGAATCACTGGCCGGCAAACTCAGCCTCGGCGAGCTCGCGGCACTACTGGCGGGCAGCAGCGTGGTGGTGGCGAACGACAGCGGACCCCGGCACCTGGCCCAGGCCCTGGGCACGCCCACCGTGGGCGTCTACTGGGCCGGCAATGCCCTCAACGCCGCACCGCTGGGCCGCAGCCTCCACCGGATCCGCCTCGGCTGGGTCACCCGCTGCCCGGTGTGCGGCGTGGACGTCACGCAGGTCGGGTGGACGGCCCCACGGTGCCCGCATGACGAGTCCACCGTGAAGGCCGTCGAACCCTCAGAGGTCTACGAGGACGTCCTCCAACTCACGGCCACGAGCCCTCTTCTTCATGGCAGATGAGCATTTCACGGACCTCGCAGCCCGCGGGCTGGGACAGTGCGAACAGAATCGCCTGGGCCACGCTGCCGGGATCGTTCAGGCGTGAGTCGTCCTGCGGCTTGTACTGCTCGGCGCGGTCGTCGAAGAACCGCGTTTTCATGCCGCCGGGAATCATGGTGGTCACGCCGATTTCGCCGCCCGTTTCAGCTGCCAGCGAGTGGCTGAAACCCACCACGCCAAACTTTGAGGCGCAGTAGGCCGTGGCCTCCGGCAGTGCCCGTTTGCCGAGCGTGGACGCGATGGTGACCACCCGGCCCCGGGATGCCTTCAGGTACGGCAGGGCCGCCCGGACGACCGACACCGTGCCCATCAGGTTCACGCCGATCACGCGTTCCCACTCCTCCGCGGCGACGTCCTCCAGCTTGCCGCAGCGGTCGATTCCGGCCGCCGTGACCACGGCGTCAAGCCCGTCAAGGGTTTCCGCGGCCTGCTTCACCGCCTCGGTCACCGCAATGCGGTCCGAGACATCCACCTCGAAGGCCTTCGCCGCGGAGACGTTCCGGATGTCCCGGTCCAGCACCACCGGCGTTCCGCCGGCTTTCAGCACGGCATCGACGACGGCGGCCCCCAGTCCGGAGGCGCCGCCGGTTACCAGGACCCGGCCGGGCCGGGGAGTCGAGTCAGTCATGGTGTTCCTTTCGCTTGGGACAAAATTCGAGACTTAGGTTTGCGGTTCAGCTGACCTTCGCCAGGGCGTCCGCGAGGACGGACGTGGACCGCGCCTGGTGGAACGGCACCGTCACGCAGCGCCCACCCCAGCTTTCGATCAGGCCGGCCTCGGGAAGATCCGACGCGCGGTAGTCGCCGCCCTTCACCCAGACGTCCGGCCGCAGCGATTCCAGGCAGGCCTCCGGGGTGTCCTCCCCGAAAACCAGGACCGCATCCACACACGCCAGTGCCAACAGCAGTTCCGCCCGGTCCTGCTGGCCCACGATGGGCCGCTGCTCCCCCTTGATCCGGCGCACCGACTCGTCCGAGTTCAGGCACACGATCAGGCAGTCGCCAAGGTCCCTGGCGGCCGCCAGCGTCCGGGCGTGGCCGGCGTGCAGCAGGTCGAAGCAGCCCCCGGTGGCCACGACGGTTCCGCCGTTGGCGCGGACCCGCCGGGCAAGGTCCAGGGCGTCCTCTTCATGGCTGTGGTGCCAGACGGGCCTGTGCCGGTCCGGCAGGGAAGCCACTCCCCCGGCGCCGAGGAAGGCGGCCGCTTCGCTGATCGCAAGTTCCGCGGCCCCGTCCAGGCTGCGGCCTGCCCCCAGGTGGACGGCGAGGCTGGCCGCGAGCCGGTCTCCGGCGCCGCAGGGATCGGTGACCTCGGTACGGGGCGCCGGGATGGTCATGGGTGGAGCGTGGCGCTGGGACAGCAGGCCTCCCTGCTCCCCCATGGTCACCAGGACCGCCTGGCTTTGCCAGTTGTCCAGCAGTGTTTTGCCGACGGCGGCAATCGCCGCAGGCGTTCCGGTGCCGGCTTCCGCGGCTTTGGCAGCCTCGGAAAGGTTCGGGGTCACCACCGTGACGCCGGGCACCGGGACGGCGCCGGACGGGTGCGGATCCCACACGATCGGTATCTCGGCGGCACGGGCCTCGAGCACCCCGCGGATCTCCGGATTCGCGGCGACGCCCCTGCCATAGTCGGCCACAATGATCACCTCGGCCTGGTTCAGAGCCCGGAGCATGCCCGCGGTGGCCGCCGGCACCTCCGGCCTCTCGCATCCCTCGTCCACCCGCACCACCGGATGCCGGCCCGCGCGGACCCGGGTCTTCACAGGCGTCCTCGCGCGGGAGGGCCCGGACACCACCCGCACACCGGCGAGCGCGCCTTCCAATGCCAAGGAGGCGTCGTCGTCGGAAAGCACCGTCACCAGGGTGACGGGATGGCCGTCCTGGACCAGCATCCGGGCCACGAGCCCGGCGCCGCCTGCACGGCGGCGGACGTCTGCGACGTCCACCACCGGCACCGGGGCGTCGGGGCACAGCCGGGTTGCTTCCCCCGAAAGGTCCACGTCCAGCAAAACGTCGCCCACCACTGTGATTCTCATCCGCGATCGGCCTCCGGCCCCGGAACGCCCCGGCCCCTGCGGGCCACCTCGGCTTCGAAGGCGCGGCAAATGGCGTGCAGCGCAATCAGGTGCCCCTCCTGCGCATTGGCCGAGACGGCGTCGATGGCCACGGCATCATCGCAGCAGGACGCCAGCGGGTTGGGCGCCGGCCCGGTCAGTGCCCACGTGGTCACGTTCAGCCTGGCCGCCGCCTCGGCTGCCCGGAGCAGGTTGGGGCTCTGGCCGCTCGTGGACAGCAGCACGAGGATGTCCCCCGAACGGCCGTGGGCACGGACCTGCCGGGCAAAGAGCTCTGCGTAGCCGTAGTCGTTGGCGATGGCCGTGACGGCCGAACTTTCCGCGTGCAGGGAGATCGCGGAGAAAGGCATCCGCTCGCCGTCGAACCTTCCCACGAGTTCCGCGGTCAGGTGCTGCGCCTCGGCCGCGGACCCGCCGTTCCCTGCGGCAAGGAGCTTCTGCCCGCTCAGCAGGCGCTGGGCCAGTTCCACGCCCCAGGCTGTCAGCGTGTCGGCTTGGCTTTCCAGGGACCGCAGGGCGGGAAGGACGTTCTCCAGGTGCGCCCGCACGGCCTCCCGCGAGCCGGCCCCGGCATCCTTCCCGCCCGTGTCCGGAGCCGAGTCGGTGTCCGGAGCGGACAGCTGGTCCGCAGAGGAAAGGCCGGGCCGCATGCCAACCCGGTGCATCGCAGGAAGCTCAGCTTCCCGAAGGGATTCCGGAGTCACAGCGCAGCTCCTTCCATCGGTTCCAGGGTGCCGGCTTCCGCGGGGCCGGCGATCGCCAGCTGGTAGGCCCTTTCCGTTTCGGCGGCGACCCTGCTCCAGGAGTAGCGGGCCTTCGCCCGCTGCTCCCCGGCCCGGCCGAGTTTCGTGCGAAGGTCCGGGCTGGCCAGCAGGGTGCCGAGGGCTTCGGCGATGGCTTCGGGGTCCTTCGGGGGCACGTGGAGCCCGGTGCCGCCGTCCACCACGGTGTCCGTCAGGCCGCCTACCGCAGAGGCAACCACCGGAACGCCGCAGGCCATGGCCTCCAGGGGAACGATGCCGAACGGCTCGTACCAGGGCGTGCACACCACGGCATCCGCGCTGCGGAAGATGCCGGGCATGGCGTCCCTGGGCACCTGGCCCCGGAGTTCCACCTGGTCTGCCACGCCGAGCTTCCGGGCGAGGTCCAGCAGCCTGCGCGCTTCCGGATCGTGCCCGCCGGCGTCCGCCCCGCCGCCCACGATGAGCAGCTCGACGTCGTCGAACCCGGCCTGCAGCAGATGCGGCAGTGCGCGGATCACCAGGTCCACGCCCTTGCGCGGAACCAGACGTCCCACGGAAAGGATCCTGTGGGATCGGGAGCGGGCGTCGGCCGGGCCGTCACTGCAGAAGAGGTCCAGGTCCACCCCGCAGGGGGCAATGGAAACCCTGCGCGTGTCTATCCCCATCGCCCGAAGCTCGAACACCTCATCGGAGCAGGTGGCCACGATCCGGTCAACCGACCGGCCCACGGACGGTTCGAGGAAGCGCCGCTCGGCGGGGCTGGTATCGGCGGCGCCCTGGTGGCGGCGCTTGACCGTGCCCAGCGCATGGAAGGTCTGCACCACGGGGACCCGGAAGCCGCCCGGCCCGCGGCGTGCGGCGTCCAGGGCGGCCACCCCGGACATCCAGAAGTGGCCGTGCACCACGTGCGGCGGCGAGTCGCCCCAGTCCTGGACCACCCCATCCGCCAGTGCGCCCATGAAAGGGAGCAGTTCGTCCTTTGGCACGTGTTCGGCCGGCCCTGCGTCCACGTGCACCACCTCGAGCCCGGGATGCACGCGCACCCTGGGAGGCAGCCCGGACGAGTCACGCCTCGTGTAAACAGTCACGCGGTGGCCCCTCCGGGCCAGTGCCGCCGAAAGGGCGGCCACGTGGACGTTCTGGCCGCCCGCATCCACTCCGCCAAGCGCTGCCAAAGGACTGGCGTGTTCCGAAATCATTGAGATCTTCAATGGGTATTCCCTTCTCGCGCCGCGGACAGGGCATCCGGTCCGGACCCCTTCAAAGCTGCATCCCCCGGTGCCACCCCTTCCGTAAACTCCCCCCTCGTGCTGCCGGCCCGCTCCGGTTCGGGATATGCCGCCCCTGCCGGCGCCAGGTCCGCCAGCACCTCGTCCCAGTCCGCCAGGAAACGCTCCAGCCCGTACCGCTCCAGCGCGGCCTCCCGCGCGGCCTTGCCCCGCCGTCGTGCCTCCTCGGGATCGTTGACCAGCAGCCGTGCACACCGGCGCAGTTCCTCCACGTCGGTAGAGATGCAGCCCGCCTCCGCCGGGACGGCGCGTGCCGCCTCGGTGGTGGCCAGTGCCAGGACCGGCATGCCGAGGTGCATTGCCTCCAGCAAGGCCAGCCCCAGCGAGGTCCAGCGGAGCGGATGCAGATATGCCCGGCAGCGGGCCAGTTCCCGGTGGAGTTCAGCGGTTTTCAGGTCACCCCGCACGGTGAGGCGGGGCGCCGGAATGCCTGTGGCCTCCGCCAGCCCGCCGCCGCCCATCCCGAAGACCCGCAGCGGGGCTGCGGCGGCGAAACGCGGCAGCAGGTCGGTGCCGGTCACGCGTCCCCGGCGTACCGGTTCATTCACCACTACGCCCAGCTCCGGGACCTCACCCGTGTAGAGGTAACCGGGGTCCGCGATGCCGTGCTCGATCACCTTGGTCGGCGCGCGGCCGCTGTCCCAGAACAGCTCGTTGAAGTGCGTCACGTGCACGATCGGGATGTCGCGCTGCTCCCCGAGCGGATGGACGGTGAAGGGAACATCGCCCTTGGGCGTGTTGTGTTCCACATACACGGCGGGAAGGTCGACGCCGGGCCGCCGGCCCAGGACGCGGGTCACCTCCGCTGGTTCCTCCGGGCGCTGGAGCACGACGGCGTCCATGCTGCCGGCGTCCAGCTCCGCCAACGCGACCTCCCGCACGGAAGCGGGCCAGTCCCGGCCCGCCCGGCCCAGTCCCCAGGGCCCGCCGCCGGGCAGGACCGGAAGCAGGTACTCGTGCCGGCCGCGGACAAAGGCGTCCGTCCACGAGCCGTGCACGTGCCACAGCAAAATCCTCATAGTTTCCGGACCTTTCTCCGTGTGCTGAGCGAGGAAACCCCGCGCAGCAGGCGTTCGACCGCGTCCACCACCTGCTCCGGCGAAACGGAGCTGAGGCAGGGATGGCCCGGTACCGGACAGACGCGGGCACGGCTGAGCCGGCACGGCGCGTTCTGGTCGCCGAGCAGTTCCAGCGGGACGCCGTACGGCGCCCACCGCACTGCCGGGACGACCGGGGAAAACAGGCTCACCACAGGGGTTCCGACGGCCGCAGCGAGATGCGCGGGTCCGGTGTTTCCGCTGACCACCACATCGGCACCGGTGAGGACACCGGACAGGGTGGAAAGGTCTGTCCGTCCGCCCAGGTCGATGGCGGAGGGGCCGGCGACCGTTGCCGTGAGGGCGGCTTCACCCGGGCTGCCGGTCACCACAACCCTGTGGCCGGCACCCTCCAGCAGTTCCACGGCCGCCGCATGGTGCAGGGGCGGCCAGGCCCGGGCAGGCACCGTGGCGCCGGGATGGACCACAACGTAGGGCCCGTCCCCCACCAGGTGCCGGACACCGGGTGGCTCCTTGACCATGAGCTTTCCGTCGTCGCCGGTCCTGAGCCGGAAACCTGCCGCCTGGGCGATGCCCAGCGCCCGCACGGCTTCCGGCTGCTCCTCCGGAAAATCCTCGCCCGGCTTCAGCCTGACATCCAGGAGCGATCCCGGGTAGTCGGTGGAAGCCCCGGTGATGCGCTCCACGCCGGCCAGCCGCAGGAGCAGCGCCAGCGGAAGCGGCGACTGGTGAAACGACGTGAGGATGACCGCTTCAGTGATGCGCGAATTCCGGACAAAGCCAATCAGCGGGTCCAGGTGCGGTCCGGTGACCGGCGGAGCCGGGTTGCTGATCCACGGGGCATCCCAGGCAAAAACGTCGGCGACGCCGGGCAGCAGTGAGGCTGCAGACTGGCCCTGCGGTCCGCAAAGCACGACGACGTCATTGGGGCTCCCGCCGTCGGCCCGCCGCCCGTTCGCCACGGCCCGGACTGCGGGGCCGGCCAGGAGGACGTCGCCCACGCTGTCCAACCGGGCCACGAGGACCCTGCTCATACCGGTCCCCAAAGCGCTGCTTTCCTAAGCGCTGATTCCCGAAATTCTTGTTCCCGGAACAACAGCGCAACGGCCTGCTCGAGGTCGGCGGCAACCTCGGGGGCGGCCTCAACTTCCTCGGCGCGGGTGTGCGGTGTGGGAACCAGAACACCCCGGGCACCGGCGGCCGCGGCCGCCTCGACGTCGCTGCCGATGTCACCGATGAACGCCGCCTCTGACGGGTCGATGCCGAGCCGCCGGCAAGCGCTGTGGATCATGCCGGGCGCCGGCTTCCGGCACAGGCAGCCGTCGCCGGCTCCGTGCGGGCAGACCTCCCAGACGTCGAAGGGCCCCAGGAGGTCCTCCACCCGCGCGTTCACGCTGTTCACGTCCTCCACCGTCAGGAGGCCGCGGGCAATGCCCGACTGGTTGCTCAGGACCCCGGTGGCCAGGCCCATGCCGCGCAGCCCGTCGAGGGCTTTCCGCGCGCCAGGGCAGGGCTGCACCTTCTGCGGGTCGCCGTTGTACGGCACGTCAACCACGAGCGTTCCGTCCCGGTCGAACAGCACGGCCTTGAGCGTAGAAGCGTTACTTGCCATACCCCCTCCGTTCCCCGGACAGCAGACACCTAAACAACAGCCTGCTTACTTCTTCTCGGCTAGACTCCTCGACAGGCGACCCCCCAGGGCCTGCCCGAGGAGGAGAAGGACGGCAGTGGAAGCACGGAACGGCAAGCCCGAACAACCTGTCCTGCTGGTCCTGCGTGCACTAAAGCTTGGCGACCTGCTGGTTGCTGTGCCGGCGCTTCGTGCCCTGCACCGCGCTTATCCGGAACACCGCCTTCTCTACGCGGCGCAGGGCTGGCTGGAAGACGCGCTGGAGCTTGTGGGCGGGTACGAACTGCTTCCTACCCATGGCCTGGACGTTCCGATTCCCATCGAGGCAGGCAAGGTGGACATCGCGGTGAACCTGCACGGCAGCGGACCCGAAAGCGAGGCCCGGCTCGCCGCCGTCCGGCCCAGGACGACCATCGGCCACCGGACCCCGGAACGGCCGGGCCCGTCGTGGGTGGAGGACATCCATGAGCGGGAGCGCTGGACCAGGCTGCTGCAGTGGCACGGCATCGACGCGGAACCGGGCGATTTCCGGCTCCTCCCGCCTGCCGTTGCGAGTCCCTGCCCCGGCGCCACGGTACTGCACGTGGGGGCCGCGTACGGCAGCCGGCTGTGGCCCGAGGACCGCTTTGCCGAAGTGGCCCGCACGCTCGCGGAGGATGGGCACCAGGTGGTGTTCACTGGCAGCACGGGGGAACGGCCGCGGGCGCTGGACGTGGCACGGCTGGCCGGCCTTCCCGAAACGCAGGTCCTTGCGGGCCGGCTGCGGCTGGCCGAATTCATGGCCGCCATCACGGAAGCCCGGCTTGTGGTGTCGGCGGACACCGGCGCGGCGCATCTCGCCTCTGCCTACTCGCGGCCTTCAGTGGTGCTTTTCGGCCCGGCCCCGGCCGAAGTCTGGGGACCGCCCCCGGGACCGCACATAGTGCTGACGGACGCTCAGGCCCGCCGCGGCGACACCTTCGCGGCCACCCCTGACCCGGCCCTGCTGGCCGTCACGGTGGAGGATGTCCTGTCGGCTGTCGGGCGGCTCCGGCTGGCCTGATCCGCTCCGGTCCTGCCAGTGCCGGTCCTGCCGGTTCCCGTACTGCCGGTGACCGCATCCCCGTTGCGGACCTCCTCATCGAGCAGCCGGCGCTGCAGGCACACGAGGATCCGGGACAGGCGCCGGGACACCTGCATCTGGGAAATGCCAAAGCGCCTGCCCAGCTCCACCTGGGTCTCTTCCCGGAAGTAGCGCCGGTACAGCATCTCCCGGTCGTCAGGATCCAGTTCCTGGATGGCCTCGTTGAGGCAGACGAGCTCCTCGAGGTGCTCTATCGGCCGGTCCGGCGAGACAAGTCCTTCACCCATCGTCGGTCCACCCCAGGGATCCGGACTGTCCAGCGAGTCGGGATGCATGCTGCTCGCCGCCGCCCGGGCCTCCCGCACGTCGGCGGCGGTCACCCCCAGCTCGGCCGCAAGCTCCTGCTCCGACGGCACGCGGCCCAGCGACTGGGCCATGTCCGGGGCGGTGTGCAGCATCTGCGTCCGGACGTCCTGGACCCGCCGTGGCGGCCGCACGGTCCAGCACCGGTCCCGCAAAAAGCGCTTGAGTTCCCCGCTGATGGTGGGCGCGGCGTAGGCCGGGAAACTTTCGCCTTTCTCCTGATCGAAGCCGCGGGCAGCCTTGACCAGCCCCAGATAAGCCACCTGGACCAGGTCTGAACGCTCCCTCCCGCGGGCTGCATACCGGGAAGCGAGCGACTCCGCCAGGTCCAGGTAATTGAGCACCAGCTGGTTCTCGAAGGCGTCATGCAGCCGCCCCGCGGGAGGCCCATGCTGGGGCGCCGCGTGGGCGGAGCAGGTCGCGGAGTAAGAAGGCGGGGTATCTGGCATTGTCGTGGGTTCCTTCGATCGGGAGGTCGAGAAAGCCTGCGGCAAGACTTAGAAGTAGGAAATCATAAGCCTGCTTATTACACAATGGTCCCGAAGCTATACGCTCGGAAGAAGTACCACGGTTACGGCCCGTCGTCGGGCCGCCTGACCAGACCGTTCCACGGCAACAGACGGAGGGCATTTCATGCGTATCGCGATCACGGGCGCCAGCGGCAATGCGGGAACGGCCCTGCTGCGCAGGCTCCAGGAGGCCGGGCACGAATACCCGGGCGGCCTGGAACTGGTGGGCGTCAGCCGCCGCGCCCCGGACAGCACACGGCCACCCTACGCCGGCGTCCAGTGGCACACGCTGGATGTGGGTGCCGATGATGCCGCACAGAACCTGGCCAAGGCCTTTGCCGGCGCGGACGCGGTGGTGCATCTGGCCTGGCAGATCCAGCCGAACAGGGACCTGCCCCAGTTGCACCGCACCAACGTCACCGGCACTGCCAACATGCTGGCCGCCGCCCGGGAAGCCGGCGTAGGCCATGTGGTGTGCGCCTCCTCGGTCGGCGCCTACAGCAGGTCACCGAAGGACCGCCGCGTGGACGAATCCTGGCCCGCCGGAGGCATGGCGGGCTCGCACTACAGCCGGCACAAGGCGGAGCAGGAGAGGCTCCTGGACAGGTTCATGGCGGACAACCCCGCCATCGCCGTGGCCAGGCTGCGCCCCGGCCTCATCTTCCAAGCCAAGGCCGGCAGCGAGATCGGCCGGTACTTCCTCGGATGGGTCCACCCGAGGTTCGTCCCGCGCCGGCCGGCGCTGCCAATACTGCCGATTCCCGAGGAACTGGTCTTTCAGGCGGTGCATGCCGACGACGTCGCCGACGCCTACTGGCGCGTCCTCGAGCACGGGGCCGGCGGAGCGTTCAATGTGGCGGCCGAGCCGGTGGTCACGCCACAGAACCTGGCCAGGCTGTTTTCCGCCAGGCGGATCCTTCCAGTCCCGCTCCGCGCACTGCACGCCTTCGTCGGCGCCACCTGGCGGCTGCGCCTTCAGCAGACAGACTCGGGATGGGTGGAGATGGCGGCCGGCGCGCCGATCATGGACACCCGGCGGATCCGGGACGAGCTGGGCTGGGAACCGCGCACGCCGTCACTGGAAGCCATCCGCGAAGTAATTGATGGCATGGGTAAAGGCGCAGGCGTCCCGGCGTCCCCACCCCTCAAACCCCGGCGCAGCCTCCTGGCCCTCATCCGCCGGAGTTAAAAGCCCGACGACGGCCGGCTCGCGGCCCTACTCGCGCGGGGTATTCCTCCGGGTCGCGTCCGTCGTGTCAGCATCCGAGCGGCGGGCATCGACGTCCCGCGCGTCTGCATCGCGTGTCTCAGCGTTACGCGCATCGTCGTTTCGCGCCTCGGCGGTCCGGGCGTCAGCATCCCCGGCGTCGGCAGCCCGGACGTCGTTCCGCCCGGCATCCATCTGCGTATCGTCGCGCCGGTTGCCATCAGCGTCCACGTCGGGGTCCAGCGCGTCCGCCTTGTACTGGTGCTTCTCAGCATCCGTCCGGAACTCCTGCGCGGCCGACTGGCGGCTCTCGGCTTCCTGGCGGAGCCGCGCGGCTTCAACCTGCGCCTTTTCGGCGTCGGCCTTGGCGTGCATGGCGCGGGCTTCGTTTTCACGCGCCTCAAGATCCGCGTTTTCCGCTTTCCGGCGGATCTCGGCCGCATGCTGGCGGTTCTGCTCATCGCGCTTCTGCCGGAACGCCTCGCGGCGCCTGCGGCTGGACATCAGAAGCACCAACACGAGCGCGATGACGACAATTACAACGACGATCCAAATCCAGGCACTTGGGTCCACTGCGGATCCACCTCTCTCTTTTCCAGTACGTCACTATCCGGCAGGGGCTCAGCCGCCCCCTCCCGGTCTTTGGCTTCCGGAGCGGGCGGCCGGTTGAACTAGCGGCAGTCGGGGTACTTACTATCTAATAGTAATCATGCTTACTATTTATGGCGAGTGATTGCCGGTGCACGCGGCAGTCCGACATGTTGGAGAGGGATCAGTCATGACGGAGAACCAACAGCCACAGGATGCAGGCATTCCCCTGCCTGATGACGCCGGCCCGGCCCAGGAGCCGAACCCGCTGGATTCTGCCCAGCTGGCGGAAAGCCCGCAGTCGGATACCGGAATTGCGGACGATCCGCTGGGTGGCAAGCAACCCGCCGACGATCCCCTGGGCAGTGATCCGCTCACGCTCGACCGCCGGAACCCACCCAGGGCGCCCGGACGGTAAGCGCCGGCCCCGCGAGCCCGCCCCCCTGATAGCGGCAGGACGCCCACCCCGGAACACGTCCCTCCCGCGAACGAAAGGATGCCTCATGGCGACGAAAGAAGCCCCGGAAACCAGCACAGCAAAGGCGGCCAGCGCGCCTGCCCCGGATGACGCCCGAAAGCCGGACAGCCCCACGGACGTGGACAAGCCGTCGTGGAAGTACATAGCCCGCAAGACCCTGCGAGAATTCACTGCCGACCAATGCCCGGACCTCGCCGCCGGGCTTACCTACTACGCGATCTTTTCGATGTTCCCCGCACTGCTCGCCCTCGTTTCGCTGCTCGGGATCTTCGGCCAGGCCGAAAAGACGACGGCGGCACTCCTGGAAATCGTCCAGGGCGTAGCTCCGGGTCAGGCAGTGGAAACGATCCGTGATCCGATCCAGGAACTGACCACCTCTCCTGCGGCCGGATTTACCCTTGTCATCGGCCTCGCGGCGGCGATCTGGTCCGCCTCCGGGTATGTGACCGCCTTTGGCCGGGCCATGAACCGGATTTATGAAATAGATGAGGGCCGCGGCTTCGTAAAGCTCCGCGGCACCATGCTCGCGGTCACGGTGGTCTCGCTGATCATCGTTGCGCTGCTTGCAGCAATGCTGGTCATCAGCGGCCCGGTGGCCGAATCCATCGGCAACGTCCTGGGCCTGGGAGGAGCGGTCCTGACGGTGTGGAACATCGCCAAATGGCCCGTCATCGTGGCACTGGTCATTGTGGTCATTGCCATCCTCTACTACGCCACCCCGAACATCCGCCAGCCAAAGTTCCGCTGGATGAGCCTTGGTTCGCTGATCGCGCTGCTCATCTTCGTGGTGGCCTCGGTGGGCTTTGGCTTCTACGTGGGGAATTTCAGCAACTACAACAAGACCTACGGAGCGATCGGCGGCGTGATCGTCATGCTCCTGTGGCTCTGGATCCTGAACATGTCGCTGCTTTTTGGTGCCGAGTTCGACGCCGAGATGGAACGGGGCAGGCAGTTGCAGGCAGGCATTGAAGCCGAGGAAACGCTCCAGCTTCCGCCGCGCGACACCAAGAAGAGCGACAAGCTCCAGGAGAAGGAAGAGGAAGACGTCCGGCTGGGGCGCGAACTGCGCGAGAAGTACAGCGAGCAGGGCGGCGGCCAAGACGGCGACGGCCAGGACACGAAGGGCACGGGCGGAAGTGACCGTCACGGCAGCGACCGGCACAGCAGGGACCGGAACCGCAACAGCTAGCCGGCGGTTTTCAGCTGCTCCGGAGGGCCGCGGCCGTCTCCACGCCCAGGGCACGGAGATAAGCACCAAACCCGTGGGGTGCGCGGGCAACGGTCCGTCCGGAGGTCAGCACACGAGTGCTGTCCGTGGCGGTGACGGCGAAGCCACGTCTGCGCAGCTGTTCCACGAGGGCACGGTCCTCGGAGGAGCAGAGCGGCGGAAATCCGCCGGCCTGGCGGTACGCCGAGGCACGCACGCCGAGGTTGGCGCCGTAGACATTCGTGTGCCGTTCCTCCACCGGATGCCGGAGGCGCCAGCTCCGGAGCAGCTCCGGGTCCATGCCTGCGGAGTCCGGTTCCACGGAACCCAGCACCACATCCCAGCCGGCGTCCGCGAAGTGCAGTTGCCGGACGAGCCAGCTCTCCGGAACCCGGGAATCGGCGTCGGTATTTGCCAGCCAGGTTGTTTCGAGACGGCCGTTGCCGAGGTCCAGAAGGGCTGCCGCGGCTCCCGCTGCCCTGCTGGCTCCGGCGTTCCGGAACTGCCGGCGCAGGACCCTCACCCCCGTATGGGACACGGCGAAGCGGTCCGCGATTTCCGCCGAACGGTCGGTGCAGTGGTCCAGGACGATCGTGGTTCCCGTGGCCACCGGGGGCAGCTGCTGGGCCAGCGCCTCAGTCGCGGCGCGGACCGCGGAAAGGGCGGCCCCAAGGTGGTGCTCCTCGTCATGGACCGGCATCACCACCTCAACCCGGGTGATGACCGGCCGGGACCTAGCCGGCGTCACGCGCTGGTCCCGGCGCAATGAAGGTTTCGAGCACAAAGTCGCGCTCCCGGTAAAAGCTGGCCGACGGCCACCGCAGGTGGCTCCGTGCCAGCGCGTGGACGGCGTCGCCGTCGAGCTCCCAGCCGGAAACCGGATGCCTCCAATGGCAGAGCAGCAGTGTTCCGCCCGGCGCGAGGGACGTGGAGATACGGGTGAACAGCTCCTCCAGTTCGGCGGGTGCAAGGTAGTAACCCATCTCGGAGAGCACGATCAGGTCAAAGCTGCCGTCCGGCCACTGTTCCGGAAGGGTGAGCTGCCGGGCTTCAGCGCCCGGGTATCGGGCGAGCCGTTCGGCGGCCCGGGCCACGGCCGTACCGCTGGCATCCACGGCCAGGAGCCGCCCGCAGCGCTTTGCCAGTTCCTCGCCCAAGGTGCCGATCGAGCAGCCGGCCTCCAGTCCGGCGTCGTACTTCTGTTCAGGGAGGGCGGCGAGGGTCAGGCTGCGTTTGCGCTGCTCATACCAGCTGTCCTGGTACCTCCACGGGTCCTCTGCGCTGCGGTGCAGGGCGTCAAAGACGGCCTCGGCGTCCCGGGCCCTTCGCCTTCCGGTGACCGGAGGCCGCCAGGCGAAGACCTCAAAGGGCCGGGAGAAGTGCGCCAGGAACTGCTTTGACAGCAGTGCCTCGTCGCCCGGCTGGTCAGAGAGCGGCAGCAGCTGCGAGGCGTGGGCGCCAAGGGCTGCGCGCTTGGCCTCCCGTTCACCCGGGCTCAGGGGCAGCCTGGTCCAGCTCCGCCAGGCCGTGTCCTCCGGCGTGGCCCACAGCCAGTACCAGATGGGGTATTCCAGAAGCCCGTGGCCTCCGGCTGCGGCCGCCTCCGCCGCCACGGCCCCCAGGGTGTCGTGGTCGATGTGCCCGTCACCGCGGTAAGGGGCAACAATGACCAGCCCGCCGTCGGGTGTGCTGCGGTGGCTGATCAGGTCCGCCAGGTTTTCGGCAATGACTGCGCGGTGCCGGGCCAGCCCGCTGTCCGGGAGGCCCAGGAACTGCCAATGGTCCGCCAGCCCGAACGCCGCCATGGCAGCCGCGAACTCCTCCCGGCGGACGGCGGCAAGCTGCGCCGGCGTCGTGGTGGGCGAACCTGGATGGGACGCCTCCCCCGCTGAACACAGCAGCACCTCGACGTCCGCGCCGGCGGACACCAGCCGCGCAAGCAGGCCTCCGGCTCCAAGGGATTCGTCGTCCGGATGGGCAACCAGGACCACGAACCCCATCCCAGCCAGCTCAGCCGGATCCAGCGGGAGTTCGCCGATCGTGTCCAGGCCGCTGCCTGCCCAGGCCTCCTCGTCCGTGCCCGCATCCGCGTGCGAGAACGTCACCACGCGTGCTCGCCCGTGAGGGTCAGTGCACCCAACTGGGCGTCGTCACGTGTGGCGTGGTGCTGCCGCACGTAGAGCGACAGGTCCGCCATGCACTTGCCGTACCGTTCGTCGAAGGCCAGGGGGCCGGGTCCCAGGTTTTGGCTCACCAGGAGCTGGACGCGTTCGACGGCGGCAGCAACAGTTCCGCGGACACGGAGCGCCTCGCTCCACGCACCAACGGCCCCGCCGCCGTTGGGTTCGGCCCCGCCGCTGGCCGGCTGCGGCGCGGCATCCACGGCATCGGCTGCGCGGGCGAGGTACTGGAGGGTCGAAGCCAGGATCCGGTCCACTTCGCCCAAGGCTGCGAGCGCCACCTGGTCGGGCTCGCGCTGGGACCTGGCTCCGCGCAGGAGCGCGGCTTCGAAGTGGCGGCCGAGCGCCACGGCGCCGCCCAACCAGCATGCGGCAACGCCCATGCCGCCCCAGGCAAAGCCGGGGCGCTGGAAGTACCAGCCGTCACCTCCGAGCGGCACGGCAGGAACCCGGTCGAAGTGGACTGTGCCGCTGGGGATCTCGCGCAGTCCGCGGCTGGTCCACTCCGGCACGTCGCAGGTGACGCCGGCGGCCCGGAGATCGACGGTGAAGGCGGCCCTGCCGGTCCCGGTGTGCGCAGTCACAACGGCGTGGTCCACGAACTGCGCCAGCGAGCACCAGGGCTTGGAGCCGCTCAGCTGCACGTCGCCCGGAGTTTTGCCGGGTTCTGCCTCGCCCTGTTCAGGACCCTGTTCAGTGGCCGGTTCAGTGACCGGTTCAGCCGTCAGCCTGGTGCCGGGGGCTTCGGCTGCGTAGACGCCCCACGATCCCTTGAACGTTTCCGAAGTTCCCGCCTGGGACAGGATGGCGCCGGCATCAAGGTGCGGCTCCAGGACCCTGGCGGCAGCCACGTCCACCGCCGCGACTGATGCCAGCAACTCCCATAAACGGGCAGTCCGCCCGCCACCGGGCATCGGCGCCGAACGGCCGGCCTGCTGGGCGATGGCCAGGAGGGCAGGGACGTCCCCCACAGCCGAAGCAACCCTGTCCAGCAGCTGCTCGATGTTCAGTACCGATTCCGCGTCCAGCACAGATTCGGCGTCAGGGACAGGTTCGATGGCGGCCTTCCGGGCGGGCGGGGGGCTGAAGCGGACGGGCTGCCACTGGCGGTGCGGTGTGTTCATGCCGCATCCGCCGAAAGTCGGGGGCAACGGGTCATGGCCGCGCTACCCCTGTTCCGGTTCGGTGACCGACGCCGAGGCTGGCATCACTTCCGCGTTCACCATCCAGGCCAGCTGCTCCAGCCGGGTGATGGCCTCGTGCAGGAGGTCCGCGCTGGTGGGATCTTCTTCATCCACGTCATCGTGGACGTCGCGCATGGTCTTGACCGTCTGTTCCAGCCTCGCGGTGATGAGCTTGACGGTGTCCTTGGTGATGGTCAGGCCGGCAGGATACTGGTCCAGCCGGGTGCCGGACGAGACGGTGGCACTCCGGCCGTCCGGAAGCGCGTGGAGCGACCTCATGCGCTCGGCAGTCTGGTCGGCGAGCAGGCGGGCGCTGTCCACGATTTCATCCAGCTGCAGGTGCAGGTCCCGGAAGTTGGTGCCCACCAGGTTCCAGTGCGCCTGCTTGCCCTGAACGTGCAGCTCGATCAGGTCGGTGAGGACCTTCTGGAGATTGCTGGCCAGAGTCTCGGATGCTTTCATGTCTTCCTCCGCTGCCGTCACCGATGCATGGTCATGCCTGGCCGGCCGGGCAGCCCGCCAGGATGATTCCCAGCATACTTATCTTTTGGGCAGTCACATCCCCCTCACCGGCCGATGGGCCACAGCACCGTTGCCTGCAGCGATTCCACAGGCACGCTCCCGTAGGTCCGTGAATCGATGGAGCCGGCCCGGTTGTCACCGAGGACGAAGACGTGGCCGGCCGGCACCGTGACCGGACCAAAGTAGGTACCGTCGATGCGGCTGTGGTCGATCCCGGGCTCGGCTTGCGGAACCCCGTCCACCACCAGCACCGAATCCTCGATGGCAACACTCTGGCCTGCGAAGGCAATGGCGCGCTTGACCGCCGGGTTACCGTCCTCCGGGCTGGTGAACACAACGAGGTCTCCGGCCTTGACGGCCCCCAGCGCCGGTCCCGGCTTGAACATCAGCACAGTGCTGCCCTTGGGCAGGGCCGGTTCCATGCTTTCGGAGCTGACCGTTACCAGCTCCATCAGCCACAGCCGGGAGGCGAGCAGAGCGGCGGCCAGCAGCACCGCCGTCGTAATTGTCCTCCCCCGAAAACCCTGCCGGACGGAGCCGGCAGGGTTCCCGGAGACTGCGGGGCCGGCCCGGGGTTTCGGATCCGCCCTGTGCGCCGCTAGCCGTCCCATTGGGGCAGCGCCGCCGTCATGGGGTCGTTGGGATCATTGTCGTTTTCCTTCAGCCCCACCCGGAACTGGACCATCATGTCGTGGTCCTCGTGGGGCAGGTTGTGGCAGTGCACCATGTAGCGTCCGCGGTGCGGGCCGAACTTCATCAGCAGGCGGACCGTCTCACCCTCACCCACGTAGACCACGTCCTTGGGCCCGAGTTCCTGGGGAAACGGCGCCTTGCCGTTGCGGCTCAGGACCTTGAAATCCACCAGGTGGATGTGGACGGGGTGGAACCAGCCGCCGGACTTGTTCTCGATCTCCCACACTTCGACGCCGTCCAGGTCGACTTCTGCGGCGACCTTCTTGTAACCGCTGGCGATGACGTCCTGCCAGCTGTCGTCGTCGATGGTCCACATGTTGGTGGTGTCGTTCCGCTTGACCCGGAACCTCCGGACCCTGGTGGCCTGCTTCTCGGTCATCGCCATGACCTCGTTCGCGGGCGCCAGCTGCGTGGGCACCGTGTTCCAGGTCGGGTCCCCGGTGTTGACCGGCTCGTCCGTGACGTCGAAGGCCATGACCTTGTTGGTGAAGTCGTAGTCAACATTGTTCGGGTTGGACAGGTTGCGCAGCTCGATCCGCTGGCCGGTCTTGTACTTGCGGAAGTCGATGAGCACCTCGTAGCGCTCCGCCCCGCCATGCCGGTAGTTGGCCACCTTCTGCGCTGTGGGCACCAGGCCGCCGTCGGTGCCCACGATGATCAGCGGATCCCCCGTGCTCAGCGTCAGCCGCAGCGAGCGGGAGATGCTGCAGTTCAGGACCCGGAAACGGTAGATCCGCTTCTGCACCTTCATGACCGGCCACGGCTTGCCGTTGACCAGGATGACATCCCCCCAGAGGCCCGAGTGGGTGTTGTCGTCATAGCCCAGGGCGCCGTTCGCGGCGAACATCGCGTCGGAAATCAGGAGCGGCACGTCGAAGTCGCCCTGCGGGAGCAGCTGCCGTTCCATCGGATCGTGCATGTGGTACTGGGCCGCCAGGCCCGAGTAGGCATTCTGTGCGGTGAAGTGCACACCGTGGTCGTGGTACCAGAGCGTCCGGGCGGGCTGGAAGTTCGGGTAGTGGTAGTCCTTGAAGAAGCCGGGATGCGTGACGTCGCTCGCGTAGCCGTCGTACTGGGGCAGCGAGGCGGAGCCGTGCAGGTGCGTGGACGTGGCGAGCACATGCCCATCGTTCGGATGTGTTGCCGGGAGCTGGTTCCGGACCCGGACCACTGCCTTGGTGCCCTGGTCGAGGCTGATGGTCGGGCCGGGGAAAATGCCGTTGTAGCCCAGGATCGGAGTCTGGAGCCGCGGCAGGATGGACGCCATGGCTGCCCTCTCGGTCACCGTGTAGTAGTTGACGGGCCGGCCGTCGGCAGGGTCCACCTCCGTCCTGTCGGGTGCCAGCACCGGCGGCTTCACGAACGCGGACTGGAACGGTTTGGGCATCTCTGCGCTGCTCAGCCGGCTGGCGGACTTGGCCTCCACCTCGCCCCGCGGGAGCGAAAGGGCACCCGCACCAACAACACCGAGGCCACCCAGCAGCAGTACATTTCGTCTGGACACGGTCATAACCGGGCCTCCTTTCGAGTGGGATGAGACCGAATGGGGATGGTTCGAGGATGTCCCGGGCTACTTGGAAAAAGCCGGACCGGGCTGGGAGCCATGGGGGATGTGAGGGAGCACCCCCAATTGGGCCCCCTCAAATCGATGGTCTAATTCGGCAGCACCCCCCGCAGTCCGCGGAATGCCGGACCGCCGCAGGGGGACGAAACGCCAACTTGGGGCCGTGCCGGCACCGCTCCCCACCGGCTAAATCCGACCTTTGCCCAAGGTGCGGCGTCCACTGTTGACGCAGTTGGGAACGCACCTCCCGGCTTGGCCTTGAAGGTACTGGGGGCCATAAATCGAGTGTCCAAAAAGGAGTTACCATGTCCTCGCATTCCGCGATGAGGCCTTTAGTGCCTGACGGAGCCAAGGGCTCCGGGCCAGCGCACCGCAGGCCCTCCACCACCGCCGGGCGTCTTGCCCCGGCCGTTGCCGGCGCCCTGCTCGCCGCCGCCCTGTCACCCCTCGGCGCTGTTCCCGCTCACGCGGAAACTGCCGGGATGGGACCCGTCGACCCCGCAAACGGGTTCCCCACCTGGTTTTCAGACGGTAATGTCCGGCTGCAGTTCTGCTACCAGGGAGGGCAAGGCTGCCTCTCTGAGCCGCCCGACCCAAGCGCGCCGGCGTCCTACCCGGACAACTTCCCGGACGAGGCATTCTGGTTTGGGGCCGAGGCTTCGGCCGGCAACCTGCGCCTTTATGAGGCCGCCCTCGAAGGAGCTCACGCCAACGGACCCGTGGTCGACGGCGACCAGATGGGCTTCGGCCGGCTCCGGTTCCGCCTCAACGGCCTGACGCCTAATGCCAGCTACACCATCACCCACCCGTACGGCGTCCACACCTTTACGGCGGACGCCACCGGCATCATCAACCAGACCCTGGACCAGGGCGTCTGCGCTCCGTCTCCCACCGCCGCGTGCGACTGGGCCGGCGTCGGCGCCGCCTTCCTGGGGGACTTTGGCAGGGGCACCACGGCAACCTTCCTCCGCCAGGAGGGTGCTGCACCCGGTACCCTCGGCGACATCAATACCGCGCGCAAGGTCACGGGGGCCCCCTCGGGCAACAACTTCGTGAGCGTCGTGGGACCGAATGCCGGCGGGCCCGGGGTCAACACCCTCACCGTGGACACCTTCACGGTCCAGGGCCTGATCGCGACGGATTCCGTTGGCGGGCCCAATACGCCTGACCTGCCGGCAGCCAGCGACAGCGGCCGCTCCAGCACCGACAACATCACGAAGATCAACGCGCCCACCATCACGGGCACGCTGCCGGCGGGAACCACTGGTCCTGTGCAGCTCATTGTCGACGGCGGCGCTCCCCGGGCTGCCACCCTCACCGGCTCCACTTACTCCCTGAAGCTGACCCCGCTGGCCAACGGCTCCCACTCCGTGCAGGCTGTTGCCGGCGGACAGAATTCCGGGACGCTCAGGTTCACCGTGGACACGGTGGCACCGCCGGTGTCGATCGTGAGCCCGTTCCCGTCCTCGCCCAGCCTGGACAGCTCCCCGACGCTGAGTTTCACGAGCAGTGATGCGGGCGCCCGGTTCGAATGCCAGCTGCAGCCGACCAACACGATCTGGGATCCCACCTGCGCCTCACCGAAGACGTGGGACGCACAGGTCAGCGGCACGTACAACTTCATGGTCCGCGCCACGGACGTCGCCGGCAACGTCAGCCCGCTGGCCAGCCGCACCGTGCAGATCGGCACCACTGCCACAGCTCCGTACCGCAAGGTGGAGGACTTCAACGGTGACGGCCGTCCGGACGTCGTGTCCCGCGACTCCTCCGGGAACCTCTGGCTCTACCGCGGCAACGGAACCGGCGGCTTCCTCGCCCGGACCAAGATCGGCGCAGGCTGGAACTCGATGACCTCGATCGTCAGCACCGGCGACTTCAACAACGACCGCAAGGCCGACATCGTGGCCAGGTCCTCCACCGGCCTGCTGTACCTGTACAAGGGCAATGGTATCGGCGGCTTCTCCAGCCGCGTCCAGATCGGTTCGGGCTGGAACTCCTTCACGGCCATCACCGCGGCCGGGGACGTCAACGGTGACCGCAAGGCTGACATGGTTGTCCGCGACAGTGCCGGCAGGCTTTACGCCTACCTCGGCGTCGGCAACGGCGGCCTTTCCGGACGGATCCTGATCGGCAGCAGCTGGAACAGCCAGAACACCATCCTGGGCGCCGATTTCAACGGTGACGCCAAGCCGGACATCGTCTCCCGGGACGCTGCAGGCAGTCTCTGGCTCTACCGTGGCGACGGCGCCGGCGGGTTCGTCCCCCGGGTCCAGATCGGTGCCGGCTGGGGCGGCTTCAGCTCCCTGGTGGCCCCCGGCGACTTCAACCGGGACGGCAGGCAGGACATCCTGGCCCGTGACGCCCGCGGGAACCTGCTCCTCTACCGCGGCAACGGTTCCACCGGATTCCTGGGCAAGGCCGTCGTCGGCGCCGGCTGGAACACGATGAGTTCCATCCAGTAGTTCCCTGCAGGTAAGAAGCGCCCAGCAAGAAGAGCACCGCCCGCGTACAGCCAGTACGCGGGCGGTGCTTCGCTGTGGGGCGTGACTAACGGACCACTGCTAACGGACAACGGCGAGCGCGAAGCCGTCCCAGCCCTTGGAGCCCACGGTCTGGATGACCGTGGCGTCCAGCCTGCTGTCCTCCCCCATCATCTTCAGGGCGCCGATGATTCCGGGGGCGTTGACTTCATCCATGGAGGGGTCCAGCGCCACGCCCTCCCACACCACGTTGTCCATCACGATGCAGGTTCCGGCCCTCCCCAGCCGTACGGCCCAGTCCAGGTACTGCGGGTTGTTTTCCTTGTCCGCATCGATGAAGACGAAGTCGAACGGGGCTGCCCCCTCGGCTTCGAGGGCGGCGAGCGTGTCCAGTGCGGCGCCTGTCCGGATCTCCACTTTGTGGCCGACGCCGGCCGCATCCACGTTCGCCCGGGCCACCTCGGCGTGTTTCTGGAGGTATTCGCACGTCACCAGCTGCCCGTCGTCGGGCATTCCCTGGGCCATCCAGATGGTGCTGAAGCCTGCCAGGGTGCCGATCTCCAGCACCCGGCGGGCACCTGACGCCGCCACCAGCAGCTTCAACAGCTTTCCGGCGTTCGGGGTCACCTCGATCGGCGGCATCCCGGCCTCTTCGGCGGACCTGACGGCGCGCTGGACGGCATCGTCGGGATGGACGACGACGTCGGACAGGTACTCTTCCACGGCCGCCCACTCAGGCCTCGGCTTGTGCTCAAACATGCGCACAGTCTTCCAGCAAGCTCCCGGCCCGGCTAGGCTCCCCGGTCAGCCGCCGTCGGCCTTGCCTCTTTAGGCGCCGTTGGCCGGGGTACCGCCCAGGGCACCCTCCAGGCGCTCGACCTTCGCCGTGAGCTCGCCGGAGTAGCCGGGCCGGATGTCGGCCTTGATCACCAGCGATACCCTGCTGCCGAACTTGCCCACGGCCTCTGTGGCGCGCCTGACGACGTCGAACACTTCGTCCCACTCACCCTCGATGGTGGTGAACATCGAGTCGGTCTTATTGGGGAGCCCGGAGTCCCGGACAACCGTGACGGCGGCAGCCACGGCGTCATGCACGGAGGCGTCCCCGGCCCCCGCCGCGGCGTAGGCGGGATCAGCGGGAATTCCGGAGGGGGCGACTGAGAATGCAAGCAACATGGGTCCAGTCTGACACGGCGGAATCCGCGGCCCTGAACGTGTGCTGTGTCATATTCGGTGCTACCAACCGGTAACGGAGTCAGGCTGACACAGCGTTGCTAACCTTGGTTCCATGAACCTCGCAGTAGAGCGCAAGCCACTTCGTGCCGACGCTGCACGCAACGTGGACAAGATCATCAATGCCGCCCGCGAGTGTTTCCGGCAGTACGGCCCGGATGTTCCGCTGCAGACCATTGCCGCGACGGCGGGAGTGGGGCCGGCGACGCTGTTCCGGAATTTCTCGGACAAGGAACAGCTGGTCCTGGCAGCCCTGAACCGCCAGCTCCGGCTCAATGTGGACCCGGTGATCGACGTTGCCCTGGCGGGCACCGATGCGGCCGAGGGCCTGTTCCGGGTCATCGACGCCGTCATGACCGCGGCCAGCGACAACGCCAACCTGCTCGGCGCCGTGGCCGGCAGGCGGGATCTGCTCACCGGCATTACCGGAAGCCTGATTGAGTCTGTCGGTGTCCTCCTGGACCGCGGCCAGGATCAGGGCACCCTGCGCCTGGACATCTCGCTGACGGACATGGTGCGGCTCCTGGCAATGCTGATCGGCGTGGTGGACACCATGGAACCGGGCTCCGATGCCTGGCGCCGGCCGGCGGCACTTGTCGAAGACGCGATCCGCGCCGAACGGCCCACCAGGGTGCTGCCTCCGCAGGTGCCGCTCCCGTCGGCGCAGTTCGACCAGGCTGTTCCGCACGCCGCCCCTGCACAGTAAGCTGGGCACACCGGTGGGTTAGGAAGTCAGCCTCGGGCAGTTCCATATACGGAGCACACCATGTCATTCCTTGCAGGTGTTCAATTCAGACCGGCCGTGGCATCATGAACCGCTCACAGCTCGCGCACTTCATGAAGCATTCAACGGATCCTGAAATCACATTGGGCGCGGCCTCCACCGATGAGCTTGGCATCATCGTGGACGCGCTCTACCGGAACCTCGATACGCCGACACCCGTGTTCGGCGCCCAAGACTGGTACGACCTCGCCACCGAAGAGCTCGCACGGCGGTCCGAGGGGGCTTCCCGCGACGCCTACGGCGCAGCCTGAGCCGCTAACGCCTGTGCCGCTAGGGCCGGGCAGACAGCGCGTGCAGGGCCGCGGCCAAGCACTCACTCATGGCCTGCAGCGCGATCAGCTGCGCTTCACGCACCTGGGGCTTGGCAGAGTTGATGCAAATCGCTTCATCTGCGGCCTGGGCCAGCGGGTTCGGAGCTGCTCCGGTGACAGCCCACACGGCAGCCCCGGCGGAACGCGCAGCAGCCGTGGCTTCCAGCAGGGCACGCCTGTGCCCGCTGGCGGAGACCACCAGGAGAACGTCGTCGGAACGGATGTGGGCCCGCACCAGGCTGGCGGCCTCCTCCGCGTGCCCCTGCGCAATTTCGACGGCACTGACGGGCGCAGCGCCTGCTGACATTCCGGGCCGCAGGGCGATGACGGAGAACGGCTGGCGCTCGGCCGCGTGGCGCCCCAGCAGTTCCGCCGTGAATTGCTGCACTTCCGCCGCCGAACCGGCGCTTCCGGCCGTGACCAGGCGGTTCCCGGCAAGCAGGCGGCGGGCCAGTTCCTCACCCCAGTTGGCCAGGCGTGTGGACTCATTTCGCAGCGACGCTACCGCAGGGCCAACCTGCCGCAGATGCTCGAGGACAATGTCCACCGGGGCTTTGTTTTCGAATGGCGCGTCCGTGGCGCGGGTACGGGACAGTCTGCTGACGGCCTTCATTTGTACAACTCCTCTTCATTTAGAGCATACAACCGCGGTGACCTGCGTCACCCAAAAGCCCCGTCACCACTAATGCCCCGCTGCCGCCCGGCCGTTCCCGCTGCTTCAGCTCCAGCCGGCCAGCCGGAGCAGCGCAGCAGCTCCCGCCCCTGCCAGCACGACAACCAGGAAAGGCGCCCGAAGGAGCAGCGCCACCGCGGCGGCCACCAGAGCTCCCAGCCGGGCATCGAGGACAAGGGCCTGCCCGCTGGCCAGGGTGTTGACGATCGTCAGGGATGCCAGCAACCCGATGGTCATGGTGCCGGCCATCCGGGACATCCTGGGGTTCTGCAGCAGGGTGGCCGGGAGAAGGTAGCCCACCAATTTCCATGCGTACGCGAAGACGCAGGCGAGCAGCAACCACACCCACAGACTCATTTCGCACCCCCGCGGCCGGTCCCGTTGCCCTTGGAGTGCCCGCCGCCGGGATGATGGCCGGGATGCCGCCCGGTGTAGGGGTCGATGTCCGGTTCAAGCCCTTCGTCCTGGCGGCCGTGGCTGAGCCAGCCGATGACGGCGGCCACCACAGCGGCAATCAGGATGGGCACCCCTGCAGGGACGAACGGCACGGCCAGCACCGTTGCCAGGGCACAGACGACGGCGATCGCCACCGGTTCCCGGCCCTTCAGCCGCGGCCAGAGCAGGCCGAGGAACGCCGCCACGGCCGCGCCGTCGAGCCCCCACTGCTTCGGATCGCCCAGCGCGCCTCCGGCCAGGGCGCCCACCGCGGTGAAGACGTTCCAGAGTACGAAGATTCCAATGCCCGCGGCCCAGAAGCCCCGTTGCTGCTCGTCAGCATCCGACTGCCCGGTGCTGGTGGCCGTGGACTCGTCGATGGTCACGTGGGCGGCGGCGTACTTGCGCCACCCCCGCGGCCGGAGCAGCACGTTGAGCTGCATGCCGTAGATTCCGTTCCGCATTCCCAGCAGCGTGGCCGCCCCCATGGCCGCCAGGCCCGAGCCGCCACCGGCGACCACTCCGATGAACGCGAACTGGGAACCGCCGCTGAAGAGCAGCAGGCTCAGGGCCATGGTCTGCCAGAAGTCCAGGCCCGAGGTCACCGAAAGCGCGCCGAAGGACACACCGTAAAGGCCGGTGGCGACGCTGATGGACAGTCCGACGCGGACCGCCGGGGAACGCAGGAGGCTTGGGGGCCAGGTGATGGGCATGCCACCACTCAATCACAGCGGCGGACGCCCCTGGGTGGCAGTGCTGGCGGCCAAGGCCGGCTGCCGGAGCTGGGCCAGGACCTGCGCCGGCCGGTTGGTGGTGATCTCCTGGATGCCGAGTTCCCGGCACAGGGCCACGTCCTCCTCGGCATCCACGGTCCAGACCCGGAAGCGGCGGCCGGAATTCAGCCAGCGCCCCACGGTGCCTGCGTGCCGCCGTACATAGTCGATGCCCGGGCCGGCCATGCCCACTTCGCCGTCGTTGAGGATCCGCTCCCCCTCCAGCTGTGCGGCCTTCATCACGTTGGCCACCGCGCTGCCCGTGAAGGGCCCCAGCCCCAGTTCTTCGCGGATTTCGGCCACGTTCACGTCATCCACAAGCTGGCAGATGAACTCCGCGGGCACGGCCTTCCGCAGGTGCCGGACCGAGTCGGGGCTGAAGCTCATGAACGTCACCCGGATGTTGCCCAGGCGGGACGTCCGGGCGTCCCATCCTTCCTCCCGGAGCACCTCCAGTACCCGGTCCTCGAGCTTCAGCTGGTACGGGCTGGGATGCTTCAGCTCGATGGCCAGCCCGACGTCCCGCCCGGCGGTCCGGAGCAGGTCCAGCAGGTCGGGCAGGGTCAGGAACTGGTCGGATCTGGGCCCGTACGCTTCGGGGATCCGGGCGCCCTTCCAGGAGGAGAAATCCAGCAGCCGCAGCTGGTTGACCGTCCGCTCGGCCACCGGACCCGTGCCGTCCGAGGTCCGGTCCAGGTTGGAATCATGCAGCAGGACAACATGCTGGTCGCGGGTGAGGTGCACATCGCACTCCACGCCGTCCGCGCCGTCGGCGAGCGCGCGGAGGTAGGCGGCACGGGTGTGCTCGGCGAATTCCGCGCTGGCACCCCGGTGGGCGTAGACCAGGGGACGGGCTGGGGCTGACTCGTCGGCTGTCATGGTCACACGTTAGCCGACCGGGGCCGCCAAAGCGGGACTAGGCTTGGCACATGCAGGTGAACTCTGAACCAACCACCCAGCTGGCATCTCCCCCCGGTGAGGCAACCGCTGAGCGTCCGGGTCAGGACCGGCCGGCGGCCCGGCCCGCCGTCGGACGCCATCAGCCCGCGGCGGGCGACGCCGAAAAGGCGGCCGCCCTCCGGAGGATGAAACTGGTGGCGCTGTGCCTGCTGATTGCCATGGCTGTGGTGTTCGTCGTGGCCTTTGCGCTGCAGAAGCAGTACCCGTGGCTGGAATACGTCCGGGCCGCGGCGGAAGGCGGCATGGTGGGTGCGCTGGCCGACTGGTTCGCCGTGACCGCCCTCTTCCGTTACCCCATGGGGCTGAAGATCCCGCACACCGCCATCATTCCGCGCCGCAAGGACCAGATCGGAGCCTCCCTGGGCGAGTTTGTGGAGACGAACTTCCTGTCCGAACAGGTGGTCCAGGACAAGCTGGCCAGCATCAACATTTCCGCCAAGGTGGGCAGCTGGCTGTCGGGGCCGGGCGGCGCGGAGCGCGTGGCCAGGGAGGGTGCCGCCGTCATCCGCGGCACGTTCAAAGTGCTGAACGACGACGACGTGCAGGCCGTCATCGAGGGCATGGTCCGCAAGCACCTCCTGGCTCCGCCGTGGGGGCCTCCCGTGGGACGCATGGCCGAGCGGATCTTCGCCGAGGGCCACCACCACAAGCTGGTGGACCTCCTCGTGGACCGGGCGGCGGACTGGGTGGCGGCCAACCACCAGACGGTCAGCCGGCTGGTCACGGAGCGCTCCCCGCAGTGGGTGCCCAGCTTCGTGGACGGCCTGGTGGGCGACAAGGTCTACATCGAGCTGCTGAAATTCACCCGCGCGGTCCAGGACGACCAGCAGCACCAGGTCCGGCTGTCCATCGACAAGTACCTGACGGACCTCGCCCAGGACCTGCAGCACGATCCCGCCATGATCGCCCGCGCGGAGGGCATCAAGGCCCAGGTACTCGGCGATCCGGAAGTCCGGGAACTGGCGTCCCGGACCTGGGCCACCATCAAGGGCGCGCTGCTCAACGCCGTCGACGATCCGGACAGCGAACTGACGGTGAAGTTCAAGGCGGCGGTCCGCGATTTCGGCACCCGGCTGGTCAACGACGACGAACTGGCCGGCAAGGTCAACGCCTGGATCGGCGATGCCGCCGGCTACCTGGTCCGCACGTACCGGTCGGACATCGCCGGGGTGATCACGGATACGGTGGCCCGCTGGGATGCCGAGGAGACGTCGCAGAAGATCGAGCTTCAGGTGGGCAAGGACCTGCAGTTCATCCGGATCAACGGCACAGTGGTGGGGTCCCTCGCCGGGCTGGCCATCTTCACAGTGGCCCACCTGGCATTCGGCTGAGCGGGCTGTCCCCCAGGCGGCCCGCCGCGGGATGATGCCGCTAAAAGAAGCTTGACAGCTTTGCCGGGCAGGGCCACCTTGGTGTCAACTACGCCGCCCGGTCTCCTGCCGGTCCATGGGTGGCCAGTCCACGGACCGGCACCGCGGCGCTCCGTTCGGGAGTTTCGAATGAGGTGCCATGAGTCCCGCGACTTACCGGCCGGCAGCGTTCCACCGCGCCGGCCTTTTTCTGTGTGCCCTGGTTCTGTCAGCTGTGCTGCCGGCCCAGCTTGTCCTGCCTGCTGTGGCGGCCGTCCCGGCCAGCGCTGTCAACGCTGACGACGGCGGTTTCAGCCCCGGCGCTCCCGGTCTCGGGGATCCTTACTATCCGTTGGACGGCAACGGCGGCTACGACGTTGGGCGTTACCTCCTGGAGCTTAGCTACGATCCGGCCACCGGGTTCCTTGCAGGGTCCGCCACTATCCGTGCCCGCGCGACCCAGAACCTCTCGTCGTTCAACCTGGACCTGCAGGGGCTGACTGTCCGAGGCATCCGGGTTAACCACAGTGACGCCGCCTATCGGCGCAGCGGTGCGGAGCTTACGGTGATTCCGCAGCAGGGCATCAGGGACGGCCGGGAGTTCGACACCGTTGTGTCCTATGACGGCGTGCCGAAACCGGTCATTGACCAGTTCGGAATCTCGGGATTCCTCCGGACCGACGACGGTTCGCTGATCATCGGGCAGCCGCACGTGGCAGCCACCTGGTTCCCGGCCAACGACCATCCTCTGGACAAGGCGAGCTTCACTTTCAAGATCACTGTCCCGGACGGATCGTCTGTGGTGGCCAACGGCGTGCTTGACGACGAGGAGTCGCAGGACGGGAAAACCACGTGGACGTGGCACGCGGCCGAACCCCTGGCCACCTACCTGGCCACGGCGAGCGTTGGCAAGTTCAATCTGGACCGTTACCGGAATGGGCGGGTCCGGTACATCGACGCAATTGATCCCGACCTGTTCACACCGGCGGTCGTTGCCCGGACGGGCCACAATTTCGCCTGGTCCGACAGCCGCGCGGGCACTTATACCCGTTTGACCAGGACCCTTACGGTCCCCCCGGGCGGGGCGAAGCTCTCGTTCTGGCTCAACCGGAACATCGAATTCGGCCGCGATTTTGCCCTCATGGAAGCGCGTACCGCCGGCGCGCAGGACTGGACGACCCTCCGGGATACGACCGGCCACACGTCCGACGAAAGCGGTCCCGGCTGCCAGCAACTGATTGCCATTCATCCCTTCCTCGGCCACTACCTGACGGCCAGCCGCAACGGCGCATGCAGCCCACGTGGAAGCTCGGGAACGTGGTGGGCAGCCACCGGACCCAGCCAGGGATGGGAGCAGTGGGGATTCGACCTCTCCCGGTTCGCCGGGAAGGCCGTTGAACTTTCCTTGACCTACGTCACCGACGACGTCGTCGCGCTGGACGGGGTGTCGCTTGACGACGTCACCGTATCCACAGGCGAAGGCACCACGTCGTTCGAGGAGGACGGCAACACGACGGACGGCTGGTCAGCTTCCGGTCCACCGCCGGGGAGCCCACGGAGTGACGCGAAGTGGAGCGCGACCAGTTCCGGGCCACCCTCCACGGGCGACCGGGTGCAGGCGTCGTTCAACAGGCAGCCGGAAATTATCAAGTTCCTGTCTAATATCTTCGGCCCGTACCCGTTCAGCGCTGCCGGCGGAACCGTCGATGACCTGAAGAACCTCGGCTTCGCGCTGGAGAACCAAACAAGGCCGATCTACTCCAGACTCTTCTTCACCAGCCCTGAATCGGGCGACTCGGTGGTGGTCCACGAACTGGCGCACCAGTGGGTGGGCGACGATATGGCCGTCAGCCGTTGGCAGGACATCTGGTTGAATGAGGGGTTCGCGACCTACGCCGAGTGGCTCTGGAGCGAAAGCGAGGGGCGGGAAACCCCTCAACAGCTGTTCGACTTTTATGCCGCCGCGATTCCTGCCCAGGCGCCGTTGTGGGCAGTGAAGATCGGCGACCCGGGAACTGCGGCCCTCTTCGACTTCGCCGTGTACGTCCGCGGCGCGATGACACTGCAGGCGCTGCGCAACAGGGTAGGGGACGAAGTGTTCTTCGACATCCTCCGGGAATGGGCTGATGCCCATGCCGGCGGCAATGTCTCCAGCGCCGACTTCATGCGACTGGCCCAAGAGCTTTCGGGCCAGGACCTCGGGAGTTTCTTCCAGGACTGGCTGTTCACCGCCGCCAAGCCGGCCGGAACGGTGCCGCCCGTGCTGCGCGGCACAACCGACCCTGCCACCAGCCCGCCTGCCACAGCGCGGGTGCTGGAGCAACGGATGGAGGCGCGCCCGGGGCCGCGATAGCGCTACAATGTGCCGGCACCGTTCAGGCGAACGGCGCCAGTTCCACACCGGCTTCCTCCAGGCCGGCCCGGACGGCGGCCGCCATGTCCACGGCGCCGGGGGTGTCGCCGTGGATGCACAGGGAATCGGGGTCCACCCGGACCACGGTCCCGTCCACCGCCACCACCTCGCCCTTGAGCGCAAGGCGTACTGCCCGCTCAACGATCGGCCCGACGTCGTGCAGCACCGCACCTTCCTGCGAGCGCGGCACCAGCGTTCCGTCCGGCAGGTAAGCGCGGTCCACGAACGCCTCACGGAAGACAGGATGGCCGGCGTCCTGGGCCTGCTTGAGCAGTTCGGAGCCCGGGAGGCCCAGCACCGGCAGCCCGGGATCATAGGCATGGACGGCAGCCACCAGCGCGGAAGCCTGCTCGGCGTCGTGGAACGCCCGGTTATAGAGGGCGCCGTGCGGCTTTACGTAGTCCACCGAGGCGCCCACCGCGTGCGCCACTCCGTCCAGCGCCCCCAACTGGTAGAGGACGTCGCCGAACAGTTCGTCGAAGGACATGTCCAGCGAGCGCCGCCCGAAACCGGCGAGGTCCCGGTAGCCGACGTGCGCGCCCACCGTGACGTCCAGCTCATAGGCTGCGCGGCAGCTGTCCAGCATGGTCACGGGGTCCCCGGCGTGGAAGCCGCAGGCCACGTTGGCGCTGGTGATGAGCTCGAACATGGCGGCGTCCTCACCCATGGTCCAGGAGCCGAAGGACTCGCCGAGGTCAGCGTTCAGATCCACGCGTGCCACCTTCCCTTGTTTCACTTTGCACCGTGCCAGCTTCCCATGTGCTGCGTGCCGCTGTGCCGGTTTCCAACGACCGGCCGGCCGGCGGGCCGGCGTCCGGGCCTGCTGTTCCTGCGGGTTTGAGCTCCCCCGGCACGGTGTCCGGCATCGGCCCAAAGGCATCCTTGGCGTTGGCGACGACGGCCCGGCCCATCATGAGGTTGCCGGCACCGCCCACGACTGCCCCGATGCCGAACGGCAGCGCACGTCCGAACAGGGCAGTCCCCTGCCGCTTGAGCAGGTTCCGCAGGAAGGCCTTCTGGATCCGCTCACGGATGAAGCCGAAGCCGGACGAGGACATCCTGCCCGTCAGCACATTTCCCCAGGCCTGGCTTGCGCCCTTGCCCCGGCCCATGGCCTGGCCGCTGAGCGACCCCAGCAGGGCGGTCCCCTCCTCGCCGAGCATCACGGCCATCACCAGGGTGCTGGCCTTCTCGGGGTCCGTCATCCGGATCCCGTGCAGTTCGGCCAGCGAGGTGGCGTAAAGGGCCGTCGCCTCCAGGAACCCCACCGTGGCGGCCGCAGAGAGACCAAGGGACGCCACGGTACCAACACCAGGCACGACGGCGGTGGCCCCCACCAGCGCGCCCCCGCCGGTCACTGCCCGAAGATAGTCGCGTTCCAGGATGTCGGCGAGCTGGGCCGCGGACGCCCGCGGATTGCGGCGCTGGAGCCGGCGGATGTTCGCAATCACCAGCGGGCGCTGGATCTCCACGGCCCGCAGCAGCAGGTTGTGGACACCGGGTTTGGGATTGCCGTGGGCGTCGAACACGGCGTTGTGGGCTGTTTCCTGCGCGATTCTCATCGCGGGGTTGCGTCGCTTGGCCATCATCACCTCTACGTCGGAACAACCGGCGGCCGAAGACCGCCGTCTAGCCTTAACACTAGGCCACACCCCAACATACCAAGCATGCTGATCACCCCTCGCAGGCGGCCCGTCACAGCGCCCAGGACTCGGCCACCGCCATGTACGCCGAGGATGAGGGCCCCCGCGGTCCAGGGTAGACCGTGGGGGCGCCGGGCCATTCGACGCCGAACTCGGAGAGTTTGCCCCCGCTGCACGGGTGGTAGACGTTGCTCATCGATGCGCTGGCTGGCCCCAGTTGGAAGTCCGGCGCGGAGAACTGCCGCCGGTCCAGCACCCCGGAGACCTCGATGGCGGCCCGCCGTCCGGTCGCCCGGAATCCGCGCTCAAGATCGAGTTCGACGTCGAACTCGTCCCGGGTGTGGCTGACCGTGCCGAGCGGAAAGCGCGCAGCCTCCGGAAAGAAGCGCGTCAGTTCGGTGGCGAGGGAAGAGGCAAAGAATTCGTTGGAGCCGTAGCTGCGCCAGCCCTGGAGCGTGGCCACCATGAGGACTGTTCCGCTTCCCCACCGGGACCAGTCAGCCACCCAGAACGAAGCAAAGCAGCTGGCGGGCTCGCCGGCGATATGAACGCCGTTCCGGTCCACCGGGTGCAGGGCAAGGCCAAAGTTTGCGCCGATCAGCGCCACAATGCGCCGCCCCGGCCGGGCCGGTGTGTTCCCCATGCCTAGAGCCTATCCTTCCGGACGCGTTCCGCCCGGAAGAGGCCCGGCCTAAGATTGCCGTGTGCCCCTTCCCCGCGCCCTCCGGCCTTTTTCCCACCGCGAGTACCGTGTGCTGATCGGCGCCCTGGCCATTTCCATCTTCGGCTCGGGCATGTGGGCCGTGGCCATGGTCTACCAGGTGATCCATATTGGCGGCGGCCCGCTGGAACTGAGCCTTGTGGCCGCTGCCGGCAGCGTGGGGCTCGTGGCATTCGTCCTTGCCGGCGGCATCGCAGCGGACCGCGTTCCGCAGCGGCTGCTGATCATCGCCGTCGAAGGAACCAACCTTGCCGTCATCGCGGCGGTCAGCGGGCTGGCGATGGCAGGCTGGCTTCAGCTGTGGCACCTGGTGGCCGGCGCCTTTGTCCTCGGAGTCGGGGCGGCCTTCTTCTTCCCCGCGTACTCAGCGATTCTGCCGCGGATCCTCCCGCCGGAGGACCTGCTGGCGGCTAACGGCATGGAAGGGACCCTGCGTCCCACGCTTCAGCAGGCCGCGGGCCCTGCGGTGGCCGGCCTCGTCGTGGCTGCGCTGTCGCCGTCGCACGCGGTGACCGGCGTTGCCGTATGCCACCTGCTGGCGTTCATCGTCCTGAACCTCCTCGGCCAGCACGCCCTCAAGGCGCCGGGCGCAGGGCAGGGCGGCACCGGGGAGGGCGGCACTGCGGATGCCGCCACAGCACCCGCCAAGACCTCGTTCTTCTCCGACCTCCGCGAGGGCGTCAGCTACACCGTCCGGACGCCGTGGCTCCTCTGGACGCTGCTGTGGGCCTGCATTTCGGTGCTGTTCCTGATTGGCCCCATCGAAGTGCTCCTGCCCTTCGTGATCCGGGACCAGCTCGGCGGGGACAGCCGCATGTTCGGGTTCCTGCTGGCTGTCATGGGAGTGGGCAGCGCCGCGGCCTCGCTCGTCACGGCATCGGTCCGGCTGCCCCGCCGCTACCTGACCGTCATGATGGCGTGCTGGGGAGCGGGCACCTTGCCGCTGGCGGCGGTGGGGCTCATGGACAGTTTCTGGCTGCTTGCCCTGGCAGTCTTCATCTTCGGCGCCACGGGCAGCGTGGGCATGGTCATCTGGGGAACACTGCTGCAGCGGCGCGTGCCCCCGCACCTGCTGGGGCGGGTGTCCAGCCTGGACTTCTTCGTGTCCCTGGCGCTGATGCCGGTGTCCATGGCGCTGGCCGGCCCCGCGGCGTCGGCACTGCCCATCTGGCTCATCTTCCTGGTGGCGGGCGGGGTCTGCCCGGTGATGGCTGCGGTGGCCTTGTTGGCCGCCCGCATGTCCGTGGACGAGGTCGCCCACCCGCTCGACCGCAAAGGCCCGCTGCCGGCAGGCGCCGAGGCCACCACCTGACAGCGGGCGCAACCCGGCCAACAACGTAACTAGTGCGCGCGCACCACCGGGATGCTCGCCGTCGGCGGCCCGCTGGGGAACACCGACGGCTCGGGGACGTGCACTGGTTCCAGCGGAACGCGCACCGGCTGCGAACCCACTGGGAAAAGGGCCCCGCGCACGTCGATGTCCAGCGCTCCGCCGTCGAGGACGGTCAGCGTGATGGCGCCCTGGTCGAGCTCCACCAGGAGCAACCGCCCCTGCAGCCCGAGGTGGAAGCGCAGCGTGTCCCATTCCTCGGGCAGCCGGGGATCGAAGTACGGCACCGGCCCCTGGTCGCGGAGCCCGGCGAAGCCGCACACCAGCGAACTCCACACTCCGCCGGTGGAGGCGATGTGGACGCCGTCGATCGTGTTGCCGTGGGAGTTGTCCAGGTCGATGAACACGGCATTGGTGAAGTGCTCGAGGGCAGCCTTGCGGTAGCCCACCTCGGCGGCCATGATCCCCTGGACGCAGGCGGAGAGTGTGGAGTCACCGGTGGTGATCGGATCGTAGAAGTCGAAGGCACGGCGCTTTTCCTCGGCGGTGAACTCTTGCCACTGCAGGAACATGGCCAGCACCGTGTCAGCCTGCTTCAGCACCTGGTGGCGGTAGATCACCAGCGGGTGGAAGTTCAGCAGCAGCGGGTACTTGGAGCGCGGCGTCGTCCAGTCCCACGGTTCGAGGGTCATGAAGTCGTTGTCCTGCGAGTACACCTGGAAGTGCTCATCGAAGGGCAGCTGGATCCGCTCCGCGGCAGCCTCCCACAGCTCCCGCTCGGCGTCATCCACCGCCGGATGCTTCAGCGCGGCGGCGGCCCGCAGGTTAAACCTGGCCATGACGTTCGTGTAGAGGTTGTCGTTCACCACCGCGGTGTATTCGTCCGGCCCGGTTACGCCGTGGATATGGAACGCGCCGTCCTTGCCGAAGAAGCCCAGCGATACCCACATGCGGGCGGTCTCGATCAGCAGGTCGGCGCCCATGCCGGCACAGAACTCGGAATCACCGCTGGCCCAGACGTACCGGTTGGTGGCGAAGGCAACTGCGGCGGCGATGTGGAACTGCGCCGTGCCGGCAGCGTAGTAGGCGCTCGCTTCGAGCCCGTTGATGGTGCGCCAGGGGAACAGCGCGCCGTCCACGCTCAGCTCCTTGGCCCTGATTTTGGCGTCCGGGAGCATCTCGTGGCGGAACTCCAGGACCTGGCGCGCGCCGTCGGGGTTTGAATACGTCAGGTACGGCAGGAGGTAGACCTCCTGGTCCCAGAAATAGTGCCCGTCATAGCCCGAACCCGTGACACCCTTGGCCGGGATGCCGGCAACGCCCGCCCGGGCGGTCGCCTGCGCCAGCTGGAAGAGGTTCCACCGGATGGCCTGTTGCAGTTCAGGCTGCGCACCCACCTGGATGTCGGCGCTGGCCCAGTAGCTGCGGTAATGGTCCGCGCTTTCGGCGAAGAGGTCGCCGACGGGCTTCAGCCCGGCCGCCGCTGCGTCCGCCGGGTCCTCCCCCGCTTCAACGTCCGCGGCACCGGGCCGGCCCGCCAGGGCTCCCCTGGCCACGGCGTAGCTGACGCTCTTTTCCAGCCGGAACGGCTCATCGGCGGCAATTGCCAGCACGTAGCGGACGCTGCTGTCGTCCTGGTCCACGAGGGTATCGAACGGCTGGTGGCCCGCTGACGTCCAGTGGTCGACGGCCATCCCCACCCGCTGCTTCGACTCCGCGGCTTCCCAGGACAGGCGCAGCGAACCGTCGCCGCCCTCCATCCGGAGGGGCAGCAGGACCCGGCCCGCGTGCCGGCCGGCCCGGCGCGGGTCGTGCCCGGAATGGTCCTCCACCGGCTGGTCCTGCCGGTTGATGACGGAGGAAGTTACGTCCGCGGAGACTGCCCGGTCGGAGGAAACCTCCAGCGAGATGCCCAGGCTGCCGCGTGCTTCGAAGCCAACGGCCCGGCGCTCCACGGTGGTCACGGTGGCACCCGAACGGCACTGCCAGACGATGCTGCATTCGTAGATTCCGGTGGCGAAGTCCACGGACCGCCGGTAATCCAGGACTGCCGATTCGGCGAGGCTGAGCATTTCGCCGTCGATGATGACCGTGAAGTTGTTGGCGTCCGGGATGTACAGGATGCGCTGGCCGGTGCGGGCAAAGCCGTAGGCGTTCTCGGCGTGCTTGATGTCCCAGATCTCGTGGAAGCCGTTGATGAAGCTGCCGGGCAGCTCGGCGTCGGCTGAGGCCCAGTGGGCACCCCGGACCCCGAGGTGGCCGTTGCCGAGGGCAAAGAGGGTCTCGAGCGTTCCGGCGTCGCCGGGTGCGTGGCTCGTCTCCACGAGCTTCCAGGGATCATTGGGGAAGCGGACGCGGTCGGCGTTGATGAGTGCCATGAGTGGCGTTCCTTAGGCGGTCGAAAATGGTGCTTGGAGGTTCTGCCGGGCTTGGGGGAACCGGCACGGAACTGCGGGACTAGAGAAGTTCCCCGAGGTCGTTGACCACGAGGGTGGCGCCGGCGTCGAGCAGCGTCTGCCGTCCTGCGCCGCGGTCCACGCCGATGACGGAGTGGAAACTGCCGGCCCTGCCCGCCTGTACGCCGGAGACCGCGTCCTCGACGACGACGCACTGTTCGCTGGGCAGGTCAAGGAGCCGGGCGGCGTACTCATACGTGGCGGGGTCCGGCTTGCCGGGCAGCCCTTCCTCAGCGGCCACAACGCCGTCGACGACCACCGTGAAATGGTCCGCCAGCCCTGCCGCACGCAGTACCGACGGGGCGTTCCGGGAGGAGGAAACGACGGCGACCTTCAGTCCGCGCTCCAGTGCCGCTTCCAGGAAACGCACCGAGCCCTCATACGGCTCCACGCCGGCGCTGACAATGTCATTGAAGATCCTGTTCTTCCGGTTGCCCAGGCCCTGGACCGTGACGTTGTCCGGGTGGTCGTCCGTCGGGCCTTCGGGAAGGGTGATGCCGCGGGAGGCCAGGAAGTCCCGGACGCCGTCGAACCTTGGCTTGCCGTCGATGTGGTCGAAGTAGTCGCTCTCCCTGTACCCGTCCTTTTCGGGGACGGTTTCGAGGTAACCGTCGAACAGTTCCTGCCAGGCGCGCTCGTGGACCACGGCAGTGGGCGTGAGCACACCGTCCAGGTCGAAAAGGACGGCGGCGGCGCCGGTCCAGCTGTTCGGCCGGCTGGCAGCGCTGGTATTCAGGGTTTCGGTCATGCTTTGTTCCGTGTCCTTTCGGGGGGTCGGACAGCAATATGTTGGGGTTTACGAGGAACGTGGTCGCCGGTGACCAGGAGAGTGCGGAGCGCCTGCAGAACTCGCCCCTCAGGGCGTTGCGGACCCTGGAGGTTCCCTTACGGTGATTCTGCAGAGGGAAAAGACAGGCCGGCGTTTCCTGCGGACCGGGCTGCGTTGCCTTGGCCGCAAACGGCGGTGTCACCCTGTTTGCGCGACTGGTCCGGTCAGGGACCGGCGCGGTTATGTCCGGCGCGTATATTCGCGCGGTTTCGCCACTTGCACCGCAGCATTGCGGGCCAGGCAGAACGCGTCGACGCGCAGGTGCACGGTTTTCTGCCTACGTCCATGATGAGGGCGCGGACGGTTCAGGGCAAGCTGGCGGAACATCCCCGCGGGACGGGTGGCGCAAGGATGCATGGCGCGGTCCTGCCCTTTCGAACACTCTTAACTCGTGCAATGCCAGCCGCCCCCACGGCTGGATGTCTGATGGCCGGGTCCCGGCCGAAGATGAGTGTAAGCGCTTGCAGATTTGCACCGCAACTGTTTTTAATTCCCACGCCGTTCCCAGTCGGCTTCTGGCCCGTTCAGGGCCGGAGTCAGCCCAGGACGTAGTGCCGCAGGAAGGCACTGACGTCTACCATCTCAGTCTTGGACATGGCGTGGCCCATGCCGGGATACGTCCGCGCGGTGAGCCGGGTGTGCGCGTTGAGCCACTCCTCTGTATAGGCGGTCGCGTCCCCGTTGATAACGAGGTCGGCCTTGTCCCTCCCCCAGAAGAACGGGGGCCGTTCGTCAAGGGATTCACTGAGTGCCAGCAGGTCATTGTCGAGGACGAACCCGGACAGCCCCACAACGGCAGGGAAGTCCCGTGGCCGCAGGCGCAGGAGGGTGCTCGCCATGGCCATGCCCTGCGAATATCCCAGCAGGCTCACGCTGGTGTGGTTCGACCGGGCCGAGTCGATCCAGGAGAACACGGAGTTGGCCGCGGAGATGACGTCGGCAAAGTCGTTGGTCAGGAAGTAGTCCAGCAGGAACCAGCCGTAGCCATTGGCGATGGGCATGGGAGCCCGGAGCGCCGCGCAGGTGAACTCCCGGGGGAGATAGTCGAAGAGGTTGACCATCCTGGATTCGTCGGTGCCGTAGCCGTGCATCATTACCAGCAATGGGGTGCCGGCACGCTGCCCCTCCGGCTTGGACCATACAACCGTCTCCATCCGATCAGCCTAGCGAGTCCCCCGAAAACTCGGCCCGCCCCTGACCTGCGCTTTTGATTGAAACGCGGGTTGCGAAGGATGTAGCCTGACGCTTGACAGCATGCTTAGCAATTGCCGCACGGCAACCCGTACGGACCCGGATACGAGAAGTCCGCAAATGCAAGGAGCAAGTCATGAGAATCGGTTCCGCCATCTTCCTTATCGCCCTCGGGGCCATCCTCGCCTGGGCCGTCACCCCGGGCCTCATCCCCAACATTGACATGACCCTGATCGGCTACATCCTGATGGCCGTAGGTGTCATCGGCCTCATCGCCTCGCTGATCATCGCCGCCCCCGGCAGGAGCCGCCGCGTCAGCGAGACGCGCTCCGTCGTGGACCCCAACACGGGCGAAAGGATCACCAGGAACGAAAGCCGCGACAGCGGGCTGTAGGACCGCTTGGAAAGGGCGGCCAGCAGTGGACTCGCCAGACACGGCCGGGCCAGACCTTCGGGTCCGGTCCGGCCTTTGGCTTTCTGTTGTTTTTCGTTGACAAACCAACATGAACGAAGATAAAGTCAAGTACTTGCAGATTTGTGACAGCCGTCACTGAACCGATCATCACTGAACCGTCACTGACCAGTACGCAATGGAGGGTATGTGTTTGCCGAGGAGCGCCAGCAGCAGATCGCCGGGCTCGTTGCAGCCAGCGGCCGCGCCAGCGTGACCGACCTCGCCGAACGGTTCCGCATCACCACCGAGACCGTGCGCCGGGACCTGGCCGCCCTGGAGTCGGCGGGCACCGTGCGCCGCGTGCACGGCGGCGCTGTTTCCGCCGACCGTTTCAGCACCACGGAGGAGAGCATCCTCGAGCGGACTATCCAGCGGCAGGCGCAGAAGCTCCGCATCGCCGAGGCCGCCCTCGAATATCTCCCGAAGGGCCCCTCCAGCAGCATCCTCCTCGACGCCGGTTCCACCACAGAAGTCCTGGCCGACCTCCTCGCCCGCCGCGGGGCCGCAGCCCCGGCCAAACCGGCCGACTCGGCCCAGGAACTGCTTGTCATCACCCACGCCATTCCCATCGCCGCCAAGCTTGCAAGCACCCCCGGCATCGCCCTGCAGATTCTGGGCGGCCGGGTCCGCGGGCTCACGCAGGCCGCGGTGGGCCAGGGCACGGTGGAAGCCGCCGGCAAGCTGCGCCCGGACATCGCCTTCGTGGGCACCAACGGCATCCACGCAAGCTTCGGCCTCAGCACACCGGACTCCGAAGAAGCGGCAGTCAAGGCAGCCTTCGTCCATTCGGCACGCCGCATTGTGGTGCTGGCCGATTCGTCCAAGCTGGAAGCGGAAACGCTCGTCCAGTTCGCCTCGTTGAAAGATCTGGATACCGTGATCACTGACCGCAAACCCGGCTCCGAACTAGCTGCGGCCCTCGCCGAGGCAGGCGTGGAGGTGGTAGTCGCATGATTGTCACCCTGACAGCCAACCCCAGCCTGGACCGGACGGTGGCGCTGCCCGGACCGCTCGAACGCGGCGAAGTCCAGCGCGCAGTCTCCGTCCGGCAGGAGTCCGGCGGCAAGGGAGTCAACGTTTCCCGTGCCCTCGTGACGTCCGGCCTCGAGACCCTTGCGGTACTGCCCGGCGCGGAATCCGATCCCGTGCTGGCCGGCCTGCGGGAAGAGGGCGTGCCGTTCGCGTCGCTGGACATCCACGAACCGCTGCGCACCAATGTGGCCCTGACGGAGCCCGGCGGTGTGACCACCAAGATCAACGAACCCGGCCCGCTCCTCGGGGAGGAGGCCCAGGAGGCGCTGATCAACCTGCTCCTGGAGCGGTCGCGGGGAGCCAGTTGGGTGGTCCTGGCGGGTTCGCTTCCACCCGGCGTCCCGGCCGATTTCTACGCCACTGTCACGCGTCGGCTGCGCAATGCCGACGCAGGGGCCCGCGTCCCCATGATTGCCGTCGACTCCTCCGGCGCGCCCCTGGCAGCGGCCGTCGCCGGCGAAGCACCGGCAACAGCCACAGTGTCCGGAAAGCCGGACCTGCTCAAACCCAATGCCGAGGAACTGGCCGAACTGGCCGCAGCAGCAGGTTTTTCCTCGGTGAGCACGGCTGAGGAACTCGAAGCGGACCCGTACGCGGCCGCGGCGGCAGCTGCCGCCGTCGTGCGTTCCGGTGTGGGGGCCGTGTTGGCAACGCTCGGTTCAAAGGGCGCTGTCCTCGTGACGGCCGACGGCGCGTGGCTGGCCACGCATCCGCCGGTCACCGCAGTCAGTACGGTCGGCGCCGGCGACTCGTCGCTGGCCGGCTATCTGCTGGCCGCCAGCCAGGGCGCCGCCCCGGCTGACTGCCTCCGCCAGGCTGTGGCGCATGGCGCCGCCGCCGCTTCCCTGCCGGGCTCCACCGTCCCGGCAGTCCACCAAACAACCCCCGATGCCGTAACCATCACGGCCCTCCGGAAGGATTGACAGTGACTCAGCTCATCACCGCGGACCTGGTCGAGCTTGACCAGAACCTGGGCAATTCGCCCGAGGACGTGATCCGGCACCTGGCCGGCCGTGTTGCCGCCAACGGACGTGCGAGCGAAGTTGAAGGCCTCTTCACCGATGCCTTCGCCCGTGAGCAGAAGACCGCCACCGGCGTTCCCGGCGGCATCGCCATCCCGCACTGCCGCTCGGCCGCCGTGACCGAACCGACCCTCGCGATGGCACGCCTGTCCCAGCCCGTCGATTTCGGCGCCAAGGACGGCCCGGCGGACCTCATCTTCTTCATCGCCGCACCGGCCGGCGCCGACCAGGAGCACCTGAAGCTGCTGTCCAAGCTCGCCCGCTCGCTCATCAAGAAGGACTTCACGGGTGCGCTCCGCGCAGCCAGCTCACGGGAAGAAATCGTGGAACTCGTGGACAACGCCCTCGCGGACAAGCCGGCTGCTGCCACCGCACCCGAAACGGCTGCAGCCACGGCCGCCCCGGCAACCGGCGGCGCCGCGGCCGGCGGACCCAAGCGCCTCGTGGCCGTCACCGCCTGCCCCACCGGCATCGCGCACACCTACATGGCAGCGGATTCCCTCGTGGCCGCAGCCAAGGAAGTGGGCGTTGACCTGCAGGTTGAAACCCAGGGCTCCTCCGGCGCCAAGCCGTTGGACCCGGCAGTCATCGCCGCTGCCGACGCCGTCATCTTCGCCGTCGATGTGGACGTGCGCGGCAAGGAGCGCTTCGCCGGCAAGCCGGTCATCAACGCTCCGGTCAAGCGCGGCATCGACGAGCCCGCCAAGATGGTCCAGGAAGCCCTGGACGCAGCAAACAACCCGCACGCCCACCGCGTTCCGCACTTCGGCGCCGAGGAACAGGCCGAGCAGGAAGCCGCCGAAAAGGGCGAGCACATCGGCCAGAAGCTGAAGAAGGCCCTGCTCACCGGTGTGAGCTACATGATCCCGTTCGTGGCCGGTGGCGGCCTGCTGATCGCGCTGGGCTTCCTCCTGGCAGGTTTCGACATCGCCCTGGGCACCAAGGCCAACGACATCCTGGCCAACAACTCCCTGGTCAACCTTCCCGACGGCAACCTCGCCCTGTACCTCGGCACCGTCTTCTTCAAGATCGGCGCCCTGTCCATGGGCTTCCTGGTCCCCGCGCTTGCCGGCTACATTGCCTACGCAATCGCCGACCGTCCGGGCATTGCACCGGGCTTCGTCGCCGGTGCAGTCTCCGGCTTCATGGGCGCAGGCTTCCTCGGCGGCATCGTCGGCGGCCTGCTCGCCGGCTACATTGCCCACCTGATCGGAACATGGTCGGTGCCGCGCTGGCTCCGTGGCCTGATGCCCGTCGTCATCATTCCGCTGCTCGCCTCCATCATCGCCTCAGGCGCGATGTTCCTCTTCCTCGGCGGGCCGATTGCCGCCATCACGGTCGGACTGAACACCTGGCTCTCCGGCATGTCCGGCGCGTCAGCCATCGTCCTGGGCATCATCCTCGGCCTCATGATGTGCTTCGACCTCGGCGGCCCCGTCAACAAGGTTGCCTACGCCTTCGCGGTCGCAGGCCTCGGGGCCGGCAGCGCCACCAACCAGGCACCCTGGCAGATCATGGCCACCGTGATGGCCGCCGGCATGGTGCCGCCGCTGGCAATGGCCCTGGCCACCGTCCTGGACAAGAAGCTCTTCAGCCTGGCCGAGCGCGAAAACGGCAAGGCCGCCTGGCTGCTGGGTGCCTCCTTCATCTCCGAGGGCGCCATCCCGTTCGCTGCGGCTGACCCGCTGCGCGTCATCCCGGCCAGCATGGTCGGCGGTGCCGTCACCGGCGCACTCACCATGGCCTTCGGCGTCACCTCGCAGGCACCCCACGGCGGCATCTTCGTGTTCTTCGCCATCGGCAACGTGATGATGTTCATCGTGTCCATCCTGGCCGGCACCGTGGTCGCGGCACTGATCGTGGTGACCCTCAAACGCTGGGCTGCCCGCAAGGCCGTTGATACGGTGGAGTCAGTCCCTGTAACTGTCTGATCCCGCTGTCCTTCAGCACACCAACCCGCACTGCAATTGCAAGGAGCAGAAATGTCCGAACGTACCGCAACCGTCGCCAGCCGCGTAGGCCTGCACGCCCGTCCCGCCGCCATCTTCGCCGAGGCCGCGGGCGAGTTTGACCTCGACATCACCATCGCCCGCGAAGGGGAGCCTGCCGACGAGGCCATGGACGCCGCCAGCATCCTTTCGCTCATGAGCCTTGGCGCGTCCCACGGCGACGTTGTGGTGCTGCGGGCCGAGGGTGACGGTGCCGACGCCGCCCTCGAGCGCCTGGTCCAGATCCTGGAAACGGATCACGACGCCGAATAGGCACCGCACGCTTTACGGCCGGCTTCCGCAGCAGCTCACCTTGGTGAGCGCCGCGGAGGCCGGCCGTTGCCGTTTCTGGATGGTTCTTGTCACTGGGGGTGAGACCATGGCGGGCATCGCCCCTGATCAGCGGCACTTCGGCCCGAAGTAAGCAACCTTAGTAGTTTCTTGTTTTTGATTCTGTGTCCCACTAGCTTGGAACTGTGGCCAGCCATTCGAATGACCGGCGCAACGGCCGGGCTGAAGGAGGATGACAGAGTGGAAACCTTGCAGGAAAGCGTGGACGTCGAGGTACCCGTCAGCACCGCCTACAACCAGTGGACACAGTTCGAATCGTTCCCCCGGTTTATGAGGGGCGTCGAGTCCGTCCACCAGATCGACGAAACTTCACTCCATTTCCGCACCAGCGTGGCCGGGGTCAAACGCGACTACGACGCGCAGATCCTGGAACAGACGCCGGACCGGTGCATCGCCTGGGTCAGCAGGGACAAGCCCCGCAACGCCGGCAGGGTGACATTTGAGGACCTTGGCGAGGACCTCTGCCGCGTGAACGTGGAACTCGAGTGGGAACCGGAAAGCCTGCTGGAGAGGGCCGGTGCCGCCGCCCACGTGGATGAGCAGCAGGTGTCGGCCGACCTGGCGCGGTTCAAGGAGTTCATTGAAACCCGGGGCATCGAGACCGGCGCCTGGCGCGCCGCGGTGGACCGGGGCGAAGTAGACACTCCGGGAGCCCACTGACCTGATCCGCCGGCCGTTTCATCGCGGCCGCCCGTTCCATCCTGGAGGTAGCCATGCCGGAAAAGAAGAACCCCAGCCTGAAGGATCCCAAACTCTACGAGGAGCTCCGCGACGAGGGGGCCTCGAAGCAGAAGGCGGCCCGCGTCTCCAACGCGGCGGCCAAGAAGGGACGCTCGGAGGTGGGCCGCAAAGGCGGCAAGTCCGGCGACTACGAGGACTGGACCGTTGACCGGCTCAAGGCCAGAGCCAAGGAAATCGGCCTCAAGGGATACTCGGGCAAGAAAAAGAGCGAACTCATCTCCGCGCTCCGGAACTCCTGAGCGGATGCCCGTGCAGCCGCGCGGCGGAGCGCCCGCTTTGTCAGGCGCCCTTCCGCGCGGTCTTCGCCGTGGCCTTCGTGGCGGCGCCGGTCTTCGCTGCCGTCCCCGATTTGGAAGCGGTACCGGCTTTGGCGGCTGTGCCTGTCTTCGAGGCCGTGCCGGACTTGGATGCAGCACTGGTTCTGGAAGTGCCGGTCTTCGACGCAGTACCAGTCTTCGAAGCGCCGGCGGTCTTGCTGCGGGAACTGGATGTAGCGCTCTTGGCGGTTTCGGCGTCGGAGTCTCCCGTATCTTTTTTGGCAGCGCTGCTCCGGCTGCCGCTGCTCCTGCCGCCGGCAGTGCTGCGCCCGCCGCGTTTGACGGGTTCGGACGGCTCCTCTTCAGTCTCCTCGTCTTCGGACGGTTCCTGGGCGGCCGCCCCTCCCCCTCGCTTCTTGTCGAGGCTGCGCTTCAGGGCTTCCATCAGGTCGATAACTTCGCCCTTGCCACCCTCGGCTTCGGCGCCGAACGTCTCTTCCGTATCCAGCGCGTCGCCCTTTTCCAGCTTCGCCTCGATCAGCTGCCGCAGCTGTGCCTGGTAGTCATCCGTGAACTGCCCGGGCTCGAAGTCGGACGCCATGGACTCCACCAGGGCTGCGGACATCTCCCGTTCCTGCGCGGAGATGCGGATGGACGTGTCCAGGGCAGGAAACGAGGCCTCCCGGACTTCATCCGCCCACAGCAGCCCCTGCAGCATCAGGACGTCGTCGCGGATCCGCAAGGCGCCCAGCCGGGTCTTATCCCGCAGGGCGAACTGCACCACGGCCACGCGCTCGGTATCCTCCAGGGCCCTGCGCAGCAGCATGTAGGCCTTGGGCGACTTGGAATCCGGCTCCAGGTAATAGCTCTTCTCGAACATGATGGGGTCGAGCTGTTCGGAGGGGACGAACTGCACCACTTCGATTTCGTGGCTGTTCTCAGCGGGGATGGACTTGAGCTCCTCCTTGGTGAGGATCACTGTGCGCCCATCGTCCTCATAGGCCTTCTCGATGTCGGAGTAGTCAACCACCTCGCCGCAGACCTCACAGCGGCGCTGGTAGCGGATCCGGCCGCCGTCGGCGTTGTGTACCTGATGGAGGCTGATGTCGTGGTCCTCGGTGGCGCTGTAGACCTTCACCGGGACGTTGACCAGCCCGAACGCGATGGCGCCTTTCCAGATCGCTCTCATGAGACCAGTCAACAGCACGCAACGCCGGAGGTGAAGACCCATGGCCGCCGGTAAGGAACGCGTGCGGGTCGGCGGCCGCGAACTGACCCTGACCAACCTCGACAAGGTGATGTATCCCGCCACCGGCACCACCAAGGCGGATGTCATCGCCTACTACGCTGCTGTTGCCCCGGTGCTCATCCCTGCAGCCAGGAACCGCCCGGTGACCCGCAAGCGCTGGGTTCACGGGGTGGGAACCGAAGACCGCCCGGGCGAGGTGTTCTTCCAGAAGAACCTGGACGAATCGGCCCCGGGCTGGGTGCCCCGTGCCGCCATCACGCACAAGAGCAACACCAACTACTACCCGCTGCTCAACGATCCGGCCACCCTGACCTGGCTGGCGCAGATCGCCTCCCTGGAGATCCACGTGCCGCAGTGGACCGTGGACTCCCACGGCAGGTCATTGCCTCCCGACCGGCTGGTCCTGGATCTCGACCCCGGCGAAGGCGCGGGACTGGCCGAATGCGTGGAGGTGGCCAAACTGGCGCGGACCATCCTGCAGGACGTGGGGCTCGACCCCGTTCCTGTCACCAGCGGCAGCAAGGGCATCCACCTGTATGCGGTCCTCACCGGGACCCAGACCTCGGATGAGGTTTCCGCCTTCGCGCGGGAACTGGCCCGCGCGCTCGAGGCCGACCACCCGGACCTGGCCGTCAGCGACATGAAGAAGACGCTCAGGACCGGAAAGGTCCTGGTCGACTGGAGCCAGAACAATGCGGCGAAGACCACCATCGTTCCGTACTCACTCCGCGGGCGGCTGCATCCCACGGTGGCGGCGCCGCGGACGTGGCGGGAGCTGAGTTCGCCGTCGCTCAAGCACCTGGACTACGAGGAGGTCATGCGCCGGGTGGCGGCCGGGAAGGATCCCTTCGCGGCGATCAGTGCGGTCACCGGCCACCCCAGTCCCGGCCACCCCAGTCATGCCCAGGCCAGTCATGCCCAGGCCGACCCACGGCTGAACAAGTACCGCTCACTGCGCGACCAGGGGAAGACGCCCGAGCCGTTCACGGCGGAAGAACACCATGCGGCAAAGGCCGACGGCGTTTCCGGGCAGGCGGGCAAGGAAATCTTCGTAATCCAGGAGCACCACGCCAGCCGGCTCCATTACGACTTCCGGCTGGAGCACGAGGGAGTTCTTGTCTCCTGGGCGCTGCCGAAGGGCGTACCCGAGTCCGGAGGACAGAACCATCTGGCCGTACAGACCGAGGACCACCCCATGGACTACGCCGATTTTGAAGGCGACATCCCCAAGGGCGAGTACGGGGCGGGCAGTGTGGGCATCTGGGACAAGGGCGTCTATGAGCTCGAAAAGTGGGTCAACGGCAAGGAAGTCATTGCCACGCTGACGGGCCGGGAGGGCGGCGGGCTCGGCGGCACCAGGAGGTTCGCCCTGATCCATACGGGGAAGGGACAGGGCGAGGAATCGCAATGGCTCATCCACCTGATGGACAGGGTTCCGGGCGCACGGAAAAAGCCGGGCGGCACCAGGGAACAAGCCGCCCCCGCCCCCTCCCCCACACCTGCGGCACGGCGCATCGGCGCCCTCCAGGAGGACCCGGCACCGATGCTCGCCTCGGCTGGAACCCCGGCGGATCTGCGCGGCAGTGAGTGGCTCTTTGAACTCAAGTGGGACGGCATCCGTGCGCTCGTGGTGGCGGACGCCGAGAGGATCCGGCTCCTGAGCCGGAACGGCAACGACATGTCGGCCAGCTATCCCGAATTCACGGACAGGAGCTGCTGGCCGCCGCAGGACTTCATCGCGGACGGTGAGATTATCGCCGTCGGGCCTTCCGGCCGGCCGGACTTCGGGCTGCTGCAGGGGCGGATGAAGCTGACCAGGCCTGGCGACGTGAAACGGGCCCGTGCCGCCATCCCGGTCCGGATGATGCTCTTTGACCTGCTGGCCGACGGTGGCGATGACCTGCGCAGGTTGTCCCTGCGGACGCGGCGCGAACGCCTGGCTGACTTCTTCGAACCCGGCGAGTGCCCGGTGGAACTGTCGGAGACACTGGACGACCGGGTGGAACACATCCTGGACAGCGCCCGCGAGCTGGGCCTGGAAGGCGTGATGGCCAAGCGGGCGGACAGCCGCTACGTGAGCGGACAGCGGACCCACACGTGGATCAAACTCAAGATTGAACAGACCCAGGAAGTGGTGGTGGGCGGCTGGCGTCCGGGCAGGGGCGACCGGACCAACACCGTGGGTTCCCTCCTGGTGGGCATCCCGGAAGGTAAGAGCCTGCGATATGTGGGCCGCGTGGGAAGCGGCTTCAGCATGCGGGAACTGGAGGAGCTGCGGAAAAGGCTGGAGGGACTTGCGCGGAAGACGCGGCCGTTCGACGACGTTCCCTCGGCGGATGCGGCAGACGCCCACTGGGTCAGGCCCGAGCTGGTAGGCGAGGTGACCTTCGGTGAGTGGACCGGGAGCGGCAAGCTCCGCCACCCTGTATGGCGCGGCTGGCGGCTGGACAAGGAACCGGCGGAAGTCGTGGTGGAATCTCAGGAAACATGAAACAGCCCGGCGGCACCCGAATCTCGGGCATCACCAGGCTGTTTCGAATTTCTGCAGGATCAGGACGAGTGCGGCATCTGCGGACGGCCGGTCCGGTGGATTGCCGTCACCGCAGCACCCTGTCCCAGGCGGCCGGGGCTTGCACCGTGTTCCTTGGGGTGCCGCCGCTTACCGTTGCCGTCCGGCCACTGCTTTGCCCCGCCCATGGCCGTGGTCACGGCCAGGGTCTCGGGAGTGGGCAGCGCCGGCCTTTCCATCGATTCCGCCAGATGCGCAGCGACATCCGGCTTGATGCTGCTTCCGTTATAGGAGTCGGCCATTTGTTCTTCCTTTCCGCGGTGAAAATGAAGTGTTCCCCATATTTGGATCACTGGTTCAGCCGTTGTTGGGCAGCGAACACGTGACAGCGGACTGCTCAACCGTGGACTAATCGACTCTTGGATTCGGGCCGTCTTGGCGCGTTCGTCACTCGAAGATCAGTGTTCCCATGGGTCCACCTTAGGCAGAATCACGCCGTGCGGGAAGGGACTTCTTGGCCGTCCGGGAAGCTACCCCTTAGTCTTCAGCTCCGCTCCGGAACAATCCTTCCCAGACCGCCCTGGATCCGGATTCCCCGATCAGTGCCACGGTGGCCACCGCACCCCCGCAGACCACCAGGGCGACCACGACGGCGACAATCGCCGTGATGCGGGACCCTGCGATGCCCATGCGCCGCCGCGTCCCCCCTGCCTGCGCAGCGCCGTAACGGAACCACAACCATTGGGCCAGGGCCACGAGAAACACTCCCACCACCCATGGCAGGAGCGTACCGGCGATCTGCATGTGGGCGAGGATCCGTGGCGTGGTGTCCACACGGTCCAGCAGCCACTGCCCGGCCGCCGCCGTGACCGGCACCAAAATGAGCGCCAGCAGGGCAATCAGCGGCGTCACGATCCCCAGCCGCCGCCGGGCGGCAGGCCAGAGGAGACTGAGCAGCGTACAAAGGGCCGCCAGCGGAACGAAGACCACCGTGCAATGGACGAGCAACACGTGCATCGGCAGACCGTTGATCTCGTAGTCCATGGCGAACACCCCTGTCTGGAAATATGAACTGTCTGGAATATATGAACTATCCGCAAGTTATGGACGGTCGGGCAGTAATGAACTACCTAATCAGACGCGCACCCCGGTTGAACGGTTCAATCAGCACCCGGGCCGGGGCCTGATTTCGCCTCGCGGGGAGGGCTGCCACGGACCGGCTTCGGGTTGCCCGGCAGGCCCGGATTCACCGGAAAACCGGTCCCGAAAGGCGCAGTTCCAGAAAAAGGTTTGATAACGATCGTCCGCGGTGCCGAAAATCCGCGCGATGGCGGGGCCAAACCGGTCAAAACAAATCTGACTTCAGGCCCCGTTTGGCCCCCTAAACCGGGCGATCATACGGCACTGAACTCTCGATTTCCATGGAAATCCCGTAAAATTGAAGGCCTGCCCGGAGCGGGGCAGCTAGAAGTCGCAAGCAAATGACCTCCACAGGAGTTGCCCAAATGCCCACAGACCAAAGCACGACCGACTCTTCAGCAGGCGCCAGGAACGCCAGCGGAACTGACCAGGCCGCACCCCAGAGTGCGAAGAAACCCAAGCTGCTCGCGCGGCGCCGGCTCAAGGTATCCGACGTGAACGTCGTCGACCAGCCCATGCTCAAGAAGGCCCTTGGCGGCACGATCGTGGGCAACACCATGGAATGGTACGACGTCGGCGTGTTCGGCTACCTCATCACCACCATGGGTCCGGTGTTCCTGCCGGAGGCCGACAAGTCCGTCCAGACGCTGTTCCTCCTGGGCACGTTCGCTGCCACGTTCATCGCCCGCCCGCTCGGCGGCGTCGTCTTCGGCTGGCTCGGTGACAAGATCGGACGCCAGAAGGTTCTCGCGGCCACGCTGATGCTGATGGCGGCGAGCACCTTCGCCGTCGGTCTTCTGCCCGGTTACGCACAGATCGGCATGTGGGCAGCGGCCCTCCTGGTTGTGCTCAAACTCGTGCAGGGCTTCTCCACCGGCGGCGAATACGCCGGTGCCACCACCTTTGTGAGCGAGTACTCGCCTGACAAGCGCCGCGGCTTCTTCGCCAGCTTCCTCGACATGGGCAGCTACCTGGGCTTCGCCCTGGGTGCCGCGCTGGTGTCCGTGCTGCAGCTGACGCTGGGCCAGGCCGCCATGGAGGACTGGGGCTGGCGACTGCCGTTCCTGATCGCCGGTCCCCTGGGCCTGATCGCCATCTACTTCCGAAGCAAGATTGAGGAGTCCCCGCAGTTCCAGGCCACCCTGGACGCGCAGGAGGAACTCGCCAAGGACGCTGCCGCCGGTGATGAGGCTGCCGCCAAGGGCCCGGTGGGCATCGTCAAGGCTTACTGGCGCTCCATCATCGTGGCCATGATCCTGGTGGCTGCGGCCAACACTGCCGGCTACGCGCTGACGTCCTACATGCCTACGTACCTCACCGAATCCAAGGGTTACGACCCCGTCCACGGCACGCTGCTCACCATCCCGGTGCTCGTCGTCATGAGCCTCTGCATTCCGCTGACCGGCAAGCTCTCCGACCGGATCGGACGCCGCCCGGTACTCTGGATCGGCGCGGTGAGCACGGTGGTCTTGGCTGCACCGGCCTTTATGCTCATCGGCCTCGGCACCATCTGGTCCACGCTGGCCGGCCTGTCGCTGGTCGCGTTCCCCGTGACCTTCTACGTTGCGAACCTCGCCTCGGCGCTGCCGGCACAGTTTCCCACCGCCAGCCGCTACGGCGCCATGGGCATTGCCTACAACTTCTCGGTGGCGATCTTCGGTGGCACCACGCCGTTCATCGTGGATGCGCTCATCAACGCCACCGGCAACGACATGATGCCCGCCTACTACCTGATGGCCACCTCGGCTGTGGGTGCTGTGGCCATCTACTTCCTCAAGGAATCCGCCCAGCGTCCGCTGCCCGGCTCCATGCCCAGCGTGGACACCCCGGCGGAGGCCCGTGAACTGGTGGCCACCCAGGACGAGAACCCGCTGATCGACCTCGACGAACTGCCGTTCGAGACCGTCGATGAACTCAACGGTCTCGATAAGAAGTTCGACGACGAATTCAGCAAGGTGCCGGCCGGCACCTGACGCCGGTCCCCGCGTCCGGGTTGAGGGCCCGTCCCGCTGTGCTCCCCTTGAGAGGGAGCAGGCAGGGCGGGCCTTTGCTCTGTTCTCCCTTAGTTGCGCTGACTGCTCCCTGCGCGCTATTGCCGGTGCCTGCTGGACACAAGGGAGTCACGTCCGCGGGAAATCCGGGCCGACCTCCAATAACCATGCATAGTCGTTCCATCTAAGCCGTCTTCGGGCCGGGCGACGGATCCCCATTTCCCGATCCTATAGTTCCCAACGCCCGCCACAAATAGAGTTCACCAGCCATTCTGGATTAACAGTCATTGTTGCCTCTCTCACTATGTGACGCAGCCCGCGGTGAGATCTTTGCGGCGGTGCTACCTTCGTAGGGTGAAAGGGGTCGTGCCGGTGCAGTCTGTAGTGCACCACTGGCGGCAGCTGCACAGCCTGGGCCCCGCCAACAACGACCACCTCTCGGCATGGCGCGTGGCCATCAGCGTGGCCGTCCCCTCCCTCGTCCTGCTGCTCCTCGGCCGGCCGGACCTCACCATTTACGCCGTGTTCGGCGCGCTGACCGGCATGTACGGCCGCTCCGAACCGCACCAGCTCAGGCTCAAACACCAACTCCAGGCGGCTCTCGTCCTGTTGTCCGGCGTGACCGTGGGCGTGGTCCTGTCGGTCAACCACCTGCATTCGTGGTGGCTCGTTGGCATCGAAGCCTTTCTTGCCGGGGTTGGTTCCCTCTACTCGGACAAGGTCCGCCTCAGGCCCAACGGACCTTTCTTCGGAATCCTCGCCCTGGGTGCCTGCGCCTCCGTTCCCGTCGCCGTGCCCTGGTACGTTGCCCTGCTCATCGCTTTCGGTTCCGCGGCCTTCTCGTTGCTCGTGGGATTCGTCGGCTGGGTCCGCGGCAGGGCCTGGAAAGCCGGCGCGGCGCGGCCCTCCGCCAGCCTCCGCGGAGCCCTGCGCCGCCGGGCAGCCATCCACGCTTACCGCCACGTGCTCGCTGTCGGCGCGGCCGGCACCATCGGCGTCCTGACCGGAAGCGGCCACCCGCACTGGGCTATGGCGGCAGCAGCCGTGCCGCTCGCCGGCGCGGACCTGCCCAGCAGCGTCCACCGCGGCATCCACAGGATCATGGGGACGCTCCTCGGGCTGGTGGTGGTCGCCGTCGTACTTCTGCCCGGGCCCTGGGCTCCGCTGCACTTTTTCCCGGGGGCCGAGGCCGCGGTGTTGGCGCTGCTGGTGATCGTTTTCCAGTTCACCACTGAACTGTTCATGACCCGGCACTACGGGCTGGCCATGGTCTCCTTTACTCCGGTGATCCTCCTGATGACCCAGCTGGCGGCGCCGGCCGACCCGCAGGTGCTCATCGTTGAACGCGCCGTCGAAACCGTGGTGGGGGCCGGCGTCGGAATTCTCGTGGTGGTGCTTATCCGCTCGCGCTTTCTCCGCCGCCTGAACCGACGCCCGGCTCCTGCGGCCGGCGCGCCGGGCCGGCCATGAACCGGTCCGGCACAATCCGGGCGAGTCCGGCCACCACCTTGTAGCGCTTGGTGGGGATGGAGACGGCCTTCCCGCGCTCATTGTCCGCCAGAGCCTCACGGACCACGCGCCCCGGCCGCAGCCACGTCCAGCCCGGAGCCACGGACTTGTCCATCCCCATCCGGTCATGGAACTCGGTGTGGACAAACCCCGGGCAGACGGCGGTGACCTTCACGCCCCGGGGCGAGTAGGCGAGGTTCGCCCAGCGGCTGAAGCTGAGCAGCCAGGCCTTCGCCGCCGAGTAGGAGCCGCGGGGAAGGAAAGCCGCCACGCTGGCCACGTTGATGATCCGGCCGGAGCCGCGGGAGAGCATGCCCTGCAAGGCCGCGTGGCAGAGCTCCATGGCCGTCTGCACGTGCAGCTTCAGGTGCTTGCGCTCATCGTCGATCGGGTTCTCATCGAAGTTGTGCAGCAGCCCGATTCCGGCGTTGTTCACCAGCATGTCCACCGGCCGTGAGGGGTCGGACAGGCGTCCGACGACGGCGGCCACGCCGCGGTCGTCGGTCAGGTCAGCGGTGAGCACCTCAGCCGTGGTTCCGTACCGCCGCTGCAGCTCGTCCGCTGTGGCCTGCAGCCGTGCCGTGTCGCGGGCGACGAGCACAAGGTTGTTGCCCTGCTCGGCCAGTTGGCGGGCAAATTCGGCGCCCAGTCCCGCAGTGGCGCCGGTGACGAGGGCTGTGGGCCTGTCGGTGTTCTGCGTCATGCCCACAGCCTAGCCCTGCCCGGCAACGGAATTCACGCGAATCTGGCCAGCGGATTCGTGAGCCTGCCTGCCTTCTGCAGGCCTCCGGACGGGTCGGCCAGATCGAGCATCTGCTGGTTGTTGCGCAGCTGCAGCCGGTTCAGGCAGGACAGCTCGAAGTCCGGGGTGAACAGGTCATGGCGGGCAAACTGGTCCGCGAGTTCCGGGTGCCCGGCCTGGTAGTCGCGGACGGCTGCGGCCGCGGTGTGCCAGAATTCCTCGCCGCTGAGCACGCCGTCATCCTCCAGAAGGGCGGCGAGGAAACGGAAGATGCAGTCGAACACATCGGTGAAGATGGACAGGACCTTGTCGCCGTCGGGAATGTCCACCTTGATCCGGGACACTTCCTCGGGCAGGTCCAGCCTGTCCCCCATGACCACAATTTCCTCGGCGATGTCCTTCATGACCGCCCGGACCGGGACGCCGTCCTCAAGCACCAGGATCACGTTCTCGCCGTGCGGCATGAAGGCCAGCTCGTAGCGGTACAGACAGTGCACCAGCGGCACGAGGTACGCCTCGAAGTACTGCCGCAGCCACGCTCCCGGCTCCAGTCCGGACCGCTCAATCAGCGCGGACACCATGGGCTTGCCCGCGGCGTCGACGTGAAGGAGCGAGGCCATGGTGGCCAGCTGCTGCCCATCCTTCAGCAACGGCAGCGGGCTCTCACGCCACAACGCGGACAGCATCTTGCGGTACGGCGACCCCTTCGCGGCGGCTGCCTCGTAGTAGCCGTTGTGGTACCCGATGGCTGCTACCTCGCGGATCATGGCGAGCCCCCGGCCCTGCAGTGCCTCGTCACCTGCGATCAGTTCCTGGAGCCAATCGTTGATGGCCGGCGTTGCCTTCATGTACTGCGGCGACAGCCCGCGCATGAAACCCATATTCAGGACGGACATGGCCGTCTTCACGTACGTTTTCTCCGGAGCGGTGGTGTTGAAGAACGTCCGGATGGACTGCTGGGCCTGGTAGCTGTCCGCCCCGGTTCCGAGGTGGACAATGTGCCGCTGGGCGATCTCGGCCGCGAACGTGACCGTCAGCTTGTTCTCCCACTGCCAGGGATGGACCGGCATCAGGAAATACCGGGATGGGTCGAGGCCCAGGGCACCGAGTTCGGCCTCAAAGAGGGCGACGGCGCCGGCCCCAAGTTCGGCTTCAAAGTGCGCCGTGCAGTCCAGACCCTCGCTGGAGGTGAAGACCGCCCTGCCGCGGTGCACCGCGATCCACTCCAGCTGGACCGGGGCTCCCGCTTCCGGGGCAAAGGCCCGGTAGTCACCGATTCCAAAGCCCAGCCGGCCATTGTTGGCCACAAAGCATGGGTGCCCCTCGGTCATGCTGCGTTCAATCGCCTGGAAGTCCGTGGCCGGGTCCGCTCCCCCGGTCACGCCGGCTGCCAGTTCGCCCGACGACGGCTGGCCCGTCCACTGCTTGAACGCATGGCTGGAGAGCGTGCTGCTGATCTCCTCGAGGTAAACGGGAAGCATCTCCTGCGGGATGCCCAGGGTGCCGGAGAACTCGGTGATGAACCGCAGCGCATCCACCGGGGCGTCCCGGCCCTCGCGGCTACAGGTAATGGAGCCGGCATCGACGGACCAGTGATCCAGCTGCAGGAGCCGGGCGGTGAAGCGGTATTCAGTGGTTCCGTCATCGTTCCGGACCCGGTAGGCGCCGTCCCTGTTCCCGGCACTGTCACCGAGCGGTTCCGGAACGAGGATCCGCTCGTGCGAGAACTCGGCGAGCGCCTTGCGGACCAGGTGCCGGTTGGCCACAGCCCAGCGTTCCGGCGTGAGGTGGGGTGCCGCGTTGCCTGCGGTCAGGGCAGATTCAAGGTCAAGGGTGGTCACAGTGCTGCTCCCTGGATTGATTGGTGTTTCGGGGTTGAGGAACGGGCTGCGCGGGCGGACTCGAACGACTCCCGCGTGCAGAAGCTCAGGAGGGCCTGTTTGTCCGGCAGGGTCACCTCGCAGGCAGGCTCGAAGCCCAGGCGCGCGTTGAGGATGTGGATCTTGGTGTTGCGGGCGTCGGGCTCCACCACCACGCGGTTCACGCCGGGCTTTTGGAAGAGCCTGTCCAGGACCGACTCCATGACGTCGGCCGTGAACCCGTTGCGCGGCATGCCCTCCGCCGGGGCAACCAGCAGGTGCATGCCGATGTCGCCGGTCTGGACGGCGTAGACACTGTTGAGCGGTGAGGACCCCGGCAGGTACTCCTCCATTAGGAAGGCGGGAACACCGTCGTCGATCCCCAGCAGCGCGTGGTGGTGACCGCTGGACTGGATTTTGGCATACTCCTCCACGACATCACCGACGCTGGCGTTCAGCATCCCCCAGAACGAGGCATACGGCCGGGTGACCCAGCTGTGGAGGAGCTCTGCGTCCTCCCGTGGATCGAGGCAGCGGAACGTGAAGCTCATGCGGGCACCCCTGCCCGTCCGGCTGCCGCAGCAGCCAGGCCACCCGGCGCGGCAACGTGCGCTGCCACCTCTGCTACGGGAGCCGGAGCGCCGAACTCCTGGAAGGCAATGCTGCGTTCCACGGGGTAAACCTCGCGGCCCAGGATTTCCCGGAGGATGCACGAGTTCCGGTAGGCGGCCAGGCCGAGGTCCGGAGTGACGAAGCCGTGCGTGTGCAGTTCGGCGTTCTGCACGAAGATCTCGCCGGGCACGACGCCGGTGCTGTAGTCCCGCTGCACAGCGAACCTTCCGGCGCTGTCCCGGGCAATGCGCTCCTCCACGCCGGCCAGGAAGGCCGGCTCGCGGTAGGCGTAGCCGGTGGCGAGAACCAACGCCTCGGTCTCCAGCGAATAGTCCGCGCCCTGCTCCCCGTGCCTCAGCTCCAGCCTGTGGGTCCCGGCGGAGCCGTTCCAGGCGGCACCGGCAACGGCCGAATGGGTGAGCAGCCGGGTGTCCACGATGCCGGAGAGGCTCTTGGTGTACAGCAGGTCGTAGATCGCGTCGATGAGGTCCGAGTTGATTCCCTTGTAGAGGTTCTTCTGGCTGCTGACGAGCGAGTCGCGACGGTCCTGCGGAAGCCGGTGGAAATAGTCGACGTACTCCGGCGAAGTCATTTCCAGCGTGAGCTTGGTGTACTCCAGCGGGAAGAACCTGCCCGAGCGCGTGACCCAGTTGAGCTGGTACCCGTACACGTCGATGTCCTGAAGCAGCTCATAGTAGATCTCCGCCGCGCTCTGCCCGCTGCCCACGATGGTGATGCTGCGCCGCTGCTGGAGTTCGCTTTTCCGGGCCAGGTAGTCCGCGTTATGGAGGACTGTCCCGCCTGCGTCCAGAATTCCGCGGCACGCCTCCGGGACGTACGGCGACGTGCCGGTGGCGAGCACCAGCCGGCGCGCACGAAGCACCTCGGGCCCGGCCGGGCCGTCCACCGAAAGCGTGTACACGCCGTCGTCGTACGTCACTTCGGTGACGTCCGTGCCAAACCGGACCGACGGCAGCTGGCCGGCGACCCACTGGCAGTACTGGTTGTATTCGGCCCGCAGCGGGTAGAAGTTTTCGCGGATGTAGAAGCGGTAGAGCCGGCCGGTCTGCTTGAGGAAGTTCAGGAACGAGTACGGCGACGCCGGATCCGCCAGGGTCACGAGGTCAGCCATGAACGGGACCTGGAGGTGGGCGGGCTCCAGCATCATGCCGGGGTGCCAGTCGAAGGATTCCCGGCGTTCGAGGAACACCCCGTCGAGGTCTTTGACCGGTTCGCCCAGCGCGGCGAGGCCCAGGTTGAAAGGCCCGACGCCGATACCGGCGAAGTCGTACACGCGGCCTTTAGCCGAGGTACTAAATAGGGTGTTCATGCGCGTGCCTCCGTCCGGGCAGCGGAACCGGTAGCAGAACTGCCGGTGAGCAGGGTTTCGCCGGTGCTGCGAAGGAGGCTGACGATTTCGAGGATATCCTCAAGGGTTGCCTCAGCGTTGAGGAGCGTGAACTTCAGGTAGTGCCGTCCGGCCACCTTGGTGCCCGCCACAACGGCCTGGCCCGACGCGAACACGACGGCGCGGATGGCCGGATTCAGCTCATCGGCCGCGTCCTCCGGCAGCCGGGTTCCGTCTGCCAGGAGCGGCCGGTACCGGAAGACCAGCGTGCTCAGCCGCGGCTCGGCCGCCAGCTCGAAGTCCGTGTCCGCCGCCAGCACGGAGCCCACCCGGGCCGCCAGGTCGATCGCTTCGTCGAGGAGCGCACCCACGGCATCGGCGCCCATGATCCGGAGCGTCAGCCACAGCTTGAGGGCGTCGAACCGGCGCGTGGTCTGGATGCTCTTGTCCACCTGGTTGGGGATCTCGGCGCGCGCCGCGGTCTCCGGGTTCAGGTAATCGGCGTAGTACGTGACGTGGCGCAGCATTCCGCCGTCGCGCACCAGCAGCGCGCTGGAGCTGACGGGCTGGAAGAAGGTCTTGTGGAAGTCCACGGTGACGGAGTCCGCCATCCGGATGCCGTCCAGGAGATGCCGGTGGCGGTTGGAAACGATGAGGCCTCCGCCGTAGGCCGCATCTACGTGGAACCAGGCCCCATAGGCTCCGGCCAGGGCTGCCAGGTCTGCCAGCGGGTCCACGGCGCCGAAGTCGGTCGTACCCGCAGTGCCCACGACCGCCATGGGAACCAGGCCGTCGCTGGAGGCCGTGTCCAGGGCGCCGGCCAGGGAAGCCGGATCCATCCGGTGGTCCGGCCCGCAGGCGACGGATACGGCGGCGTCGAATCCCAGCCCCAGCATGGAGGCAGACTTCTGGATGCTGAAGTGGCTGTCCACCGAGGTGAAGATGCGCAGCTTCTCCAGCAGCAGCGGCAGGCGCAGCCCCTCGTTCGCCGGATCCTGCCGGAGGCGGGCCACCGCATGGTTGCGCGCAATGAGCAGCGCCTGCAGGTTGGACTGGCTACCGCCGGACGTGAACACGCCGTCGGCCCCGTTGCCCAGCCCGAGCCGTTCGGCGGTCCAGTCGATGAGGCGGCGCTCGATCATGGTGGCGCCTGCGCTCTGGTCCCACGTGTCCATGGACGAATTCACGGCCGAGAGCACGGCCTCCCCCACGAGCGCCGGAATGACCACCGGGCAGTTCAGGTGTGCCGCGTACTTGGCGTCGTGGAAGTACACGGCGTCGCGCAGGTAGGTGTACTGCAGTTCCTCGAGGGCGGCAGCCGTGTCCGGCAGGGGCCGCTCAAGGTCCACCGCGGCCACGCGCCGCTTCATCTCGGTCGGGTTGACACCGGTGAACGGCTGTGAGGTGCGCTCGAGCTTGGTGGCCACCGCGTTGACGCCCTGCAGCACCTGGGCCACGTAGCGCGGGGCGTTCTGGGCATTGAACAGCTGGTTGCTGGCGGCGAGGGCGAGCTCCACGCCAGACCCGAAGTCCAGGCTGGACGGGTCCTGCGCGGCGGTGCGAGCAGCCAGGTTCTGGCCGGACGGATATTGGCTCGCTGATTCCGGGGCGCAGGTTCCAGTTCCGTCGAAGTCCACGCGTGGCTCGTCCACGTCGGGCAGCAGCGTCATAGGGTCATCCTTTTGGTCGGCGTGATGTGAGACCGGCACCAGCCACTGGCGCCAAGCCAGGTAAGCCTTACTTAGGTGTACCTTTTAGTCAAACTTTCATGATCTAATTCGAGGACGCAGCGGACTTCCGGGGTTTTTCCGGCGTCACCAGTGGTCATTGACTTCCGTGAGGACGCGCAACACCCCATAATGGCCACCCGCGACAGGGGCGGGCAGCCGGGGTAGAGTTTCTGGCACAGTCAGTCCGGCCAAGCTATTCTCAGGCATGACTCGTCGACCGCGGCAGGAAGCAGGGGGACATGTCCGGCAGTGAGCATGATCCGTTGAATTTTCGGGAAGTGGATTCGCAGGGAAACACCACCGGCTATGGCCGCGTGGCGCCCGCCGACGGTTTTGGGCAGGCAGGTTTTGGGCAAGCAGGGTTTGGGCAGACTGGTGCGGCGCCGGGGCAGCGGAGCCGCCTGGCCGTGAACCCGTTCGTCGCGGCGCTGTGGGTGCTCGTGGCGGTCCTGCTGGTGTCGCCGTTTGGAGTCTTCACGCTCGCCCAGGAATCACTGAACTCAGGCACCGAGCCGCAGATCATGCCCGTGAGCTACATGTGGATCACGTTCGCGCCGCAGATCCTTTTCGCCGGAATCATAGGGTTGCTCGGCCTGCTTTTCTGGCACGCGGCGCAATGGCAACGGAACCGCGCAAAGCAGCCCCCGCCGTCGTAATCATCCGCCCGGCGCGAACGGAAACTTAAGCGCCGGCAGCTACCCGGCGGGGACCTCGCTGGCCAGGGGCCCGGGGCCGGACTGCGTTTCCAGCCCGGCTCCTGACGCGGATCCGGGACCGGCCAGGCGGCGCCGCCGCAGTTCCTCGGTGGCCTGAAGGAACCAGAAGCGGGCGCCGAAGGCGGGGCTTGGCGTGTCCAGATGCCGGAACAGCCCGTCCGCCAGGCGAGCCAACGGCGCATCCGGCACCGCCGCGAGGGTTACCGCCGGGTCCACTGTCGAGTTGAGCGGTCCGGCCAGGAGGCAGCACAGTTCCCCGTCCGTCATGGCGCCCTCGTTCATGGCGAAGTCGCTCATCCCCCGGTCCCCATCAAGAGCTGGGGGACGGGTCCGCGGAACGAAAGGATGACACGCCGGGGATACTCAATCCGCACCGGCGCACGCAGTTTTTGATTCAAGAGGTCCCCAAAAAAGAGAGTCCGAAGGCCAACTGCTTAGCCGTGCCCGATCGTACGGAAATGTCCCTCCGGTCACAAGTTCCGAAGGCCGGGCGTTGCGTCCCGGGAAGCGCCCGTCAGGTGCCCATAAGTTTGGGGGCGGCAGCCTCAGGCCAGTCGATGCACTGCGTGTACACCTCGTGCTTGCGCAAGTACCGCGCGGTAAACGGGCAATGCGGAATGATTCGCTTTCCCGCCGCCACAACATCATCGAGGGCAAAATGGATGAGCACCTTGGCCAGCCCGTGGCCCTGGAACTGCTCGGCCGTCTCCGTGTGGATGAAATCCACGTGCCCGGGCTTGTCCACGAACCTGACTTCCACCGCCAGCTTCCCGCCCACGTGCAGTTCATAGCGGTGGAGCGCATCGTTCCGGAATGTGGTGACGTCCGGGGTGAAATGGTCCTCGGTGGCTGCCGTGTTCTCCGTCATGGTTCGACATTGGCACTTAATGGCTGTGCTGGCAATGGTCGGGTGCCGGGCGCGGGCACACGCCCCAGCAACAGCACGGCCAGGGCAAAGCAGGCGGCGCCGCCGCCCAAAAGTCCCAGCGTCAGGCCGTTGACGGCGGCGTCAGCCACCGGGACAAAAACGACGACGACGGCGGTCACCACGGCGGCCGGTGCCCGGCCCCGTGAGTGCATGGCCGGCGTCGGCCGTTCCTCCAGCCGGCCGAACACGAGGACCGCCGGCAGCAGGAGGAGGACCACGCCGAGGAAGACCAGCGGGCGCGACCACCACCATCCAACGGTGCCCGAGGCGGGTTGGGGAAAGTCGGTCAGCAGGAGCAGCCCGGTCATGGCGGCCAGCAGCGGCAGGTGCCAGAGATAGACCGTCATGGCGTGGCGGCCCACAACGGCCACCACCGCCCGGATCCAGCGCACTGCGCCGACGGCCGTCAGCAGGGGCCGGGAAAGCTGCAGCACAGCCGCCTGCCAGACGCCGAGCAGGAACAGGCTGAGGTTGGGCGGATTCAGGTTCACCAGCATGTTGTCCCGGTACAGGCCCAGCATCACCAGGGCAAGCATCAGCAGGTTGCTGGCGGCCACCAGCCCCAGAAGCTGCGACCTGCTCCACCCGTCAAGCCAGCCGTCCGCCAGAAAAAACCCCAGTTGCTGCACGGCGCACCACACGAACACCATGTTGATGTAAGCGAACGTCGGGAAAGCACCGCGGAAACAGTCCACGGTGACCACCAGCGCCACCAGCCCCACCAGGGTCAGCCACGGGGCGCGGTGGTGCAGCCGCACCAGGAATGGAATGTTCAGCTGGGCGGCCAGGTACGCCGCGAGGAACCACAGCGGCATGCCGGCCCCGCTGGCCAGCAGCTGCACCACCTGCGGATCCACACCGGCCAGCAGCGCACCCCACAGGCCAACGAACATCACGGCCAGCAGCGCCGCCGCCGGGCGGACCAGGCGCAGCAGCCGGGACTGGATGAACTCAAAGCCGCTGCCGCCGCGCGCCTGCATGCGCCGCCAGGACTGCGCCCCGGTGATGCCTCCGGCCACGAAGAACAGCGGCATCACCATGAAGATCCAAATGACGGGCTCGAACCAGTCCTGCTCGGCGAGGGTGTTTTCGGTGGTGACGGTGCCGTCGGTGTGCAGCACCGGGCTGGTCATCATGCAGTGCCCCACCACCACGAGGACGAGGCAAACAAAGCGCGCGAGATCGATGGCCAGGTCCCGGGCGGGTGCTGCAACGTCCGGTCCCGCCCCCGGCTCCGTGGAATTCTTCATGGCGCCCCCACCACTGGAACTCAAGTACGTCTTTGTGCTTTCCATTGTGCGCCAACTTGGCCCACATGTGGCGGACTGGAGTTTTTGTCCACTTATTGGCCTCTAAAGGCCCCCGAAGTCGCGATACGTGGACAAAAACTCTGGATTTCCGGCAGGTCAGCGGCTGAGGATCGCCAGCGTGCTGGCGCCGAAGTCCTTCGCGGCGCCGTTCCACGTGGCCAGGAGCCCCTGCAGGTTCTCGCCGTCGGCCCGATGCGCGGCGATCTGCTCTTCGAGCGTGGCAAGGACGCCGGTGCGCAACTCGGTATTGAAGTTGACCTTGCCCACGTTCATGGCAGGCGCCTTGGCCAAATCGTCCGCAGGAATGCCGGACGCACCGTGAAGCACCAGCGGGATATGGGTCCGCACGGCGATGTCCTGCAGGACGTCCCAGCGGAGCATGGGCTCGCCCTTGTACTTCCCGTGCACGTTGCCCACGGCCACCGCGAGGAGCTGCGCACCCGTCCGGGCCACGAAGTCCTCCACCTGGGCGGAGTCGGTGAGCCCGGCAACCTCGCTGCCGGCGGCGTCCGCCCCGGCCCCAAAGGCCTTGTCCTCGTCGCCGGCCAGGCCGCCGAGCTCAGCCTCCAGGACCACGCCGGCATGCCCCGCGGCCTCGAGCGCGGATCGCACGGCATTCACCAGCGCGATGTTCTCTTCGTACGGAAGAGCCGAGCCGTCTGCCAGGACGGAGTCAGCCCCGGCCGCGACGGCGGCGGTGATGACGTCAATGTCGCTGGCGTGGTCCAGCTGCACCGCGACCGGGACGGTGGCGGCATCAGCCATGCCGCGAAGCGCCGAGATGAGCCGCAGCCCGTTGGCCGTGGCGGCGGTCTTGGGCGCCACCAGGAGAATGACGCCGCGCGCTGCTTCCTCCGCTGCGCTCACCACGGCAAGGGCCGTCGTGAAGTCGTAGCACGTGAACGCCGGCACGGCGGAGCCCTGTTTGAGGGCGGACACTACCAACTCGTCGAGTTGCGCCCGCATCAGCCTTCCCCGGTGGTGCGCTTGGTGGGGGCAACCACCTTGATGACGGCGGAATCGTCGGCGGCGGCCAGCCCGTGGGCCTGGCCCAGCAGGTACAGCTGCTCGGCGGCGGCGGCAACGGGGGTGGCCAGGCCCGCACTGCGCGTGGCCTTGCCCACGATGCCCATGTCCTTGACGAAAATGTCCAGCCGGCTGAGCACCTCGGCGCCTTCCTCCGAGTATGCCTCCAGGATGCGTGGCCCGCGGTTGGACAGCATGAACGAGCCCGCGGCGCCGGCCTCGAGGGCGGCCAGGGTCTTGGCCTGGTCCAGGCCGAGGGCATCGGCCAGCGCCATTGCCTCGGCGGCAGCCGCGATGTGTATGCCGCACAGCAGCTGGTTGACGGTCTTCAGCGCCTGCCCGTCACCGGGCTTGTCGCCGACGACGGTCAGTGTCGAGGCGAGCAGCTCGAGCACCGGGCGTGCCGTTTCCAGCGCCGCGGGTTCGGCTCCGACGACGATCAGCAGGTCGCCCTCACCGGCACGCTTCGGCCCCCCGGACAGCGGGGCGTCGACGAGCCCGACGCCGTACTCGGCCAGGCGTGCGACCGTGGACGGGATGGCTTCCGTGCCCACGGTGCTGGTCAGGATGACGACGGCGCCCGGCTTCAGCACCGCGGCCACGCCGTTCCCGCCGAACAGGACGTCGTCGAGCTGTTCGCTGTTGCGGACCGCCAGCAGCAGGGCATCGGTGTCCTGGGCGGCGTCCCGGGCGGAAGCGAAGGTCTTCACACCGGCTTCCTCCGCAAGGCGCACGCGCGGTTCAGCAATGTCGAAGCCGTGGACGGTCAGCTGGCTGGCGAGGCGGGAGGCCATGGGCAGGCCCATGGCACCCAGGCCGAGGACGGTGACGGTGTAATTCGAGGTCATTTGTGTTCTCCGTTGAAATGTTGCGGGGAGCGGGGTTTCGACGGGCTCAACCACCGGTGATTGAACCCGCTGAAATCAGAAGGTGTTGCTGAGCTTGCTGGTGACCTGGGCGAGTGACTCGTCGTCGCCCACGTTGCCGGCGAAAACGATGTACGGAATCCCCTTCGCGGGGCCGTCGACCGGTTCCCACAGGCTCACGATGCCGGGCAGCATGGGCCCGCGGACAATGGCATGCCGGATCTCCAGCCCGTGCGCCGCCACATCCGAGGAGGTGATGCCTCCCTTGGCGATGACGAACCGCGGCGGAAAGGTCTTCAGTGTCCGGTTCACCACGGCGACGACGGCGGCGGACACGGTGCGCGCGATCCGCAGGCTTTCGGCCGGGTCATCGGTCTTGATGAGCAGGCGGCTCGTGTGGACGATGACGTCGCCGCCCCGCAGCGCCGCCACGACGGCTTCCACGGTCTGGTCGAGGTACGCCGGCGCCTCCTCGCCCAGGAGCTTTTCGACGTCGATCTCCACAATGCGCGCACTGCTGTGCCGGTCCGTGAGCACCTTGAGCTGCCTGGTGGTCACACCCACGTGGGAGCCGACGACGATCAGGCCGCCGGCTTCGGAGGGGGTGTTGCCCGCGTACGCTTCCTCGCCGCTAAGCTCAGGCCTGATGTCCTGGCCGATCCGGGCGCGCATGAACGGCGGGCCCACCCGGTAGAGCAGCTTCTTGCCGCGGCGCTCGGCCTCTTCCAGCCCAAGGGCAAGGGCGCGCATGTCGTTTTCGGTGACTATGTCCACCACGATGGGGGTGGACTGCGTAGCCGGCTCAATTGCGTCGGCGATCGCCTTGGCCGACACCTCGGCCTGCCCGGTGGCGGAGCCGGCGCGGATGATGTTCAGGTCCAGCACGATGACGGAGTCTGCGGCGAACCGGCCCTGCGACTTCTCTTCCACGTACTTGGCCATCTCGGAATTGGCGAAGCCGAAGGTGGCGTCCTTGGCGAATTCGGTCTCCGCAACGGGGACCAGATGACCGGCCTCCGGCCCGCGGGTGTAGTGCACGCCGCCAATGGTGATGCGTCCGGCGTCGGGGAATGCGGGAACCATCACGACGCCGTCGGTGGCCTCTCCGCTTTCCGCCGCCACGGTGGCTGCGATGACGTCCGGCTCCAGGGGGAAGTGTCCGCGCAGGGTGGAGTCGCTGCGGCTCACGAAACCGAGCCGGACCTCCCCTTCGCCGTCCCGGGCCGCGGCCAGGGCGTTGCGCACCACTTCTTCGTTGCGCGCTGCTGCCTCCTCCGGGTCGAGGCTGCGGGTGTTGGTCAGCACGTATACGGCGGGCTTACCCTGATGGAGAGCCCACCGGAAGTCCTCGACTTCCCAGCGGGTGAGCACGGGAAGGTCTGCAACGGACTGCGTGCCGGTGGGGTCGTCGTCGAGCACCACCAGAACGCGCGGTGACGTGGCGGCCGTGGCCGCCACAGCGTCGGCGACCTGCTGCGAAGGGATCTGGAGTTCGGCGGGAAAGGCGGCCAGAACGTCGGATTCGAGGGGCACTGTGCACTCCGTTGTGTCGGAACTGTCTTGCGGATAACTTGTCAGATGTCAGACATCTGGCGTTTGATGCTAGTGTGGCATAACGCACAGCACGTGCGCAAGTACACTTTTGGCAGACATCTCCGGCTGTAAAGGCCGCACACGCTGAACGGAAGAAATGGCACGCAAATCACTGGTGGGCGTCGTCGCCGACGAACTCCTTGACCGCATCATCTCCGGCGAGTTCCCGCCGGGCAGCAGCGTGCCGGGGGAACTGGAACTCAGCGCACGGCACGACGTCAGCCGCATGACGGTGCGGGAGGCGATGAAAACGCTCGAGGCGCAGCGCATCCTCAGCGTGGAACGGGGCCGCGGCACGTTCGTGAACCCGCTGAACCGCTGGTCGTCGCTCGAGGCAGTGCTGCGGGCAGCCTCCGAAGGACAGAACGGCGCGGCCGCCGCGGTCCAGCTGATTGAGTTGCGGCGGATGCTTGAGACGGGCGCCTGTGAGCTGGCTGCACACCGCATTACCGACGCGGAGCTCCATGGCCTGCGGAACTGCCTGGCAGACATGCGGAAGGCACACCAGGACAACGACGTGGCGAGTTTCGTCGACGCCGACCTCGCGTTCCATGACCAGATTCTGCACGCGTCCGAGAACGTGTTCGTTGCTGTGCTCTTCGAGCCGCTGCACCGCGTTCTGGAAAAGGGGCGGACCGAGACCTCAAATGTGCCGGATATCCAGGAGCACGCCATCGGGCACCACCAGAACATTTACGAGGCCCTGGCCGCCCGGGATCCGCAGCAGGCTCGCAATGCCATGGACGCCCACATGCAGCAGACCCTCGACGACCTCAGAAGCTACGTGCTCGAAGCCTAGTCCCGGCGCTCCCGGTCCGATACTCTGCAGGAACGGCCCGCAGCCGGGTATCGATGGCGACCACGAGGAGCGAGATGTCTAACAACACCTACAGCATTTCTGAAATTGTCGGAACCTCCACAGAAGGCGTCGACGCGGCCGTCCGCAACGGCATAGCCGACGCCGCCAAGACCCTGCGGAACCTGGACTGGTTCGAAGTCAAGGAGATCCGCGGCCACCTCGACAACGGCCAGGTAGCCGACTGGCAGGTCACCCTCAAGCTCGGATTCCGGCTGGAGCGGGAGTAAACCCCGCCGCATACCAGCGGAAACCAAAGATGCGGCGCCGGCTGTTCTTCAGCCGGCGCCGCATCACTTGCTTAATCCTGGCCGGTGGCGCTGCGGCTCCACACGGTGGGGTTCCCACGGAAGGCGGGAAACACCTGGCCCTCGAAGAAGGCGTGCGCCTCATCCGGCGAGTCGGCGGGAGTCCACATTCCCGACGCCGGGCAGTGGGTTCCAGTGGAAGCTGCGGGCGTCTGTCGCTCCCGAAGCAGTGCGATGCGTTTCATCGTTGAATGTCATCCTTGATTTTGTGGGCGGGTGAAGTTCTCCCCCAAGGCTAGAAAACGCGACGGACTGGCCCAATGGACGAATGGATAAAATCCTTTGATCCTGCTGGGCAGAGGTACAGGAGAAACCTGTCTCCCGCCGCCCCCCTTCAGGATGGACGGTCAGCCGCGGCTGGAAGTCTGTTCCGCCGTCGTGCTTTCATCCCCGTTCAGGGTGCCCCGGCCCCTGCTGTCCGCGCCGAGGCTGCCGAGCAGTGCCAGTGCATCGGCCGACGGCGAGCCCGGCTTGGCCGAGTAGATCCGCAGCGTCTGGTCGGCGTCGTCCGGCAGCACCAGGTTTTCGAAATTCAGTTCAAGGTCACCCACCTCGGGATGGTGGAGGCGCACGGTCCCCGCAGAACGGGTGGCCACCCGGTGGCCGGCCCACCATTGGCGGAAGTGTTCGCTGTGAACCGCAAGCTCCCCCACGAGCTGGTTGGCCTGCGCGTCATTGGGGTGCCGTCCGACGTCAAGCCGGAGGGCGCCCGCTGCCTCCGCCGCCACTGTCTTCCAATCGCGGAAAAGCTCCCGCGCCCGGGGATCAAGGACCAGCCACCGGGTCAGGTTCCGTTCCCCGGGCGGCAGTTGCGGGAAGTCCGCAATGAGCAGGAAAGCCATCCGGTTACCGGCCAGGACATCCGCCCTGCGTCCAAGGACCAGGGCAGGCACGTCGCCAACGGCGTCCAGGAGTTGCCGAAGCCCAGGCCGGATTGCCTGGACAGGCAGCGGTGACCGGGCGGACACTGCACAGTGCCGCAGAAGGTTCATCATGTGGGCCTGCTCGCCGGCGTCGAGCCTGAGCGCCCGCGCCACGGAATCCAGAACGGCCCGGGACGCGTGGATGTTCCGGCCCTGTTCGAGCCGCGTGTAGTAGTCCGTGCTGATGTCCGCCAGCCGGGCGATCTCCTCCCGCCGCAACCCTGGCACGCGCCGCGCGCCGGCGCCGTCAGCGATGCCGACGTCCTCCGGTTTCAGCCGGGACCGCATTGCCTTGAGGAATTTGCCGAACTCGGCGCTCTGACCCATGACCTCCATTGTGCTGCACCCCGGGCAGCGTTTCTACAACGATGGTAGGACTGGCAATCCTAGGAAAAACAGGGAGAGTCACAGCTGCTGACTCCGGAGCCCTGGGTGCATAAGCTCGGAAAGAGCCCCGCGCCATCATCCTTCCGCGCGGCCCACTCTCAACACGGACTATCTAGTTGCATCATCAAGGAGAAGACATGTCGCAGATCCCGCAGGTCGTCCTCAACAACGGGGTTTCCATCCCGCAGCTGGGATTCGGCGTTTTCCAGGTACCCCCGGAGGAGACGCAGCGGATCGTCGAGGACGCCCTGGAGGCCGGCTACCGGCACATCGACACCGCGGCAGCCTACCGGAACGAGGCCGGGGTGGGGGCTGCCATCGCCGCCTCCGGCATCCCGCGCGAGGAGCTGTTCATCACCACCAAGCTGCGCAACGGCGACCAGGCCAGTGCCCAGGAGGCGTTCGAGAACAGCCGGAAGGCACTGGGGATCGACGTCGTCGACCTGTACCTGATCCACTGGCCGGTGCCTTCCCAGGGACTCTACACACAGGCTTGGAAGGCGCTGGAAGAAATCCACGCCACCGGCCAGGCCCGGGCCATAGGCGTCTCAAACTTTCTGGACGAGCACCTGGATGCTGTCCTGGCCGACGCGGACGTGGTCCCAGCTGTGAACCAGTTCGAGCTCCACCCGACCTTCCAGCAGGCCCCGCTGGCCACCAAGAGCCGCTCCCACGGGATTGCCGTTGAGGCCTACAGCCCGTTGGGCCAGGGCGCAGACCTGGACGCACCTGCGGTCACCGGCCTCGCCAAGGATCACGGGGCCACGCCCGCCCAGATCGTGCTCGCCTGGCACCTGGCCACCGGCAACATCGTCATCCCGAAGTCGGCCGACTCCGCAAGGATGCGGGAGAACCTCGCGGCAGCAGCAATCCGGCTGACTGCCGCAGACGTGGAATCGATCAATGCGCTGGAAGCCGGCTCCCGCATTGGCGCGGACCCCGCCGTCGCCGCATTCTCCCAGCTCTAACCGTTCTCGCAGCCCCAACCGCTTTCCAGCTCCACCGAAAGGACGAACCATCCATGGAGTACACCCATCTGGGCCGTTCCGGCCTCAAGGTTTCCCGGCTCTGCCTCGGCACCATGAACTTCGGCCCGCAAACCGAGGAATCCGAAGCGCATGCGATCATGGACTCCGCCCGGGAGTCCGGCATCAATTTCTTCGACACGGCCAACGTGTACGGCGGGACTGACCACCGCGGCTGGACAGAAGAGATCATTGGCCGCTGGTTCGCGAAGGGAGGCGAGCGTCGGGAACGCACCGTGCTCGCCACCAAGCTCTACGGCACCATGACGGACCGCCCGAACGAGTCGAAGCTGTCCGCGTTGAACATCCGGCGCGCCCTCGACGCCAGCCTCAAGCGCCTCCAAACCGATTACATCGACATCTATCAGTTCCACCATGTGGACCGGAACACGCCGTGGGACGAGATCTGGCAGGCCATCGAAGTGGCCATCCAGCAGGGCAAGATCCTCTACTCGGGCAGCAGCAATTTCGCCGGCTGGCACCTGGCCCAGGCGCAGGAAGCCGCCGCCCGCCGCAACTACACCGGCCTCATCAGCGAGCAGTCGATCTACAACCTGCTGACGCGGAACATCGAGTTGGAAGTCATCCCCGCGGCCCAGCAATACGGGATCGGGATCATCCCGTGGTCCCCGCTGCACGGAGGGCTACTGGGCGGGGTGCTCAAAAAAGAGCGCGACGGCGTCCGGCGGCTCGCAGGGCGGGCGGCGGAAACGCTGGAAAAGCACCATGACCAGATCCTGGAGTACGAGGACTTCGTCGAGGAGCTCGGCCATGAACCCGGCGACGTTGCACTCGCGTGGCTGCTCCGGCAGCCGGCGGTTACCGCCCCCATCGTTGGTCCCCGCACGCAGGAACAGCTCGACGCCGCCATCCGGGCTTTGGACGTGACACTCAACGAGGATGCGCTCAAGCGCCTGGATGGCATCTTTCCGGGCCACCGCACGGCTCCGGAGGACTACGCCTGGTAACCGGGACGGCTTCCGGCGGGCTGCGGATTGACGCCCCGGCTCGCCGCCTGCCTACCGGGCGGGCGGCCGCTGGGGGTCCTCCAGGGCGGGCTCGTCAGGCTCTCCGTCGGGGCCAGCGGGTGGTCCCGGGTTGTCCTGGGGAGGAATTGCCGGTTCCTCCTGGGGCGGATCCTGGTTGGGGTCAAACGGGAAACCCGCGGGTGAACCACTTTCAGGCTGGTCCGACGGATTCTGCTCCGGATCGGCGGGCGTTTCGCTCATGGTCTGGATCCTTTGCTGTTGGGAGGGCCTGGACATACCGTGCTCCGGCCCGATTCAAGCTTTACCAGCGGCGGCCACCGTTAGTCCAGAGCCGCCAAGCCCTGCGGCGAGCGACGGCGCCACCACATAAGGCCACCGCTAATACCGCGCCGTCAGTTCACCAGTTCCGTGCTGGAGTGGCGGCCGGTCCACTTGCGGTGGCTTTGCTCCAGTTCGACGACGTCCCGGCCAAACGAAGCGACCAGCGTTACCAGCGCCAGGGCAACGGCGGCCTTGCCAATTCCACCGGGTACGCCAGGAGTCAGTGCCACCAGCAAGGCGAACGGCTGGAAGGCGCCGATAACCTTGCGCAACCTCTTAACGGGCAGTGTCCGCTTCAGCTGAGGCCGGAACCATCCGGCGGCCACGAATGCGTACCACATCAGCCCAATGACCAGGACCCAGGGACCGACGGTCGGTGCAGCCGCACACGAGAGCACCAGGACCAGCGCCGCATCCGTCTGGACGTCCAGCCGGCCTCCCGCCGGGCTCGCGCACGCAAGTCGCCGCGCAACGGCCCCGTCCACCGCGTCAAGAATGAATGCCGCCCCGCCGAGCACCACCCCCGGCATGCCGGGAGCAGTTCCACTGAAGAGGGCCGGAACCGTTGTCGCCGCACAGCTTGCCACCAGGACAGCGCGAACCAGGGTCACCCGGTCCGCAGCCGTGGTCAGCCGGGGCTTGCGATTGAAGATGGAGGCCGCTGCATTTGCCAGGACAGCCAGTCCGGCACCTATCGCGGCAAGGAAGTACGTTGCGTCAGCACGTGTAGCAGTCAGGATCCAGCTCCCGGACACAAGGAAACAAGCCATGGCAACGGCTACGTCCACCAAAGCGCGCCTACCCAGCAAGACCTGCATATGCCTCCTTGCGCTCATCGTAACAACAGTCAGCGCATAAGCATTCCGGGCCTGACCTCGGAAGATAACAAACGCTCTGGGCAAACCGGCCCCGATAGGAAAGACTCTTCGGCATGGCACAAGCACCACTAATCGAACTGAACGACGGCAACCGGATTCCCCAGATCGGCTTGGGCACCTGGCCGCTGAACGACCGGGAGGTGAGTGACGCCGTCGTACGGGCTGCGGAAGCCGGGTACCGGCATATCGATACGGCCGTGCGGTACGGCAACGAGGCCGGCGTCGGATCCGGAGTCCGGGCGAGCGGCCTGGACCGGAGCGAGTTCTTCATCACCACCAAGCTGGACGGGGAATTTCAGGGTGGAGACCGGGCCGTAGCGGGCCTTGAAGGCTCCCTCCAACGCATGAACCTGGACTACGTGGACTTGCTGCTGATCCACTGGCCGCTCCCCCGCCGCGGAGAATTCATCTCCACCTGGAAGACCTTTGAGCGGCTGCAGGGCGAGGGGAAGGTTCGCTCGATCGGGGTCTCGAACTTCAAGCCGGCCCATCTGGAACAGCTGATGTGGGAGACCGATGTTGTGCCGGCCGTGAACCAGATGCAGATCAACCCGTCGGTGACCCGCTCCGCCGACTGCGCCTACAACCAGGGGCACGGGATCGCCACAGAATCGTATAGCCCGCTGGGGGCAGGTTCGGGGCTGCTGTCCGCGCCGGTGCTGACCAGAATCGCGGGAAAACATGGCCGGACGGCGAGCCAGGTGGTGCTGCGCTGGCACGTCCAGCAGGGCCTGGTGGCCATCCCCAAGTCGGCTGATCCCCAGCGGATGAAGGAGAACATCGACGTCTTCGACTTCGCCTTGGATGACGAGGACCTGACGGCTATCAGCACCCTCGACGAAGGCCCCGAGGCGGGTGTGAATTCGGACGTCCAGGGCCACTGACGGGCAGCGCCGGGCGTCGGTCCTCACGGGCAGGCACTTGGAACGCGACTGGCAAAAAAATAGTAAGCATGATTAGTATTGAGCAGAAGGACGAAGCGTACCCGGCAAACGGGTAACTCCTTTAGATGAAGAAGGAACGATAAAAGATGGGTTTTTTCGCATTTCTGATTCTTGGCCTCATTGCCGGAGCCATCGCTAAGGCCATCCTCCCCGGCCGGCAGGGCGGCGGCATTTTCATCACGCTGCTGCTCGGCGTGGTTGGCGCGATCCTCGGCGGCTTTATCGGCAGCGCGCTCTTTGGAGTGGGTATCAACCAGTTCTTCTCGCTGTCCACATGGCTGCTGGCGATCGGCGGCGCACTTATCGTGCTGCTGGTCTACGGCATGGTCACCAAGCGCTCCGCCCGCTAGACGGAGTCGCTGGATAAAGCACCGCCGGAACCGGCTCCGGGGAACTTCCCGGAGCCGGTTTCCCACTCAGGCCTCTGACGGGCTGAACAAAATCGTACAGATCCCCCTCAAGAGCAGGAGATCATCATGAAAGCCAAACTTCTCTTCGGCGCCGGAATCGCTGCAGGCTATGTGCTCGGATCGAGGTCCGGCCGGGCAGCGTACGACAAGCTCAAAGCACGGGCCGCAGGCATCTGGGACAGCAAGCCGGTCCAGGATAAGGTCACGGCTGCAACTGAGGCGGTCAAGGAGAAAGCCCCCGAGGTCAGCGACCACCTGGCTGAAGCCGCACGCCGGGCAGGCACCGTGCTCGGTTCTGCCATGCACCGCGACGCACACGCTGATACTGCGTCTGCTGGCTCTGCGTCCGCTGGCTCTGCTTCTGCAGACAGCGGGCACGTGCCCGCCCACAGCACGCACCCGGAAACAGTCAACCTCGGGACCTCCGACGTGGAGTCCGACCCGGCGCTCAGCGACACCACGGGTCAGGACTGGTCAGACGAAGGCGGAGCCACTCCTGCCGGTGCTGCCACCAACGTGAACCCGGACAAGCAGTAGCTCCGAAGCCGACTGCTGAGGCCTGCATCCCGGACGGTGTGGGCAAAAACTAAAAAGTCAGACCCCTCTGACAATGTTTTCCCATGGAAGCTCCCGGGGAAAACGCAGACTGCACATCAGGCCGGGCAGCAATGCCCGGCCTGAGTGCTGCCTTGCTGCGAAGCGTCCCAGCTTCCGGGTGTCCGGCTTCCTCCGGAACCGGCACCGCCGTTGCGGACACATCTTCGTCCGACGGCGGTGCTGCCGCCGGATTCGCGGCTCATCTCCCCGGTCACAGCCAAAAATGTCAGACCCTGGCGGGATAGTTTTCCTATGGAAGCGATTGGTGAGCACGAAGCAGGCATTGCAGCGGGGACTGATGTCTCCGGCGCCAGTGCCGCTGCCCTGCTGCGTGGCCGCGGGCTGCGCAGCGTTCCCGCCGCGGCTCCTGTGGCTGGCTCCCCTATGAGCGGAAAGTCCGACGGCGGTGCTGCGCCGGCAACCGCTGATCTGAGGGCGTCCGTGGCGCTGCTCGATTCGGCAATCACCGCGGCGCAGGAGGAGCTGGCCGCAGCAAACTTCGTCGAGGCGGCCGATTTCGCCGAACTCACCGAGGAGCTCTCCCGCCGCGTCGAATACTTTCAGGTCCTTGCTGCCGCCGCCGTGGACCGGGCCCGGACCGAGGCGATCAACGCCGCCGCAGCAGCCAGCCGTGCGGCCGGCTGGACCACAGGCTGGGGCACAGGCTGGGGCACAGAACCCGAAGCCGCCCCGGCGGGCACGGAATCCACACTCGTCGAGTCCACCATCACCGCCGCACCGTCCACGGCCGCCACCGCAGACACCGACGCCGACAGTGGTGCCAGCGAGAGTGCCGACGCTGCGGTTCCGGCCGTTCCCGCGCGTGCGGTGGGCTGGTCCCCGGCCGACGACGGGGCACGGAACACCCCCGACTTCCTCCGCACCCGGCTCCGGATCAGCTCCACCGAAGCACGCCGCCGGCTCGCCCTCGCCAACGCCACCCTCCCCCGCACCGGACTCGCCGGCCGCCCCATCCCGCCAGAACACGAAGAAACCGCCGCAGCCCTCACCGCCGGAATCATCTCCTCCCGCGCCGGCACCATCATCACCACCGCCCTGGACAAAGTCCGCCACATCCCCGACCCCGCCACGATCGCCCACATGGAACACAACCTCACCCAAACCGCGATCGAAAACGACCACGACTTCCTCACCCGCATCGCCCACCGCTGGATCGACGCCCTCGACCAGGACGGCACCGAACCCTCCGAAGAAAACCTCCGCCACCGCCAAGGCGTCTTCATCCGCCCCAAACGCGGAGGCCTCCACCACCTCGAAATCCACGCCACCACCGACCAATACGAAGCCCTCACCACCGCCATGAACACCGCCACCAACCCCCGCACCACCACCCCCAACACCACCAACTGCGGGAACGACAAGAACGACAACAGCAGCAGCAGCGGCGCTGAGCGCAGCGACGGCGGTGAGCGCACCGACCTCGACGCGGCATTCAACAGCACCTACCTCCCGGACCTGGACCGCCGCACCCTGGCCCAACAACGCCTCGACGGCCTCATCGGCGCCGCCAAAGCCGCCCTCGCCGCCGGCACCCTGCCCACCACCGGAGGACTCCGCCCCCAAGTCATGGTCACCGTCTCCTACCAAGACCTCCTCGGCAGCATCGAAACCACCGCCGCCCAAGGCCCCCGCTACAACAGAAACGCCACCAACACCCGGCCAAGCCCCACGCCAACAAACGACACCCGGCAAACCACCAGCAACCAGCCAACCAACACAACCGGATGGCAAGCCCACGGCCCACAAGAACTCCTACCAGGCACCTGGCAGGCCAACGGGCCCGAACCCCTGCCCGGCACCGCACCGGTCGGCATCCCGCCCGTCATCAACCGGCCCGGCACCGATCTCTTCACCGCACCCCGCTTTGGCACAAACACAGACGGCCCCACCGGCAGCGGAACCTTCACCTACACCGGCCCCATCACCGCCTCCACCATCCGCAAAATCGCCTGCGACGCCAACATCATCCCCATCCTCCTCAGCAGCCAAGGCAGAATCCTCGACATCGGCCGCACCACCAGGATCTTCCCGCCCCACATCCGCAAAGCCCTTCACGCCCGCGACCAAGGCTGCGCCTTCCCCAACTGCACCATCCCCGCCACCTGGTGCGAAGCCCACCACATCACCTACTGGTCACGCGGCGGACCCACCAGCACCGACAACGGCGTCCTCCTCTGCACCCACCACCACCACCTCATCCACAAGGAACAATGGAAAATCCACGTCAAAAACGGCGTTCCCTGGTTCATCCCGCCGCCCCACATCGACCCACGCCAACAACCCCGACAAAACCACCACCACAAAACCTGAAACCAGCCGACGGAGTCCTGTCAGGCAGACACGGCCACGCACAGGACAGGCACCCCGACTTAGAACCGCTCTCCGATCACCACTGTCGCGTCCAGTTCAGCCGACACAGCGGTCCGGGGGCTCAGTCCCCCACGGACCATTGCCGCTCCAGTAAGGGGTGCCTGCCGCCTGCTCGTTTCGATGAGAAGATGTCCGCCAGGACGGAGCCAGGCAGCCGCTTCCGCGATCACCCGGCGCTGGATGTCGAGCCCGTCGGGCCCTCCGTCGAGCGACACCCGCGGCTCGTGGACTCGGGCTTCGTGGGGCATGCTGCCGATGGAAGCCGTGGGAACATACGGCGCGTTGACGGCCAGAACGTCAACGTCGCCTCGGAGCCGGGCAGGCAGCGCCGAGTACAGGTCACCTTCATGGACCGCACCGCCCAGTGGCAGGAGGTTGAGGCGGGCGCAACGCACGGCGGCAGGGTCGACGTCGGAAGCGTGCACCTCAAGGCCGGGCACCAGTACCGCCAACCCAGTACCTACGGCTCCGGAGCCGCAGCACAGGTCAACAACGACCGGCGGTGTCGGGGACAAAGCCTCCACGGACGCCACACCGAGGAGTGCAGCAGCTTCCCGGACCAGCAGCTCCGTCCGGCGGCGCGGCACAAAGACGCCGGGCTCAACCCTGATCCGCAAACCGCAAAACTCGGCCCAGCCGAGAATATGCTCGAGCGGAAACCCGTCGACCCGCCGCTGCACGGCGACGGTCAGTTCATCGGGGCCAAGGCCTGCGGACAGGAGAAGGTCCGCTTCGCCCTCGGCGAAGACACAGCCGGCGGCCCGAAGCCTGCCGATGACGGCGGGACGGGAAAGCGGTGATTGAACAGGCATGGAGGCGTCCTTCGGTTGAATGATGGGCGCTCCGTGCATCCGTACGCCTAACCTTGACGGTGCGTGCGGCAGCGGACGGGGAGAACCCAGGCTTGCATTGCGTGAATTGTTCTCACCTCCCGGCTGGCTAAGTCGTGCAAAATTCATGTTATCCGACGCCGATTCCGGCAATTCTTGGCAGGATGGAACGATGACCCACAGCGAGAACCGCACGCTCATCTGGACCGGCTCCTACACTGCGGACAGCGGAGGGCACGGAGCTGGGATCGGAGCCGTGTCGGCCGATGCTGATGGGAACCTGACGTGGCTCGGTACAGCCGCAAAGGCGGATTCGCCGTCGTTCGTTGCTGTGCACCGGTCGCTGCCGATGGTTTACGCCGTCGGCGAGAACGCCAAAACCGTCCAGGCGTACCGGCGGCGCGGAGAGTTCGGCCTCGAAGTTGTCGGGGAACCGTGGCCGGCAGGCGAGGCTGCCTGCCACGTCACCGTCGATCCGCAGGGCAAGTTCCTGATCGTCGCCTGCTGGGGCGACGGCCAGGTATTGCTTTACGAACTGAAGGACGACGGCGGCATCGGCCGCCGCCTTCCGGCGGCACCCTCCAGCGACCCGCACCGGGACGGCCGCCCCAGCCGGGCCCACGCCAGCCTGGTCCTCGCGGACGGCCGCATCATGACCACGGACCTCGGACACGACGTCCTCCGCATATGGAACCGTGTTCCCCGGACCGGCCTGGTGCTGGACCATGAGCTGGTGCTTCCGCAGGACAGCGGGCCCCGCCACCTGGTGCAGCACCCTGATGGAACGGTTCTTGTGGTCTCCGAGTATTCCATCGAGGTCTTTGCGGCCCGTGCCGCCTCGGCCTCGGGGAAATACGAGCTGGTCGGCCGGGGTCCCGCGACGTCCGAGGGCGCCAAGGACGGTGATTCCGCCGCCGAGATTGCCTTGTCGGCGGACGGGCGGTTCGCATATGTCGGAACCCGGGGATCCAACCGCATCAGCGTGCTGGAGGTGATCTCGTCGGCAGACGGCAGTCGGCTGACCCCGATCGGCGATTTCGCCAGCGGCGGCGACTGGCCCCGTCACCACCTGGTCCGCGGCGAATGGCTGCACGTGGCCCACGAGCGGTCCCACGACATCACGACCTTCCGGCTGGACGCCTTGAGCGGTCTTCCGCAGGGCCCCGTCCACCGCCTCGTGGCGGGTTCCCCCACGGCCTTGATTATGGCAAGCTAACGGCAATCGACAAAGCCAATACAGCATCAGTCATTTCCAATACGGCTTCATCACAGGAGCTGGGGTCAGTGAACGGGCCTGTCTTGGACGAGTCGGCACCCTAACCGGTTCCGGGCTTCCCCACCCGGACAAGCAGCGTTGCTTTGCGGAAGGTCTCACATGTTCACCGTCCCTCGCCTCAATACACCGCGCCGCGCCGGCGGTCCGACAAAGCCAGCCCTCGCCACTGTCGCAGCGGCGGGCGCGCTCCTCCTGATCACCGCATCGGCCCTACCCGCCCAGGCAGTTCTGCCAACTGCAGCACCCGCCCAAACCGCAGCCGAAAACAAAAGCCCCGCGCCGCCGTCGGGCGCCAAAGCGGGTCAAAACAAAGAGGATCAGGGCGCCCATTCGCTCCGTACTCCCGTCACGGGCGAGAACTTCTACTTCGTCATGGCGGACAGATTCAGCAACGGCGACGCCGGCAACGACGACGGCGGGCTGGGACCGGATCCGATGGTCTCCGGCTTCGACCCCACCCGCAAGGGCTTCTACAACGGCGGGGACCTGAACGGCCTGCTCAACAAAATCGACTACATCCAGGGGCTCGGGACCACCGCGATCTGGCTGACACCGAGCTTCAAAAACAAGGCTGTCCAGCCCGAGGACAACTCGGCCGGCTACCACGGCTACTGGGTCACGGACTTCACCCAGATCGATCCGCATCTGGGCACCAACGCCGAACTGAAAGCGCTGATCGACGAGGCACACGCGCGCGGCATGAAGGTGTACTTCGACATCATCACCAACCACACCGCGGACGTCATCGGCTACAAGGAGGGCGCCCGCACCGGCTATGTCTCCAAGGACAAGGAGCCGTACCGCACCGCCTCGGGCGAACCCTTCGACGACCGGGACTTCGCCGGCCGGGCTGACTTCCCCACGCTCGACGCCGGGACCTCCTTCCCGTACACGCCTGTGCTGGATCCGGCCGAACAGAACCTCAAGGTCCCGGCCTGGCTCAACGACCCGACGCTGTACCACAACCGCGGCGACACCACCTTCGCTGGAGAAAACTCCTTCTACGGCGACTTCTTCGGCCTGGACGACCTGTTCACCGAGCACCCCGCCGTCGTGGCCGGCATGACGGACATCTACGAGACGTGGATCCGGGACTTCGGCGTGGACGGTTTCCGCATCGACACCATGAAGCACGTCAACGACGAGTTCTGGCAGAAGTTCGGGCCGGAGGTCCTCGCATATGCCAGGGAGCACGGCAAGGACGAGTTCTTCATGTTCGGCGAGGTCTTCGACACGTCCAAGAGCTTCACGAGCCAGTTCACCACCCGCAACAAAATGCAGGCCGTGCTCGACTTCCCCTTCCAGGATGCGGCGCGGAACTTCGCCTCAAAGAGCCAGGACGCGAAGCAGCTTGAGGACTTCTTCGCCGCAGACGACTGGTACACCGATGCGGACTCCAACGTCTACCAGCTGCCCACCTTCCTGGGGAACCATGACATGGGCCGGATCGGCAGTTTCATCAGTGCGGACAACCCTGACGCGGACGACGCCGAACGTGTTGCCCGCGACGAACTCGCCCATGAGCTGATGTACTTTTCCCGCGGAAACCCGGTGGTCTACTACGGCGACGAGCAGGGCTTCACGGGTCCCGGCGGAGACCAGGACGCCCGCCAGACGCTGTTCGCCAGCAAGGTGCCCGACTACCTCGATGATGACCTGCTCGGCACGGACGCCACCCATGCCACCGACAACTTCAACACCGGGCACCCCCTGTACGCCAAGATCAGCGAGCTCGCGGCGCTGGCCAGGGAGCACCCGGCCCTCCGCGACGGCGCCCACCAGAGCAGGTACGCCTCGGACGGGCCCGGCATTTATGCGTTTTCCCGCACGGGCGCCAAGGACCAGCGCGAGTACGTGGTGGCAGTGAACAACAGCGAGGAACCGCAGACCGCCGCTGTTCCCACTTACATCGCCAAGCGCAATTACAGCCTCATCTACGGCGACGCCGCCGAGAACTCCAAGACCTCCGCCGACGGCAAGCTGACGGTGACGGTCCCGCCGCTGTCCGCCGTCGTCTACCAGTCCTCCGGCAGGATCCCCCGTGAGAAAACGGCGCCCGCTGTCGCGCTGCAGGCCCCAGCCTCCGCCGCGGCCACGGCCACGTCCTCCGGGGACAACGGCCGCATCCAGGTCACGGCCGACGTCGACGGCACCTCCTTCTACGAGGTCACCTTCGAGGCCAGGACACCGGGCGGCCGGTGGGAGCGTGTGGGCACCGACGACACCGCACCCTACCGCGTCTTCCACGACGTCTCGGGGCTCACCCCCGGCACTGCGGTGGAGTACCGTGCGGTCGTCCTGAACAACGCGGGGCGCACATCGGTCAGCGTGCCCCGGTCCGCCGTGGTGCCGGACCCGGTGCTGACCATACAGCAGCCTGCCGAGGGCAGCACCGTCCAAGGCAACGTGGAGGTGGTGGCAACGGCGGATCCGGAGAAGGCCAGCCACGTGGTGCGCTTTGAGCGCAGCCTCGCGGGCGGACCGTGGACGGCCATCGGTGCCGACGATGACTCGTCTCCGGCCTACACCGTGACTGACGATCTCGCGGCCTTGGGCCTCGCCGACGGAACAGAGGTGCGGTACCGCGCCAAGCTCAGCGGATCAAGCGTGGTGAGCAATGTGCGGACGGTGACGGTGGGTGCCGCGCCACAGCCCGATTCGGTCACCGTGGCGGGCAGCCTGAACAGCGAGATGGGCTGCCCGGATGACTGGCAGCCCGCGTGCCAGGCGGCGTTCATGGCCTTCGATCCGGCTGACCGCCTGTGGAAACTCACGGCCGATCTGCCGGCCGGGCAGTACGAGTTCAAGGCCGCCATCAACGGCTCCTGGGACGAGAACTACGGCCAGGACGGCGCTCCGAACGGCTCCAATATCGTGCTGAACCACGACGGCGGCCCTGTCACCTTCCGGTACGACCACACCACGCACGTGATTACTGCGGGCTGAACCTGCCCCCGAGGCCCGTACCATCAGGAACGGGGCATCACTGCTGCATGGCCTCCTCGACCGCCGCGAGCAGGGAGTTGAACCTGTCGTCTTCCGCCAGGGCGTCGATCAGCACGGGGTCACCGTCCGAATTGGCCAGCGGCACCTGCCAGTTGGGGTACTGGGCCGAGGTGGTCCCGGGCTGGTTCTGCACGCGGCGTTCGCCGACCGCGTCCACGAGCGCCACGCCGAGAAGGACCGACGGAGTCTGTGCGAGCAGGCGGTGCAGCGCCTCGATCCGGTCCTGTTCGCTGCCGGCGTCGCCGGCGGGCAGCAGGCCCCGCTGCCTGAGCAGGTCCATCATTTTCTCCAGCTTGGCGTTGTGCTCCAGGCGCTCGTCCTCGGCCGAGCGCTGCAGCAGCCCCAGCTCGTTGCGCAGCGTCACGTGGTCCCCGGCAAGGTAACCGGCCGTGGGCGGGAGGTCGTGGGTGTTGACGCTGGAGAGCGCCTGCAGCCGGTACTGTTCGGGCGGCAGCGGCGCGTCGCCGTCGTTCTCGAACCACAGGATCGAGGTGCCCAGGATGCCCCGCGCTGCGAGGTAATCCCGGACCCACGGCTCAAAGGTGCCAAGGTCCTCGCCGATCACCACGGCCCCGGCACGGTGCGCCTCCAGGGCGAGGATGCCGATCATGGCGTCGTGGTCGAACCGGACGTAGGCGCCGTCCGCCGGCGAGTTTCCTTCGGGCACCCACCAGAGCCGGAAGAAGCCGAGGATGTGGTCCACCCGGATGCCGCCCGAGTGCCGGAGCACCGTGGCGAGCATCTCCCGGAACGGCTTGTAGCCGGCCTCGGCCAGGCGGGTGGGGTGCCACGGCGGCTGGTGCCAGTCCTGTCCCAGCTGGTTGTACATGTCCGGCGGCGCACCGACACTGACGCCGGGCGCGAGAACGCTGCGCAGCGTCCAGGCGTCGGAGCTCTGGAGGTCCGCGCCGACGGCGAGGTCGTTGACCACACCCAGGCGCATGCCGGCCTTGAGGGAGGCCTGCTGGGCGGATTCGAGCTGCTCGTCGCAGAGCCACTGCAGCCAGCGGTGGAACTCGATCCGCTCTGCCAGCTCGCCCCTCAGCTTCTCCGCGAAAGGCGAGCCGAGCGCGGCCGACGGGTCGGTCCAAAACGGGTCATCGGCGTCGAGGTCCTCGCGGACGGCGCACCAGAGGGCAAAGTCGTCCAGGCCGGCGCCGGCCCTGCGGCAGTACTCCTCGAACGCCAGCTGCCGCGACGGCGAACGGCGGACCCCAAAGACCAGCTCGAGGGCTGCCAGCTTGGCCGAATAGACCTTGTCCCGGTCAAGCCGCGTGGCGTCCTTGTTCAGCTTCCGCGCCTGCTTCATGAGGCTGTGGACAACGGACTGCTTCTTCGGCTTCAGGTAGGCCAGCTCGGGGATGGCTTCGATCCGGAGGTACAGCGGGTTGAAGAACCGGCGGGTCGACGGCGAATAGGGTGACGGTTCCAGCGGCGGCACGGGATCGGCCGCGTGCAGGGGATTCACCAGCACGTAGTCGGCCCCGCGTGCGCCGGCAACCGCCGCCAGTTCGGCGAGGTCGGCAAAGTCGCCCACGCCCCAGGAGCGTTTGGAACGGACGGAGTACAGCTGCGTCGCCAGCCCCCAGCCCCTGCGCTGTTCCAGGCCGGCAGCGGTGGCCAGCCGGGCGGGGGTCACCACCAGCGTGGACTCGGCAGAAACTCCTGCCGCCTCCGCGTGCAGGGTGTGCCAGCCCAGGCCGGTGTTCTGGGGCACGGCAAATGTGGCGCGGCCCGTCAGGACGCCGTCAACCTCCCGGGGCTCCACCCATTCGTCATCCTGGACCGCGTCCAGCCGCCGCCCGTCCTCGGTGACGGCCCAGACACGGACGGGTGAACCGTGCGGGACATGGACGAACACCTGCCCCGGTGTCCCCTCCTGAAGCACGACGGCGGGCGGCAGCATCCGGCGCCAGGGCGCCAGTTCCGCCTCGGCCAGCTCGTGCTCGATGAGCTGGTCAGTGTGGGCGTTGACCCCCAGCGCGGCCAGGACGCGGACCAGGGTACCGGCCGCGACCTCATGCGGATTCCCGTCCCACCCCTGGTAGGTGGTGCCCACGCCGTACGCCTCAGCCAGCCAGCGCAGCAGTTCGGGATTGACGGCGGTGCCGGCCGCCGATGCCCCGTCGGCGGGCGTCGTTTTGGAGGAAGAACTCTTGGGGGAACGTGCCTCAGGGGAAATCGCGTGCTGCTGGCTGGGAGCCTTCATATGTCCGCCTCGTCTGCTGTCATCGGCCCGAAACTACGCTGCTGCCCGTCGCGGCCGGCCGCTTTCAGCGCCCCCCGCAACTGCTGGTTCCGATTATTGCAGGCTGCGCTGGTTCCCGGACTCAGCCCACAGCGACTCAGGCGGCAGCGCAGGCCTTCTGCAGCTCACGGACCGAGTCGCTGGGAACCTGGTCGCCGGACTGCGCGATCGCCTTCAGTGGGCCGGTGATTTCAGCCGGAACTCCTGCCGTCTCGGCGCCGGACACAAGGCCCGCGAGCGCGGCCTTGTCCGAGGCGCTCACCAGGCCGTCCTCGATCACTTTGCAGATCTGGCCCTTCACCTGCTCGGCCGCCGCGTTGGCGGCCTGGGACACCGCCGAGCTCGCCGCGTTCTTGGCTGCCTCCTCCGCCTGGGCGCAGCCCGCCAGCAGTACAACGGCGGGGAGCAAGGACATGGCGAGGAGGCTGCGTTTCATGTTTCCACCCTAACAACGGCGCTCCGGGCGAACCCCGCCGACGCGGGTTTGACAACGGTGTCTCTTGATTCCAGACGGCCATAGCCGGCCGGAACGAGGCCCACCAACGAGGCCCACTGGAACGGCGGAAAATCCGTTGACTTGTCCTGTGGACATCCCCTAGCGTTCCACTCACTGACAACGTTGTCTACCCGCCCGCGAGTTTCAGTCACGGGCAGAAGGCACGCGCGATGAAGGGCGACACCAGCACAATGCACCAGAGAAAATTCGGCAGACTACAGCTATGTACCGCACTGACAGTGGCCGGTCTCAGCCTTGCTGCGGTACTTGGCGGAGCAGGTACCGCAACGGCGGCGGACCTTACCAGCAACGAGCAGTTCCGGCCGGCCTACCATTTCACGCCGCAGCAGAACTGGATGAATGATCCCAACGGGATGGTCTTCTACAAGGGCGTCTACCACCTCTATTTCCAGCACAATCCGTCCGGCAACCAGTGGGGCAACATGTCCTGGGGACACGCCACGTCAACGGACCTGGTTCACTGGAAGGAGCAACCTCTGGCGATCGCCACCGACGACCAGCAGGACATCTTCTCCGGCAGCGTCGTGGTGGACAAGAACAACACCTCAGGCCTGGGCACGGCCGAGAACCCGCCCATGGTGGCGGTCTTCACCAGCGCCTACAAGGACGCCTCGCCGTACAAAGGGCTGCAGGCGCAGTCCCTCGCCTACAGCGTGGACGAGGGCAAGACCTGGACCAAGTACAGCGGCAACCCTGTGCTCAACCGCAACTCGGCGAACTTCCGCGACCCGAAGGTGTTTTGGTACGACTCCCCCGGCGGAGGCGGCTACTGGGTGATGGCCGCCGTCGAGGCCACGGAGCACAAGGTGGTGCTGTACAAGTCCGGCAACCTCAAAGACTGGACGCAGCTCAGCGAGTTCGGCCCGGCGAACGCCACGGGCGGCCTCTGGGAGTGCCCCGACCTGTTCCCGCTGGCCGTCGACGGCGACCCCGCGAACGTCAAGTGGGTGATGGTGGTCAACATCAACCCCGGAGGTGTGGCCGGCGGCTCGGCAGGGCAGTACTTCGTGGGCAATTTCGACGGCACCAGCTTCACGTCGGAGACCACGAAGCCAGCCGGCGCGCTGCCCGCGGGCACTTCTCTGGCGGGCTTCAACGATGGCACATACAACGGCTGGACGGTCAGCAACGAACCCGGCAACCCGAAGGACGGGCCGTTCGCCGGCGCTCCCGCGGCCGGCACCCTCGAGGGGCAGAATGGTGTCTCCGGCTTCGTCGGCGCGGGCCTGGTCAACTCATTCAACGACGGCGACTGGCCGGTGGGGTCCATGGACTCGCCGGAGTTTACGGTGGACAGCGATTACCTGAACTTCCTGGTGGGCGGCGGCCAGCACCCGCGGGTCTCGGAGAAGCTGGACAACACCCCGCCGCCGGGGGACCTGCTGTTCAACGGCTTTGAGGTCCCGGACGGCTCCACGCTGGCCGACGCCGGGTGGACAGGGACCGGGGATCTGGAACCCCTGTTCCAACCGGCAACCTCCGGCGGCGACTTCTATATCGGCGCCAAACGGATCAACACGTTTGAGACGGGCGGCGCACCCGGTGACGACAGGCAGGGAACCCTGACGTCGCCGTCGTTCACGGTAACCCGGAACTTCATGAGCATGCTGGTGGGCGGCGGACACCGCGCAGCAGGCTCCGGCCAGACGCTGGAAGTCCAGCTGCTGGTGAATGGCAACGTGGTGCGCAGCCTCGCCGGGGACGACGCCGGCGCCCTGAACTGGAAGGGCTGGGACGTGTCCGAATTCGCGGGGCAGCAGGCGCAGCTGCGGATCGTGGACCAGGCCACCGGCGGCTGGGGACACCTCACCCTGGACCATGTCATGCTGACCGACCAGGCCGCCGTGCCGCGTTCCGATGAGACCACGGTCAACCTGGTGGTGGACGGCAGGGTGGTCAGGACTGTCACCGGCGCCAACAGCGAAGTGCTGGACTGGGCGTCGTGGAACGTTTCCGAGTTCCGGGGGCGGCAGGCGAGCATCCGCGTGGTGGACAACAACCGCTTCGGCTGGGGCCACATCCTGGCGGATGAGTTCACCGCCTCGCCGCGGCCGGCCACGCCTCGGGTCCAGACCTACGACTGGCTGGACTACGGCCGGGACTACTACGCGTCCGTGTCCTTCAACAACATGCCCTCGAACATGCGCATCATGCTGGGCTGGATGAACAACTGGGACTACGCCAACAACATTCCCACCTCGCCCTGGCGCAGCGCCATGTCGCTGCCCCGTGAGGTGGCCCTGACGCAGACGGCCAGCGGTCCGCGGCTGACGCAGAAGGCCGTCCAACAGGTGGATGGCCTCGGCACAAAGGAAAGCTACGCCGAAAAGCGGGCCCGCAGCATTCCGGCCGGCACGCACGCGCTGCCGGCCGCAGCCGCGGGCGACGTGCAGCGGATCGATGTGACCTTCTCCCCCGGATCAGCGTCCAAGGCGGGGATCACCGTGCTGGGGAACGGCAGCAAGTCGACGGTCATCGGCTACGACAAGGCAGCCGGGGAACTATACGTGGACAGGAGCAACTCCGGCATGACGGACTTCCATCCGCTCTTCGTCTCGGTTGACTCCGCCCCCGTGTCCGTGGACGCCAGCGGCAACGTGACGCTGCGGATCTATGTGGACCGGTCCTCGGTGGAGGTGTTCGCCCAGAACGGTCTGCGGACCATCACGGACCAGGTCTTCCCCGAACCGGCCCCGTTCCAGCAGGACGCCAACCGGGTGGCGCTCTTTGCCGAAGGCGGCACCGCCCGGCTGAAGTCGCTGTCGGTCACCCCGCTCAGCCAGTCCATGTTCCAGGCAGCCAAGCGGCAGGACAGGAACGGGAAGTAAGAGTGCAGGCTGCAGCCGGTTCAGTGGACCGGCTGCAGCCAGGTCAGCACCGAGCCGTCCTCCTCGATGTGGTCCACGAGTTCCCCGTTGAACCGGGCGCCGTAGTCGGCGGTGATGTGTTCCTGGAAGGCTGCGGCGTCCTGGTACACCTCGAACACGAAATACTCCCGGGGGTTGCTTTCCCGGGTGTACGGCAGGAAGAGCTGATTGCCCGGCTCGCTGCGAACCTGTTCGGTGAGTTCGCGCATCATTTCGGCAACCCGGGCCTCGCTGCCGGGCTTGACGGTGAATTCGGCGTAGAGCGTCTTGGTCATGATTCTCCTGTCGGGGTGGGTTTGGTAGCAGGGGCTTATTCAGTCGGCCGGATTTCGCCGGACCCGCGGACAATGAGCTCGGAAGGAACCACATAGGTCTCCGGGGCACTCTGGTCGCCGTCGATCCGGGCCAGCAGGCGTTCGGCAGCCAGTTTTCCGATCCGCTCGGGGTGCTGCGCAATCACGGTGACGCCCGGTTCCATCATGTCCGCGAGGGTGAAGTCGTCGAAGCCAACGAGGGCAACGCGCTTGTTCAGGCCCAGCTCCTTCAAGGCCCGCATGACACCGAACGTCACCAGGTTCTGGCTCGAGAAGATGGCCGTGGGCGGGTCTTCGGCCCTGAGCAGCTCCAGGGTGGCCAGGCGCGCTGACTCCTCGTCGTGGAGCCCTTCGCGGACCGGAACCGCGGACGTGGGTATCCCCGCCCGGCCAAGTTCCTCGACGAACCCGCGGCGCCGTTCGCGGGCCGTCTGGATATCGGCGCGGTCACCCATATATGCGATCCGCGTGTGGCCGTGCGCGATCAGGTGGGCCGCCGCCCTGGCGGCGCCGACGGCGTTGTCCGTCACCACGGCGTCAGCCTCGATGCCCACCGGTTCGCGGTCGATGAACACGATCGGCAGGTCCCGGGAATGTTCCGGAATGACGTACGCCTGGCTCTTGGCGATGGGCGTGAGCACCAGCCCGTCCACGCGCCTGCCCAGGAAGGCAGTCACCAGGGCTTTCTCCCGCTCGGCGTCGTCGTCGAGGCTGGCGGCGAAGACCGCGATTCCCCGGGCCGCGAGGGCGTCCTCCATGGCGCGGTGTATCTCGCTGCTGAACGGGTTGGCGACACTCGGCAGCAGTAGCCCGATGGAAAGCGTCTGGCGGCCGGCGCGCCGCAGGCTGCCCGCCGCCATGTCCAGCTGGTAGTTCAGCTGCTGCGAGGCGCCAAGGACACGCTGCCGGGTGGCTTCCGAGACGCCAGGCTCATCGTTCATTACGCGGGACACAGTCTTGATCCCGACGCCTGCCAACGCCGCGACGTGGCGCATGGTGGGGCGGCTCTTGGCCCCCTCGGCCTGGTAACGATTAGACATCGTTGTCATCAATCCGCCCTTCATCATTGCATTTGCCTTGACTCTACCCTGTGACATTGATTACATGATGCCTGACATCGTTGTCAGGCATGCTCAGATGCCACAACCCGGAGGAGATTCAATGTTGAGTTCCACAGCCCCGCGGACAGTCACCCACCGCCTGCTCGCCATCGGCGCAGTCCTTACTCTCGGCACGCTCAGCCTCACCGCCTGCGGCGGAAGTTCCACCGCCACCACCACCGGCGGCTCCTCGTCCGAAAAGGTCGGCGTCTCGCTGATCGTGAAGACCACGTCCAACCCCTTCTTCGTTTCCATGCAGGACGGAGCCAAGAAGGCGGCGGAGGCGGACGGCGTCGACCTCAAGCTCGCGGCCGGAAAGGCCGACGGCGATGAGGACACCCAGATCCAGGCCATCGAAAACGCTATTTCCAAGGGCGACAAAGGCATCCTGATCACGCCCAACGGCCCGTCCGTGGTCGACGCGCTGAAGAAGGCCAAGGACGCAGGCCTGTTCGTCATCGCGCTGGACACCCCGCCGGACCCCGCAGACGCTGCGGACATCACCTTCGCCACAGACAACTTCGCCGCCGGCGAGCTGATCGGCAAGTGGACGGCCGCCCAGCTGGGCGGCAAGAAGGCCACTATCGCCCTCGTGGACCTGTTCGACGACAAGGTGGTCTCGGTGGACTACAACCGCGACCAGGGCTTCCTCGCCGGGCTTGGCATCGACACCGCGGACAAGAAGAAGAACGGCGACGAGGCCAAGACCGGCAAGTACACGGGCGGCAAGGGCGGCGACTACGAGATCGTCGGCAGCCAGGCATCGCAGGGTGCCGAGGACGGCGGACGCACCGCGATGGAGACCCTGCTCGCCAAGAACCCGAACATCAACGTCGTCTACACCATCAACGAGCCGGCAGCCGCCGGTGCTTTCGAGGCCCTGAAGTCGGCCGGCAAGGAAAAGGACGTCCTGGTGGTCTCGGTGGACGGAGGCTGCACCGGCGTCAACAATGTCAAGTCCGGCATCATCGGCGCCACCGCCCAGCAGTACCCGGTCAAGATGGCCGAGCTCGGCGTCAAGGCCATCGTCGACCTCGCCAAGACCGGCCAGAAGCCGTCCAACTCCGAGGGCCTGGACTTCTTCAACACCGGCGTGGAGCTCGTGACGGACAAGGCTGCCGACGGCGTCAAGAGCATCACGACGTCGGAAGCTTCCCAGATCTGCTGGGGCAAGTAACCGGACATGACAGGAGCGAACATGACCCAGCAACAGACAGCAGGCCCGCCCGCCACCGGCCATGCCGACCTTGCCGAGGAATTCCTCGACCGCCAGACACCACTCAGCCGCATCCGCAACGTCCTGCACCGGTACCCTGCACTCAGTCCCGCCATCGTGCTGCTCGTGGCGGTGGTGATCTTCGGGCTACTCAACGACCGGTTCCTGCGGTTCGAAAACCTCTCCCTGATCACCCAGCAGGTCTCGGTGGTGGGAACGCTGGCGATCGCGCAAACCCTCATCATCCTCACCGCGGGAATCGACCTCTCCGTGGGCGCCGTCATGATCCTCTCGTCCATGGTGGTGGCGCAGCTGGCGGTGGGCGGCGGCCTTCCCGGCCCGCTCGCCCTGCTGACCGGCCTGGTAGTGGGCCTGGGGGCGGGCGCCCTCAACGGTTTCCTCGTCACCCGGTTCAAGCTTCCGCCGTTCATCGTCACCCTCGGAACCCTGAACATCTTCATCGCCGTCACCCTGCTGTACTCCGGCGGTTCCACCGTCCGAGGGTCCAACATGCCGGGCCTGCTCACCTGGACCGGAAGCACGTTCCCGCTGGGCCCGGTCCGCATCTCCACCGGCGTGATCATGATGCTCCTGCTCTACGGCGCTGTTGCCTTCATCCTGGGCAAGACAGCGTGGGGCCGGCACGTCTACGCCGTCGGGGATGACAAGGAAGCTGCGCGCCTGGCCGGCATTCCCGTCAACCGCGTCCTCATGAGCGTCTACCTGGCTGCCGGGGCCGTGCTGGCCATCGGCGCCTGGCTCCAGATCGGCCGCACCAACGCGGCCAGCCCCAACGCCGGCGTGGACCTCAACCTCGACTCCATCACCGCCGTCGTGATTGGCGGCACCAGCCTCTTCGGCGGCCGCGGCTCCGTCTGGGGATCCCTTCTCGGGGCGCTGATCGTCGGGGTGTTCCGCAACGGCCTCTCGCTGGCGGGACTCGACGTGCTGTACCAGACCCTCGCCGTGGGCGTCCTCATCATCCTCGCTGTGTCCATCGACCAGTGGATCCGAAAGGTGAAATCATGACCGCCACTGAAACCCAGCCGTCCGGCACGGCGGTTCGGCAGCCGATCCTGCAGGCCAGGAACCTCGTCAAAACCTTCGGACGCGTCGTCGGCCTCGACGGCGTCAGCCTGGACCTCTACCCGGGCGAAGTGCTGGCGGTCATCGGCGACAACGGCGCAGGCAAGTCCACCCTCATCAAGTGCCTCACCGGCGCCGAGGTGCCAGACTCAGGCGAGCTGAAGGTGTCCGGGCAGACAGTGCACTTCAAGCGGCCGCAGGACGCCCGCGCCCACGGCATCGAAACCGTCTACCAGAACCTCGCGGTATCACCCGCGCTGGACGTCGCCTCCAACCTGTTTCTCGGCCGTGAAGAACGGCTGGCCGGCCCGCTGGGCAAGCTCTTCCGCGTCCTGGACACCAAGGGCATGCGCCGCAAGGCCAAGGAGGAACTGACCCGGCTGGGCATTTCCACCCTGCAGGACGTCACGGTCCCGGTGGAAAACCTGTCCGGCGGCCAGCGCCAGGCGGTGGCCGTGGCCCGTGCCGCGGCGTTCGGTTCCAAGGTGGTTGTCCTCGATGAGCCGACGGCGGCACTCGGCGTCCGGGAATCGAACCAGGTCCTGCAGTTGGTCCGGGACCTCCGGGACAGGGGCCTGCCGGTCATCCTGATCAGCCACAACATGCCGCATGTCTTCGACGTGGCGGACCGCATCCACATCCAGCGGCTCGGGAAGTGCGCGGCCACCATCACGCCACAGTCGCACAGCATGACCGACGCCGTGGCGATCATGACGGGCGCTGCCACAGCCTGAACCCAGCGCCACCAAAGCAGCACCCGAAAGCCCAGCACCAACCCCCGTCCGCGGGCCGCAGCCGGCCCGCGGACAGCTCCATGAAAGGCCCACCGTGATCCCAACCTCCAACCCCGGAACCGCCAACGCAGGAACTGCTGACTCGGCAACCCGCGCAGCAACGCCGGAAGTCATCGTCATCGGTGAAGCGCTGGTGGACGTCGTCGCCTCTGCGGAGGGTGCCGTTGAGCACCCGGGCGGATCGCCGGCAAACGTTGCCTACGGCCTGGGCCTGCTCGGCATCCGGACCGCGCTTCTCACCTCCATCGGCGACGACGACCGCGGGCGGGCCATCGAAGCGCACCTGCAGCGCGCCGGCGTCGCGCTGCTCCCTGGCTCCAGGACACCGGGACGGACGGCCAGCGCCACCGCGACGCTGGGCGCAGACGGCTCCGCAACCTACGACTTCGACATCCACTGGGAATTGCCGCCGGTGGCCCCGGTATCCCTTCCCAAGGTCCTCCACACCGGTTCGATCGCGACCTTCCTGGCTCCGGGGGCGGCAGCAGTCAGGACCCTCTTGGAGCAGGCACACCGCGAGTGCGTGGTCACCTACGATCCCAACATCCGCCCCGCACTCCTCGGCAGCCAGGCTGAGGCCCGGACCATCTTCGAAGACCTGGTCCCGCTCACCGACGTGGTCAAGCTGAGCGACGAGGACGCCAGGTGGCTGTACCCGGACCTGCATCTCGAGGACACCGCAGCACGGATCCTGGGGCTGGGGGCGGGGCTCGCGGTGGTCACCCGCGGTTCTGAGGGATCACTGCTGGCTACTCCGGAGCTGCAGCTGGTGGTCCCGGCCGTCCGGTCCGCTGTGGCCGACACCATCGGCGCCGGCGATTCCTACATGGCGGCGCTGATCTACGGACTGCTTGCGCGGGGAACCGACGGCCTGGCGCCGGCCGTGCTGGAAACCTTGGGACGCACCGCCTCGAAGGCCGCCGCGATCACCGTGCGCCGTCCCGGAGCCAATCCGCCCACGGCGGCCGAGCTCCTGGCGGACCTGCCTGAGGACAGTATGCCCGGCCAGATGGCGGTGCCCGCCGTACACTGAGGCCCATGGCATGCCGTATCAGCGAACTAGTCCTTAATTGTGCCGACCCCGAACTGCTGGCGCGGTTCTGGAGCGAGGTCCTCGGCTACGTCGAGCTGGACCGGGAAGACGGTTACATCGAGATCGGCCCGCCGGGCGCCGGGTTCGGCGGGCTGCAGCCCACCATCATCCTCAGCCCCAGCAGCAACCCGCGGACTGGAAGGCTCCCCCTGCACATCGACGTCAACCCCGTCGACCGGGACCAGGACGCCGAGCTGGAGCGGCTGCTGGCGCTCGGCGCCCGGCCCGCCGACGTCGGGCAGACCGGCGACGAACAGTGGCACGTCCTGGCCGACCCTGAGGGCAACGAGTTCTGCCTCCTGCGCAAGCGGCTGGAGCCCATCCCGTCCTAGGAAAGCTGCAGCCTAGGCCAGCCGCTGACCGCGGGCCCCAACCGCCGAGTGCTGCACCGCTGAGTGCTGCGCCTGCCCGTCGACGAAAGTCGCCAGCACCCTGGCCCTGGCAAGGTCATCAGGAGCAACGGCCAGAGGGTCGACGTCGAAGACGGTGAAGTCCGCGCGCTTACCCACCGTGATGGAGCCGGACACCTCTTCCTCCCCCGCGGCCCTCGCAGCGTGCGAGGTGTAGCCTTCCAGCGCCTGCAGGGCACTGAGGGCCTGGCCGGGAACGATCGGGGGTTCATCCGGGCGCCCCGACCGCCGTCGTAATTGCGCGTCCGCCAGGATGGGCAGGGGCTCGAACGGGGCGATCGGCCAGTCCGAGCCGAGTCCCAGCGTGGTTCCCGCAGCGCGGAGGTCCGCGCACCGCCAGGCGTTGTTCGCCCTTTCCGTGCCGAGCCGGACGGACCAGTTGTCCGAATGGTCGGCGCGGGAGTAATGCGTGCAGTGGGTGGGCTGCATGCTGGCGATGAGGCCGGACCGGGAGAACCTTCCGATCAGCCCGTCCGGAATGGTCTCCAGGTGTTCGATCCGGTGCACGGCCGCCGGGGCGCCCGGCGGCAGGGACTCGAAGGCCTCCAGGACAGCGGCCACCCCTGCGTCGCCGATGGCGTGCGTGGCCGTGGGAATGCCGTGCCCGGCGAAGTACCGTACGGCCTCGGCGTATTGCTCGGGCCGGGGCCAGAACGGCGCCACCGACTCGCCGTAGGCGTCGGGCTCAAACAGCCAGGCCGTGCCGTTGTCCACCGTTCCGTCGACGAACAGCTTGATGCCGGCCACCTGCCAGCGCCGGCCGCCGGCGCCGATCTGCCCGGCCAGCCCGTGCCACTCCTTCTCGCTGCTGCCGGGCATGCACCACGGCGAGATCCGCAGGCGGAGCGGCAGCCCGCCGTCGGTCTCGTCTTCGAGCGCCCGGTATAGCTCCAGCGAATCGCCACCGCAGTCCATCACGTGCGCCCCCGTCAGGCCGGACTGTGAAAACTGCGTGAGCAGTTCCGCCAGGCGCGCCTTCCGTTCGTTGAAGGACTCTGCGGGCATCACCCCGGCAACGAGCTCGACGGCGGCCGCCTCCAGCAGGAGCCCCGTGGGCCTGCCGCTCCCGTCACAGACCACCTCGGCGGCCTGGTCGAAGGAGCGCGGCCCGGTGACCCCGGCGATCTCCAGCGCGCGGGAACTGGCCAGCGCGGAATGGCCGTCGAACAGGCGGATGAGGCACGGCCGTCCGGAGACGGCGTCGTCAATCAGATCGCGGTGGCCGGCAGCGGATCCGAAGGCGTTGGGGTCCAGTCCCCAGCCGCGCACCCACTCACCGGGCGCGGTTGCTGCCGCCTCGGCCCGCAAAAGCGCGCGCACCGCGGCGAGGTCCGCGGCGCCGGACAGGTCACAGCCACGGGTCAGTTCCAGCCCAAGCACAGGATGCATGTGGCAGTCCACCAGGCCGGGGGCCAGCACGGCGTCGCCGAAGTCGATGACCTCCGCGGCCGGCCATCCCGCCGCGTCCGCACGGGTTCCGACGGCGGCGATCATGCCGTCCTGCACCGCCACTGCCTGCGGCGCAGGGCTCCAGGCTGGCCGGCCGTTCATCGTGTGGATGGTGCCGGCGAGGATGATCACATCAGGATTCATGGGTTTCGAAGCTTCCAATCTGGGCGAAGGTTTCCGGCCGGTGGCGGCGAACCCAGCGGGCGGCCAGGAGTCCGGCGATAAAGACGAGGGGGGTCACCAGGATGAGCACGGTGTTGGTCAGCGCGTCGGCAAAGGTGAGCAGTTCGATGTTGAACCCGATCAGCAGCACCACGCCGAAGAGCAGGATGGCCGACGCCAGGCTGAGCGGGACCATCAGCCGGTGCGTCGCGGCGTCGGGGTTCCGGCGAAGGTAGAGGAATGCCGCCACCGACACCAGGCCCTGCAGCCCGACGATGCCGAAGATCCCCGGGGTGTTCACCCAGATCAGCAGCTGCTGGTAGGGATCGGCGTTGAGGACGGCGCAGATAGTGATGACCACGGCGGCCAGGAGGGTCTGCAGCTGGCCCGCCCGGTGCGGCGACTTGAACTTCGGGTGGGTCTGCCCCAGGAAGGGCGGCAGCACGCCGTCGCGCGCCAGCATGTAGACGTAGCGGTTGATCGCGTTGTGGAAGGCCAGCTGTGAGGCATAGACGCTGGTGACGATCAGGAGGTACATCGCCACCTCGGCCCAGGGCCCCACATAGTGGTTGATGGTCTGGAAGAACATTCCGCCGGCCAGTTCCCCGGCGGCCTGCACGGCACGGTCTTCGCCGTAGGCCTGCACCACGGCCCAGACGATGAAGGCGTAGAACACGGACATGAAACCGACGGCGATATAGGTGGCGCGGGGCACCGACCTGTCCGGGTCGCGGGCCTCCGAGCGGTACAGCACGGTGGATTCAAAGCCCATGAAGGCGGCGAAGCAGATGCCGAGGATGGCCAGGACGCCCGGTCCGAACGCGTTCTCCGGGCTGAAGGAGTCCACGCTGATTCCGTGCGCTCCGCCGCTGCCGAGGATGCCCACCCCCATCAGGGCGAGGATTCCAGTTTCGGCCACGAGGAGGACGCCAAGCACTTTGGCGCCGACGTCGATGCCCCGGTAGCCAAGGAACCACACGGCTGCGACGGCGGCCAGGGCTATCGCCGGCCAGGGCACCTCGAGCCCGAAGACCACCTTGAGCATGTCATGGGTCTGGACGGCGAAGAGTCCGTAGACGCCGATCTGGAGGCAGTTGTAGGAGACGATCGCCAGGATGGCAGAGGCAAGCCCCACGGTCTTGCCCATCGCCAGTGAAATGTAGGTGTAAAAACCGCCGGCCGCCTTCACGTGCCGGGTCATGGCCATGAAGCCGACGGCGAAGAGGGTGAGCACAAGGCCTGCCAGGAGGTAGCCCGCCGGGGCGCCGATGCCGCCGACGTTGATGGCCACCGGGGCAACGCCCGCCATGACGGTCAGCGGCGCTGCCGCCGAAATGACGAGGAAGGCAATGCCGCCCGTGCCCAGGGCATTGCGCTTGAGGGCGCCGTCCGCAGACGACGCCGGAGGTCTGGTTTGGATTTCCGGCACTGGTCCGTCCTTTCTGGGGAAGCCCGACCAAAACGAAAGGCTTTCGTTTTAGTATGAGGGCGTGTGGCGCGGAGCACAACAGTTTTCTTAAAGCGGCTGCCTCAGGTGCCGCAGACTAGGCTGGGTTCCGATGTTCCGATGCTGCAGACAGGAGATTCCATGGGGCGCCCGCTCCTCCCGCTGATATCCGTGGAGGCTCTGACGACGGCCGCGCTGGAGCTGGTCGATGAGAGCGGCGACTTCAGCTTTCCAAAGCTGGCGAAAAAGATCGGCGTGAGCCAGTCCTCCATCTACAACCACGTCAGCGGCCGGGACCAGATCCTGGAGCTGCTGCGCCACCGGATCATCACCGAGGAGCCGTATCCACCCGTGGACCATGGCGACTGGGAAGCCGCGCTGCGCATCCTGATCCGCGCATACCGGGATGCCTTCGCCCGCCACCCCCGGCTGGCCCCGCTGCTGGTACTGCAGTCCATCACGGACCCGGCGGTCATCGGCCTCTACGAGGACCTCGCCCTGGCCCTGGAGAGTGCAGGGTTCCGAGGGCGCGACGTCGTGGCGGGCATCTCCACCATCGACAGCTTCGCCCTCGGCGCGGCCCTGGACCTGGCGGCGCCGGAAGTGGTGTGGGATCCGCCCGCGGAGGGCTACCCCACGCTCAAGCGCGCGCTTGGCAATGCCGGGCCGTCAGAGGAGAGGGGCGGGCACGCCTTCGATTTCGGCCTTGACGTGGTCATCGGGGGCCTCCGGGCGAAGCTCGGCAACTAGGCGAAGGTGGCCACTGCCCGGCGTAGACTGTGCCGCATGAGCGACCCGGACGGACGGCCCGCACACGCCGGCGGCAACCCTGCCCAGGACCCCCGGTTCCGCACCCGGTTCCCCCGGGACGAACGGCGGGATGTTCTGCGGCGCCACGTCGACAGGAAGATCCGGATGCGGATGCGGATCTACGCGGTGATCTTCGTGGTACTCCTCGTGGTGGTGGCCATTGAACTCTTCCTGGCAGCACCCCCGGCCGTACTGCCGGCCCTGGCAGCCCTGGCGGGAGGCATCGCCGTCGGCCTGGTGGCCAGCCGCATGTTCCGGCTGGAGTGGGACCGCGCCGCCCGGACCGTGGTGGGCAAGCTCGATGTCCTTGGCATCATCATCCTGGTCGCCTACATCGTCTTCAGCATCTTCCGGAGCCGCATCGTGGCGTTGTGGGTGCCCGCGGACATCGTGAAGCTGTGCAGCCTGGCCGTGGTGGACGGGCTCATGCTGGGCCAGGTCGTCGGCACCGTGGGCGGGCTGAAGGGACTGTACAGGCGGATCGTGGCCGGGGCTGGTTAACTGATTTCCTGTTTGGCCGCGGCCCTTCGGCGCCCACGCCACGATGCCGCACCCCACAGCGCCAGGAACGCAGCCACCAGCAGCAGCCCGGCATCGCCCAGATCTATGCTGCCCAGCCAGGCGGTAAGCGGGTCCTTCAGCCCGAACGCCGCATTGAAGAAGCCGCCGAGGGTGATCACGGCAACGAAAAGCGCGGACAGGGCCGAGAGCCCGGTGACGACTGCGTTGAACCCGAGCTTGCGCAAGGGGTCATGGATGGCCGACCTGTACATCCGCATCATGGCAACGCCGTTCGTCGTGTCGCACAGGGTCATGGCGGCGGTGAATGCGAGCGGTAGGGCCAGCAGCGAGGCGGGCGAAACGCCTGCCAAGGAAGCCGCCGTCGTCATCACCAGGAGTCCTATGGTGGTGGCGGTGTCAAAACCGAGCCCGAACAGGAATCCGATCACGTACACGTTCCGGGGCCGCCGCACCTTGGACAGCGGCCTGGCCATTAGGCGGGCCACAAAACCTTTGGCCTCGAGTTCCGCCGGCAGCACCGTTCCGCCGCCGCGGACCCTGCGGTAGGACCTCGCGGCACCGAGGAACGCCGACCCGTTGAAGATCCCCATGGCCAGCAGGAACAGGCCGGAAACGCCGCTGCCGATCAGCCCCAGGACCAGGTTTCCGGTGCTGCCCTCGGTCATGAACCTCCCCACCAGCGACGCCCCCGAAACCACCAGGGCGCCGGCCAGTATCACCACCGAACTGTGCCCCAGGCTGAACGCGAATCCCACACTCGTGGGATCCTGCCGCTGGGCCACGAACTTGCGGGTGGAGTTGTCGATCGCGGCGATGTGGTCCCAGTCGTAGCTGTGCTTGATGCCCGCCAGATAGGCGGTGAGCACCAGGCCGAACGCCAGCGGCTGTCCCGACGCCGCGGCTCCGGCCAACAGGAGCACGACGGCGGCAAGATGCAGGCAACCCACCGCGCCAAACGTGGCCAGCAGGCGCGCCCGGAGCGGTAACTGCTCACGCTCGCGGTACATGGTGGCGAACTGGGTCAAGGCAGTCATCAGTACTTCCTCAGGTTCAGGGGCGCCTGGCCGTACCAGCGTTGGCGGAGAAGGCCGCTGCAGCCACCCAATAGCGTATTGAGTTTTTCGGTGCTGTTGGACAGGGACCTCAGCACCAGTGCCGTGATGCCGTCCATTGTGGCACCGAGCGAGACGCCTGTGTAGGCGTCGAACCCATCTGCCAGCCGGTGCAGTTCGTCGGCGAGCGCCTGGTCCACGCGGGCGTCCACCACCACCAGGGAGCCGAGGTGGCTGTAGCCTTCCATGAAGCCCGTTCCGGTGACATCGTCCAGCGGCGGCCGGATCAGCAGGTTGTCCAGGGCGAGCAGCCGGGTGCCCCCGTCCGCCTCCACGAAGATCTCGCTGCGGAGCCGCAGCTCCTCGTACCGGAAGGAGGCTCCGTCCGGGGACCATCCCGGAGTGATCACCTCGGCCATCACCAGGCTCGACGTCGGCCGCACCGTGATGTGGGTGCTCTGCCGGTAGCTCGCTTCCCGGTAGGCGATGACCTGGTCCGGCGCCAGCTCCAGCCTGGCCCCCTCGCCCAGCCGGATGGTCATCCGCTGCTCGGCAAACGACCCCGGAGTCCGGTAGATCTTCGTGGCGGACTGCGTGGTGAGCAGCAGGTCCGCCCCGTTCCCCACCTCCACGTCCATCACATAGAGATCAGCCCCCAAATAAGCCCCGCCCGGATTCACGACGACGTAGCAAACCTGTCCAGAGTCATCCAGATAGTGCGGCCGAAGCACCCGAAGTGCACCTTCGTGAAATTGCCGAGACGCAATGGAACGCCCACCACGTTCGCTGATGACGAGCTCAAGCACACCGCAAGGCGAAGCCGCCGGTGGCACCATCGCCGTCGAGCTCACTGCGCCAGGTCGAGCATCAGGACATCGCGCCGGATCCAGTTGATGACGTGTTCGAGGCCTTCGTCCGTTTTGAGGTTGGTGAAGCAGAAGGGTTTGGCGCCGCGGAATTCCTTGGAGTCCCGTTCCATGATGGCGAGGTCGGCGCCGACGTGCGGGGCGAGGTCCGTCTTGTTGATGATGAAGAGGTCGGACTTGATCATGCCCTGGCCGGCCTTGCGCGGGATCTTCTCGCCCTGTGCGACGTCGATGATGTAGATCGAGAAGTCGACCAGTTCGGGGCTGAAGGTGGCGGAGAGGTTGTCGCCGCCGGACTCCACGAAGATCACCTGCAGGTCCGGGTGCCGCTGCTTGAGCTCCTCGATGGCGGCCGTGTTCATGGACGTGTCCTCGCGGATGGCGGTGTGCGGGCAGCCGCCGGTTTCGACGCCGATGATGCGGTCCTCGGGCAGGATGCCGTTGGCCGCCAGGATCTTCGCATCCTCGATTGTGTAGATGTCGTTGGTGATGGCGGCCATGGAAATCTCCCCGCTCATGTGCCGCGTCAGCCGCTCCACGAGCTGGGTTTTTCCGGCGCCGACGGGGCCGCCGATGCCAATCTTGATGGGTTCAGTCATCTTGTCCTCCTAGGTCAAAAAGCACAGTTAGCTCATGAACATGCGGGCACGCTGGCGCTCATGCCTCATCTGCGAAATCTCCAGTCCGGGGCTGACCGCCCCGAAGTCGTCCGGCGTCAGGCGGGCGGCCCGCTCGACCGCGGCAGCAACGCCGTCGTGCGCGTTCCGCAGCACCCGCTGGCCGGCGGTCTGCCCAAGCGGGATGGCACGGACCGCGTTTTGCGTCAGCGAGGTGACGGCGGCGAAAAGGTGGGCGGCAATCGCCTCAGCCGGCGGGACACCGAGGGAACGGGCGACGACGGCGAACGCCAGCGGCTGATGGCCGGCGGCCCGGCCCCCGCTCACCAGCTCCCGGTACTCCGCCAACTCCGGAGACGGGAACACCTCCGTCCCGATGTCGATCAGCCGGTTGCCCATCTTGACGCTGGCCTCCCGCACCTGCCGCGGCAAAAGCTGCGCAGTAAGCAACCCATCGAGCTCCCCCACAGGCACCCCCGCATACAAAAACCGCATAGCGAGCGCATCCGAATAGGTCAGCTGCTGGGATAGAAACGCCTCCAGCCACACCCCGAATGACTCCTCATCCCGAACGACCCCCCGCTCGATGTAGGTCTCGAACCCCAGCGAGTGCGCAAAAGCCCCGGTAGGAAGCGCGGAGTCAGTGAGCTGCTGCAGTGCCAGCTGATAGGAGTTAGTGGCTGTGTTCGGCATGGCGGAAAGGCACTGGCATGACGCGTTCCTGGCGGTCGTAGGGCACTCCGACGTGTTTGAGGTAGTCCTCGACGGTGTGGTCGTACTGGCACACCATGACCTCGGCGCCATACTCGGAGGACGCATCGAAGAACTGCGCCTGCAGGTGCCGGTTACCGAGGGAATGCGCCACGACGCCCATCTCGTGGATGGTCCGGGGTGCGATGACCAGGACGTCGGTGGGCAGCACGGAAATGACGATCAGGTTGGTTTCGGCCAGGTGCAGCACGTCGCCGTCGCGGAGGTCCGGCGATCCGGCAGGAAGCCTGATGCCGATTTCGTTGCCGTGGTCGGTGGTGACGCGCTGGATGCGCTTGACCAGCTGGGCGCTGGGCAGCACCACCTTCTCCCGGTGCAGCCCGAAGTAGGAGTCCGCAGGCTGGTCATGCAGGTTGCCGAGGATCTTTTCGATAATCACGTGGGGCTCCTAGAAGAGGAAGTACCGCTGCGCCATGGGCAGCACATCCGACGGTTCGCAGGTGACCTCTTCGCCGTCAACGGCCACCGCGTAGGTTTCCGGGTCCACCTGGATGTCGGGCGTGGCGTCGTTGTACTTCAGGTCCGCCTTGGTCAGGGTGCGGATGCCGGAAACGGCCCGGATGACCTTCTCCAGGCCCAGTTCCTCCGGTACGCCCGCGTCGATGGCTGCCTGGGACAGGAAGGTGATGGACGACTTCTGCAGCGCCCTGCCGCAGGTGGCGAACATGGGCCGCATGGTTCGCGGCTGGGGCGTGGGGATGGATGCGTTGGCGTCACCCATCAGGGCGTAGGCGATCTGGCCGCCCTTGAGGACCAGCTCGGGCTTCACGCCGAAAAACGCCGGATCCCAGAGCACCAGGTCGGCGAACTTGCCCTCCTCCACGGAGCCGACGGACCCGGCCATGCCCTGGGCGATGGCCGGGTTGATGGTGTACTTCGCCACGTAGCGCTTCAGCCGGAAGTTGTCGCTGTCCGCACTCCCGTGGGCGGCGCCGGCGGGGTCCTTGAGGACGCCGCGCTGCTTCTTCATCTTGTCCGCCACCTGCCAGGTGCGCGTAATCACCTCGCCCACGCGTCCCATGGCCTGGGAGTCAGACGACGTGATGGCGAAGATGCCGAGATCCTGCAGGACGTCTTCGGCCGCGATGGTCTCGGCGCGGATGCGGGAATCAGCGAACGCCACATCCTCCGGAATGTCCGGATTGAGGTGGTGGCACACCATGAGCATGTCCAGGTGCTCTTCGATGGTGTTGCGGGTGTAGGGCAGCGTGGGGTTGGTGGAGGCCGGAAGCACGTTCGGCAGGCCTGCGATCCTGATGATGTCCGGCGCATGCCCGCCCCCGGCACCCTCTGTGTGGAAGGTGTGGATGACGCGCCCGCCGATGGCCCGGATGGTGTCCTCCACGAAGCCGCATTCGTTCAGCGTGTCCGTGTGGATGGCCACCTGCACGTCAAACTGGTCCGCCACCGTCAGCGAGGTGTCGATCGAGGATGTGGTGGAACCCCAGTCCTCGTGGACCTTGAGGCCCACCGCGCCCGCGCGGATCTGCTCGGCCAGCGGCTCTACGGCGGAAGCGTGCCCCTTGCCGAGCAGCCCGATGTTAACGGGAAGCCCCTCGGCGGCCTGCAGCATCCGCTGGATGTGCCACTTTCCCGGGGTGACCGTGGTGGCCTTGGTGCCTTCGGCCGGTCCCGTCCCGCCGCCGACCATGGTGGTCACGCCGCTGCTGAGGGCAGTGGCCACCTGGTCTGCGGAAATGAAGTGGATGTGCGTGTCCACGCCCCCGGCGGTAAGGATCTTGCGTTCCCCTGCGATGATCTCCGTGCTGGCGCCGATGACGATGTCCACGCCGTCGGCGATCTGTGGGTTGCCCGCCTTGCCGATCCTGAAGATGTGGCCGTCCCTCAGCGCGACGTCGGCCTTGTAGATGCCTGTGTAGTCCAGCACCACAACGTTGGTGATGACGGTGTCCGGGACGTCCTCATCCCGGGTGGCCTGGCCGTTCTGGCCCATGCCGTCCCGGATGACCTTGCCGCCGCCGAACACCACTTCCTCACCGTAGTTGGTGAGGTCCTTCTCGATTTCCAGGAACAGATCGGTGTCCGCGAGGCGGATGGCGTCGCCCGTCGTCGGACCGTAAAGGTCCGCGTACTGCCTGCGGGACAATTCGAAACTCATCGGTCTTCCCCCTCCCGGCCGCTAACGTCCTGGCCAGTGGTGTCCGGGCCGTCGTCGAGGCGCCCGTTGACCGCGTTGCTGAGGCCATGGACCTCCCGGCTCCCGGCCAGCCGGATCAGCCGGACAGTCTTGCTGTCGCCCGGTTCAAACCGCGCGGCGGTTCCCGCGGGAATGTCCAGGCGGCGCCCGTAGGCGGCGGCTCGGTCGAATTCCAGCGCCGGGTTTGCCTCCGCGAAATGATAGTGCGAGCCCACCTGTACCGGCCGGTCGCCGGTGTTAAGGACGACGACGTCGATCGCCTCCCGGCCAGTGTTGATGACCAGCGGTTCAGGACGCAGGACGTACTCTCCCGGAATCATGGCCTCCCCTATCGGATGGGACTGTGGACGGTGACCAGCTTGGTGCCGTCGGGAAAGGTGGCTTCGATCTGGACATCGTGGATCATCTCCGGCACGCCCTCCATGACGTCGTCGCGGCTGAGCAGCGTGGTGCCGTAGCTCATCAGCTCGGCCACGGTGCGGCCGTCCCGGGCACCCTCGATCAGCTCATAGCTGATGATTGCCACAGCTTCGGGATAGTTCAGCTTGAGTCCGCGCGCCTGCCGCCTGCGGGCGAGGTCGGCGGCGACCACGATCATGAGCTTTTCCTGCTCACGGGGCAGCAGATGCATAAGGATCCCTTCAACGGCCTGCGGATCGGCGTGGGACCCAGACTAAGCCCCGTTCGTTTCAGCCACGTTTCAGAGATGTCAGGTCCGGCCCTCAGCGGCCGCCGCGGAATACTCCCTGATCCGGACGAGGATTTCAGCGCTCGACTGGACGGGCTGGCGGTATGTGGTGGACAGGATGCGCAGCATGTCCGCGGCGTCCTGGCTGTCCTCCGACGCCATGGCGTCCTGGGCGTACGTAACCCGGATGTTGTGGGCGAAGGCGTCTGCTCCGGTCTGGGCGATGCAGTTGTGGGTGGAGACGCCGGCCAGCACCACTTCGTCGGCGCCCCAGTTCCGCAGGCGGGACAGCAGGTTGGTCCCCATGAAGGCGCTGTCCCGGGTCTTGGTCAGCTGCGGCAGGCCATCGGTGGCGAGCCCGGGAACAGCCTCCGCCTGGTTACTGCCGCGGAAGATGAAGCCCTGATCGTCGTCCAGCATGCTCAGGGTCCATGTTGACTTGTCCCGCTCGTGCTCGGTGCCAACCAGCAGAACCTTGTGTCCGCCGGACGTGAACCCCTCCAGCAGCCTGTTGCAGGAGTTGACCAGCCGCTCCCGCTGGGCTGCCAGTTCCGCTGCCTCGAAGTAGGCGTTCTGCATGTCGATGATGAGCAGGGCAATCATGGATGCACCTTACTGCCTCCCGCCGGTGCCGGCGCCGATCCACGGATCCTCAGTTCGAATTGCGCTTCCATATGCACACCCCCGGAGGCCTTCTCGGTCCCCTCGATGCGGTCGATCAGCAGCTGCACCGACCGCTCGGCGATCTCGTTCATGCCCGGAGCAACCGTGGTCAGCGACGGCGACGAGAACCGTGCCTCATCGATGTCATCGAACCCCGCCACGGCTGCGTCCCCGGGAACCTTGATTCCGCGGATCAGCAGCTCATGCATCGCGCCCAGGGCCAGGGCGTCATTCAACCCGAAGACGGCGTCGAACGGCTGGCCGCCCTCCAGCAGCCGTGCCACAGCCGACGCCCCGCCATCACGGCGCCAATCCGCAGGCACAATCAGGGCCGGATCAAAGGCGACGTCAGCCTCGGCCAGCGCTTCCCGGTATCCGGCAAGCCGAAGGCCGGGCGAACCGGAACGGTCCGCGGGCACGGCACCGATCACGGCAATACGGCGCCGGCCTCCCGCGAGGAGGTGGGCTGTCATGGCCTTGGCCGCCGCGACATTCTTCATGGTGACGAGGTCGAACCGCGGGTCGTCGATATGCTCGCCGAGCATCACGAGCGGCTTGGTTCCGCGCCGTGCCGAGGCCACGGCGTCCGCGTCGAGCACCAATGGCGTGAACAGGAGCCCGTCCGTCAGCTGGCTCAGGGATCCGTGCAGGGCAGTGAGCTCGTTGGCCCGGGTCGCCGAGGACTGCTCCACCACCACGCGGTAGTCCCGGGCCGCTGCCGCCGTCATGAGCTTGGAAGCAAGCTCTGCGTAGTACGGCACGGAAAGGTCGGATACTACGAGCCCCAGCATGCGGGACTTTCCGGAACGCAGGCTCCGCGCCGTCAGGTTGGCCTCGTAGCCGAGTTCCGAGATGGCGTCCAGCACTTTCTGCCGGGTGGCAGGCCGAATGAACTCATAGTTGTTGAGCACATTCGACACGGTCTTCAGGGAAACTCCGGCCGCGCGGGCAACATCGTTCATTGTCACGGCCATGCGAGGCACCTTTCGCGGCAAACATCGTTCTCACTTACATCTTTTGGATACATCGTTGCAGAATGCAGGCCGCCCCGCCCGTCAAGAATTTCCCAAGGTGGGTCGCCCACCCTTTCTGCAAGGTCTCTTGGCTCTGGGGCCAGGCAACGGCGCCTGGTCCCAGCGACAACCGGCGGTGTCCTCGTAGCGGCGGACACCGGCGGGACCGGTCCGGAAGCGGTGGCCGCGCGGTGCCACCACCCGGGGCGGCAACCAAGTGGCGCGGCAGGACACGATGGGGAACGTTTGCGGCGAAAGGGGGCCGGATTGTTGCAGGGTGCAGGGGGATCCATCGAGGGATTACCCCCGACAGAACGGCAGTTTGCTCTTGTGGTTTCCCATCATGCCCGCACGCCCTGCCGGGGGTCCGTTCCCCGGCGGGGAGACGGGGGTCCCGAACCGGTTGGCGACGAGGAAGGCCGGGGGTCCGGCCTGGAGTTCCTGGCGCGGCTCGGTTCGGGACCCGTCCGCATTACTTCGGACGTTATTGCGGGTGTGGACGGCGTGGCCGGAGCGGTCGTGCTTGCCACATGCAACCGGTTCGAGGTCTATTGTGACGTAGCTCCGGACGCGGATCCGGACGTCACCATGGAGCGCGTGCTGGCTATGATCAGCACCTGTACCGGCGTTACCCCCGGCGAGCTCGGCCGGGCACTTGAGTGCCTGACGGGCACCGCCATGACCGGGCATCTCTTCTCGGTGGGCGCCGGCCTTGACTCGGCTGTGGTGGGCGAGCGGGAAATTGCCGGGCAACTGCGCCGCGCGCTTGCCTCCGCCCAGGAGGCCAAAGCTGCCAGCGGAGCACTGGTCAGGCTTTTCCAGGCAGCCTCCCGCGCTGCCCGCGAAGTCGGATCGCTGACGGCCCTGGGTGATGCCGGCCGCTCCATGGTGTCCGTTGCCCTGGACCTGGCTCTGTCCAGGCTGGGACGCGAGAACCTGTCCGGCCTGTCAGTGGTGGTCATCGGCACCGGTGCCTACGCCGGTTCCACCCTCGCGCTCCTGGCGGCGAGGGCATGCTCGTCGGTGTCCGTATTTTCCTGGTCCGGACGGGCGGAGATCTTTGCGTCAGCCCGGGGCGCCGCCGGACTCACCGCCGAGGCCTTGCCTGATGCCGTCCGCGGTGCGGATGTGGTGATCGGGTGCAGCGGCCGCGCGCGCCGGCTCAGCTCCGAGGATTTTCGGACCTTCCGGCGGGGCGCCGCCCACCCGCTCATCGTCGTCGACCTCGCCCTCAGCCGGGACTTCCAAAGCGACGTGGATGAACTGCCCGGCCTGGACCTCATCACGCTGGAGGATGTGCTGCTGGCTTCGCCGCGTGAACAAACCGACGTCGTCCGGCAGGCCAATGAGCTTGTCCGGCAAGCTGCCGCGAGGTTCGAGGAGGACCGGCAGGCGCGGCTCCTGGACCCGTCGATCGTCGCGCTGCGTGAACACATGCAGTCGGTGCTGGCCGGTGAAGTGGAGCGGGTGAAGAACCAGCACGGCTGCACGGCCACGGCGGAAGCGGTGGAATTCGCCCTGCGGCGAGTGGTGAGGCAGCTCCTGCACGTACCCACCACCAGGGCGCGCGAACTGGCGGCAGCCGGCCGCCAGGACGAGTACACCGCCGCGCTTGAGACACTGTTCGGGCTGGATGTGACGCCCGCACCGAAGGAGACCGGCCTGGATGCGGTGGCAGAAACTTCAGGGGCAGAAGCGGGCCCGCTGGGCTGTCCGGCGAGGAATCGCCAGGACCAGCAGGTCCCTGACAAGACCCTGCCCGCAGCGAGCTAGCCGCGCAAATAAAAAGTCCCCGGCTTCCTGTTGCCAGGAAGCCGGGGACTTTCCACTCTTCGCTAAAAGAGTGGGCCCTGTGGGGATCGAACCCACGACCCACGGATTAAAAGTCCGATGCTCTACCAACTGAGCTAAAGGCCCAAACTGCCTGCAAAATGCGAAACAGTTCCAGTCCATTTCTGGACGTTTAATACTGTACCCCAGACGGTGGCGACTTCTGCACGGCTCCCGCAGCCGCCGTCGAACGTGTCTTCTTCCGGAAAGCGGCAAGGGTTCCGGGCTGCGGATGGCCGCTGGTTCGGATACGCAGGCTCCGGATCCCGACGCTCGATTCCGGTTCCCCGCAGGAGTAGCGTGGGACCATGAGCCAGAACGCAGGAACAAGCGGCCCGGGCGGGGCGGAGCGGCACCACAAACCGAAGCCTTTTGCGCCCATTGATTTCGAACCTTTCGCAGGCGGCGCCGATCCGGCGCGTGTCTCGGAAGCTGCGCACCTGGCCGCCCAGGCCCTGGTGCGCCACGGGCGGGACAGCGATGATCCCGTCATCACCAAACGGCTGGTCAAGCTGGCCGACGAGCAGGGCCTTGAGGCGATTGCGGAGATGTGGGCGGAAAGCCCGGCACGCTCGCTGCCCGGTGCGCTGTGGCGGCTCTATGCCCTCCGCGCCGCAACGGTGCAGGACCCCGAGCGCATCTCCGTCTATTTCAAGGCCGGCAAGGACACCGCGCAGGTCTCCCATGTGGTGGCCGGCGCGGCCGAACCGCCGGGCGCCGATGAAATGAAGAGCATGGCGGACGCGATCCTGTCCGGGGCCTTCGACGGCGATTTCGACGTTGCGCTGGAGCGGTCCGCCGCGTTCTGCCGTGTGGTGGCCCTCGGCCAGGCCACGCTCGCGGACGGTGCGGAGCACTCAAACGAGAGCCACGCACGCAAGCTGACGCGCAACTCGCACTTGCTCGTGAAGACAGCAGAGGACCTGGAACACGCCGCCAATGCCTGGCGGCTGGGTGAGCTCGACTGACCCATCAGGCCCGATCTGTCAATGTTGACTTGGCTCAGCCAAAGTAGAACACTGAAACTGGTGCCGAACCGCGAAACCCCCGGGCTTCAACATTTAGCCGCCTAGAGCGGCCTACCGCCGAGAGGCGTATCCGGTTCGGCACCATTTTTATGCCCTCCTGCAGGTGCCGGTAAAGTACTGACTAGCTGCGGCTCCGACGTCAAGTCAAAACCTCCCGCGGCGTCCCGCCCTGACAATCCTCCGGAGACCGGTACTCATGAAGCTGCGCCTTTTTCCCCAGGAGCCGGCAGGCCTGAACCTTCTGTCGCAGCTGGCCCGGCAGATCGTTTTTGCCAGCGCCACCATGGCGGAAATCCTGGGCGCGCCAGCCACCGAACACCACCGGCTGGTGGAGGACATGCACAACCACGAGGCGAAGTCCGCCGAGCTGCACTTCGCCCTGCTGACCCACATGCGCACCAGCTTTGTGAATCCGCTCCCGCGCGAGGACATGTATGCCCTGTCGCAGAGCCTGAACGAAGCCATCGAGAAGCTGGACGCCGCGGCCGAGCTGGTGGCGCTCTACAACCTGGACCGGCTGCCGAAGCGCGCGGCCGATCAGCTGGAGATCATCAGCCGCCAGGCCGAGCTGACCGCTGACGCCATGCGCCGGCTGAACAACCTGGACGACCTTGAGGACTACTGGATCGAGGTCCTGCGGCTGGCCAAGCGCGCGGAACGGACGCACCGCGTCTGGGTCGCGGACATGCTCAAGGACATGAAATCAGCCCAGTATGCCCGCAACCGGGACATCGCCAACCAGCTGGTGGACGTCACCAAGGACATGCGCCGCATCGCCACCCAGGTGGGCAGCATCATCGTCAAGGAATCCTGAGTTGACGCTGGCCATCTTCGCCCTGGTGGTGCTCCTCACTTCGGCTTTTTCCTTCATCAACGGCTTCCGGGACGTGTCCACGTCTGTGGCCCTGGCCGTGCGCACGCGCGCCCTGACCCCCACCGTGGCCGTCCTGCTGGCCGCGCTTTTCAACCTCGTCGGCGCGCTTCTCAGCGCCGGCCTGGCCGTGGCCATCAGCCAGAACTGGATTTCCCTTCCGCCGGGGAACAGCGGCCTGACCATCATCGCCGCCGGCCTTGCCAGCGCGTGCGCCTGGGGCATCTTCCTGTGGTGGCGGGGCATCCCCTCCTCCTCCACGCATGCCCTGGTGGGTGGACTGGCCGGGGCCGGAACCGCCAGCGTGCTGGTGGGCGGCAATTCAGTGAGCAACGTGGACCAGTCGCTCCTGTTCCAGGTGGTCCTCCCCCTGGTCCTCTCCCCTGTAATTGCCTTCATCGCCGCCTACCTGCTGGTGTTTCCCGTCACCTGGGCTGCGCGCTACACCCAGCCGAGCGTGGTCAACAAGCGGTTCCGGGCCGCCCAGTCCATCGCCGCAGGGGCTGTGGCCTTTGGCCACGGGCTGCAGGATGGCCAGCGGGTCAGCGCTGTCCTCATCCTGGCGTTGCTGGCCGCCGGCTATTCCGACGGCGGCTCGCTGCCGATCTGGGTGGCGCTGCTGTCCGCAGCCACCATCACGCTGGGCACGATGTTCGGCGGCTGGCGCATCTCGCACACCATTGGTTACCGCCTCACCCGGATCGATCCGCTGCGCGGCGTGGTGGCCCAGGGCTTCAGTGCGCTGCTGCTGTTCATTGGCGCCATCGGGCTGCACTGGCCCGTGTCCACCACCCACACGGTCACCTCCGCCGTGCTCGGCGCCGGCGAAAACCAGCAGTTCGCCACCAGCCACCGCAAACTGGTGACGCGGATTCTGTCCCTGTGGGTCCTGACGCCCGTCACCACGGCCGCCGGAGCCTTCGTCCTCGAGCTGGCGCTCTCCCCGCTGATTGGAATCTGAAAGACCAACGCGGGGTGGGCCCACGCCGGCGAGGGCCCCGGCCTGAGCTTGCGAAGGCTGGGAGCCGGTGGTTGGGCCCACAGCCGCAGGGGTCCCCGGGCGAGCGTGCGAGTCCGGGGTGCGGCTGGGGATTATCCGAAGCGGCCGGAGACGTAGTCCTCGGTGGCCTTCTGGCTCGGGTTGTTGAAGATGGTGCTGGTCTCGGCGAACTCGATGAGCTTGCCCGGCTTGCCGGTGCCGGCAATGTTGAAGAACGCCGTCTTGTCCGAGACGCGCGCGGCCTGCTGCATGTTGTGGGTCACGATCACCACGGTGTACTGGTCCTTGAGCTCGTTGATGAGGTCCTCAACGGCCAGGGTGGAGATCGGGTCCAGGGCGGAGCAGGGCTCATCCATGAGGATCACCTGCGGCTCCACGGCAATGGCGCGGGCAATGCAGAGGCGCTGCTGCTGGCCGCCGGACAGTCCCGAGCCGGGCTTCTCCAGGCGGTCCTTGACCTCGTTCCAGAGGTTGGCGCCGCGGAGCGAGCGCTCCACCAGGGCATCGGCCTCACCCTTTGAGATCTTCTGGTTGTTCAGTTTCACGCCGGCCAGGACGTTGTCGCGGATGGACATGGTGGGGAACGGGTTGGGCCGCTGGAACACCATGCCGATCTGGGACCGCACCGTCACCGGGTCCACGCCGGGTCCGTACAGGTTGTCGCCGTCGAGCAGCACCTCACCCTCAACCCGGGCGCCCGGCAGCACCTCGTGCATGCGGTTCAGCGTGCGCAGGAAGGTGGACTTGCCGCAGCCCGAGGGGCCAATGAACGCCGTGACGGACTTGGCCTCGATGTTGATGCTGACGTCTTCGACGGCCAGGAAATTGCCGTAGTACACGTTCAGGTCTTTGACGTCGATGCGCTTGGACATGATGTTCCTTAACTTGCTGGGTATGAAATGAAGTCTAGATCCCGGCTTCTCGAGCCGAAATGCGGTCCGGCCTAGCGGCCTGTCTTCGGGGCGAAGACGCGGGCAATCAGGCGGGCGCCAAGGTTGAGCAGCATCACCAGGATGATGAGGACCAGGGCAGCACCCCACGCCCGCTGCGACGACGGATCCGGGTTGGACGGGGAGGTGGGGTTCAGGATCTGGGTGTAGATGAACGTCGGCAGGGACGCCATCCACCCGCCGAACACGTTGTTGTTGATGCTCGTGGCGAACCCCGCAGTCACCAGGATGGGGGCGGTTTCGCCGATAACCCGGGCGATCGCCAGGGTGACGCCGGACGCAATGCCGGAGATCGCCGTCGGAATGACCACCTTGAGGATGGTCCGCCACTTGCGGACGCCCAGCGCGTAGGAGGCTTCGCGGAGCTCGTTGGGGACGATCTTCAACATTTCCTCGCTGGAGCGGACCACCACCGGGATCATCAGCACGGACAGTGCGACGGCGGCGACGGCGCCGGTCTTGGTGCCGGGCCCCACTACCGCGAAGAAGAACGCGGCGGAGAAGAGGCCGGCAACGATGGACGGGATGCCGGTCATGACGTCCACGAAGAACGTGATGGCGCGGGCCAGCGGGCGGTCGTTGCCGTACTCGACGAGGTAGATGGCCGTCAGCAGGCCCACCGGAACGGAGATCACGGTGGCCAGCAGGGTGATCTGCAGCGTGCCGACGAGTGCGTGGTAGATGCCGCCGAGCACGGGCCCGGTGCCCTCTGCGGCCCTGTTGTCGTAGACGCCGGTGACGCCGTTCATCGACTTGCCCAGGAACCCGGGGGTCAGCAGGCCCGGTATGCCGTTGACCATGACGGTCCAGATGACGGAGATCAGCGGGAGCAGCGCGACCAGGAAGGCCCCCACCACCAGGCAGGTGGCCAGCTTGTCCTTGGCCTTGCGCGCCCCTTCAACGGCGGCGCTCCAAGCGACCAGACCTGCGGCGAACAGGATCGCGGAGACGACTCCCCACCCGAAGGCATTGAATCCGATCAGGGCAAGGATGGCGGCGCCAAGGACCAGCGCGACGCCCAGGACCACGTAGGGCGCGTACTTGGGCAGCTGGCCCTTGGTCAGGGCGGACCGCTTGCGGACCGGTGTCAGGGTGGAGGTCATTTAGTTGGCTCCCGAGAATTCTTTGTGCCGGCTGATGATCCACCGGGCGATCATGTTGACGGCGAGGGTGATCACGAACAGGACCAGGCCCGCGGCGATCAGCGTGCTCACCTTGAGGCCGCTGGCCTCGGGGAAGTTCAGGGCGATCTCGGCGGCGATGGTCTGGTTGCCGGACTGGATCAGGCTGGCGGTGAGCGCGCCGGAGGACAGCACGAGCGCGACGGCCATGGTTTCACCCAGGGCGCGGCCGAGGCCCAGCATGACGGCGCTGATGATGCCCGGCCGGGCGAACGGCAGGACCGACATCTTGATCATTTCCCAGCGTGTGGCGCCCAGCGCGAGGGCTGCTTCCTCGTGCAGCTTGGGGGTCTGGAGGAAGATCTCGCGGGACAGCGACGTGATGATGGGGATGACCATCACGGACAGCACGACGCCGGCAGTCAGGATGGTCTTGCCCGTGGCGGAGGCGGGGCCGTGGAAGATGGGCAGCCAGCCCATGTTCGCTGCCAGCCACGCATAGGCGGGCGAAATCTGCGGGGCCAGGAAGGCGGCGCCCCATGCACCGTAGATGACGGAGGGGATCGCGGCGAGCAGGTCGATCACGTAGCCGAGGCCGGACGCGAGACCGCGCGGGGCGAAGTGTGAGATAAAGAGGGCGACGCCGATGGACACCGGCGTGGCGATGGCCAGGGCGATGATGGCAGCAATGAGCGTGCCGACGACGATCGGCCAGATGTACGCGAAGAAGCCCTCGCCGCCCTGGATGTCCGCGGCCGGGGCCGTGAAGGCGGGAACCGCCTGGATGACGAGGAAGAGCGCCACGCCGAACAGGACGGCCAGGATCAGGCAGCCTGCCGCGAGGGCCGCTCCGGAGAAGACTTTATCCCCGGCGCGGCCGGCGCCTCGGGAACTGGTCAGGGAGGTGGTGGTCATACCCGGCCCTTCGGTGTTGATGATGTGTCGGAGGTGATCGTGCGGAAACCGCGCTTTACACGGCTAAGTTCCCCGCCCTGCCTGGCGGCTGGGCGGGGAACTTCGGCGAACAGGCAAGTGGTTACGACTTGACCTTGATGGATTCGATGGCCTTGGTGGCCTTCTCTGCCAGGGTGGCGGAGATCGGCGCCGACTTGGCGGACTCGGCGGCAGCCTTCTGGCCCTCTTCGGAAACTACGTAGTTCTCGAATGCCTTGACCAGGTCGACAGTTTCCTGCTTGTCGTAGGTGGAGCAGACGATGTGGTAGGAAACCAGGACCACCGGGTAGGCACCGGCCTCGGTGGTGGTGCGGTCAAGCTTGATGGCACCGTCGGTGTCGGCGCGGCCTTCAACAGCCTTGCCGGCGTCGACTGCCTTGGAAGCAGCTTCCGGGGAGATCTTGACGAACTCGGAGCCGACCTTGATCTGGGCGGTGCCCAGCTTGCCGCCAACGGCGGAGTCGTCCGCGTAGGTCACGGCGCCCGGGGTGTCGGTGACGGTCTTGACGACGCCGGACGTGCCCTTGGCGTTCTCGCCCTTCAGGGATGCAGGCCAGATGCCGTCGGCCTTGTCCTTCCAGACCTCGGGGGCGGCAGCGGAGAGGTACTCGGTGAAGTTCTTGGTGGTGCCGGAGTCGTCAGAACGGCTCACGGGGGTGACGGCCAGGTCCGGAAGCTTGGCGTCCGGGTTCAGGGCGGCGATGGCGGGGTCGTTCCACTTGGCGATCTCGCCGCGGAAGATCTTGGCCGCGGTGGGGGCGTCCAGCTTCAGCTCGGTGATGTCAGGCAGGTTGAAGGCAACGGCGATCGGCGAGATGTAGACGGGGATCTCGATGGCACCCTCGGGGCCGCAGACCTTCTTGGCCGAGGCCAGTTCCTCGTCCTTCAGGTAGGCGTCGGAACCGGCGAACTGTGCCGAACCGTCGAGGATGGCCTTGCGGCCGGCGCCGGAGCCGTCCGGGGAGTACTGCACGGTGGCGCCCTGGTTGGCGGAGGCGAAGTTGGTCTTCCAGACATCCATGGCCGCGCCCTGCGCGGAGGAGCCGATGCCGGTCAGGGTGCCGGTGACCTTGGTGCCGGCGGCTGAGGCGCTGGCTGACGGGGCGGTGTTCGTGGCATTGTCTGAACCACAGGCGGTGAGCGCGAGTGCGCCAGCGGCGATAACAGCGATTGCCGCGTGGCGGCCGAAGCGGAGTGCCTTCACTGGGTGTACCCCTTCCAGGGTTTTTCGATGCGGTGCGGACCGGAGACGTCCGAACGTGAGCTGCGTACTTTTTGTACCTTCACTGAAGTTATGGGCCGCAGGTAACAAGTTTTGGGGTCCGAGGTGAACGGAGGGTTAACGACGGCGGGCCATTGGCTTACAGATACTGGGTTGCCATTGCGTTAGATGCGCCACAGCCGTAGTGGTTCCGTCACACTCTTAACAGCATGAACAAACGCCCCACGTGGCACGATGGCTTCATGGAAACTTCAGGGCCGCTGGACGCACACCAGCTGGGCCAGGGGCCGTTGGACGCCGACGTGGACCTGTACCGCAGGCTGAGTTCGGACATCACCGCGGGAGTCGCCGTCATTTCTACGCGGCTGAGGAACCGCGATTACGCCGCCACGGTCAGCGCTTTCCTCACTGTGTCCTACGACCCGCCGACCATGCTGGTCAGCCTGTACGCGGAATCCCGCATTGGGGAGGCCGTGGAGGAGTCGGGCACCTGGGCACTGAGCGTCCTCTCCGGCAAGCACCAGGGCACTGCAGCCTGGCTGGCCAGCCCGGGGACACCCCTGCACGGACTGCTGGCGCAGGTGCCGTTCCGCCGCGGACCGGCAACAGGATCTGCGGTCATCGACGGCTGCCTCGCCTACTTCGAGCTGCGCACCGTTGCGGTCCACACTGCTGCCACGCATCTGCTTGTTGTGGGCGAGGTGCTGGCGATGGGCACCGGAGCGGAGCCGGCCGAGACTCCGGACCCGCTGGTGCATTTCGGTTCGGAATTCCGCCGGCTGGCCCCGTAAGTCCGCGGGCATGGCAACGGGTGCGTTCTGCGGAACGCACCCGTTGCTTTTGTTTGGCGCTGCCCGCTCAGCGTGCCGCCGCCGCAGCCGTGCGGGGGACGGAGCGCAGGCGGGCTAGCAGCGTCGCTGCGAGGAACGCCGTCGTAATTTCCAGGACGACCATGGCCATCAGCCCGGCGGCGCCCGACCCCGACAAACCTGCGTCCGCTGCCGCCCCCGCGTGGGAGTGGCCGAGTGCGCCGGAAAGAACTGGGGTGCCCAGCAACATGACGGCGTGCAGCGCGGTCATGGCCAGGGCGCAGCCCATGACCTGGCGCAGGGCCGCCTCCCGTGCGCCGTGCCAGAGGTGCAGGGCGCACGGCAGGCAAACCCCGACCATCACGATCATCACCGCGCCCAGCCACAACCCGTGGTGGTTCCCGGCGACTAGCCACAGGTGCACCACGCAGGACGCGGCAGTCACCGCCGCGACAGCGCGGGAGTGCAGCATGCGGCCAGCCCCCGGGGACCCGTTCATGTCCTCCGCCTAGCCATGGCAGTGGCCGGCGGCGCCATGCTCGTCAACCGGCGGCGTGGCAGTGGCTGCCCTGAATGTTCGGGTTGGCCGGGACGTCCAGCACCGGGCTGCGGTCGAAGAAGCCTTCGGGGCGGAGCTTGAACCCGACCGTGTCCACCGGCATGATGGGCCAGTCCTCGACCCGCGGGAAGTGGGTCAGGCCGAAGGTGTGCCACACCACGATGTCCTGGCCGTCGATGTCGCGGTCCTGTGCGACGTAGGCGGGAAGCCCGGCGCCGCCGGAGTGCTGGTTAACGAAGTCGCCGGTCGGGTAGCGCTCGTCGTCGGCGTAGCGGGTGACCCACAGGTCCTTGATGGCAAACGCGGCCCGCCGGGCAATGGAAGACCCGGGATCGGCCATCAGGGTGGGCTGGTTGTGGGCGTGCAGCTTGTAGCCCACCGGTTCTCCCAGGCGGTTGCGGGATTCGGGGTTGGAGATGATCCAGGTCCGGCCAGTGCGGGCATCGGCCTCGCGGACCGCCTCGGACTCGCGCGCCAGCACGGTGCGCTTCCTGGCGAAGGCGTTGCCGCGGGGGTTGCCCTCGCCCATGGGCTGGCGGACCACGTCCTCCTCCTCCACCCTGTTGGTGAAGCCGTCGATGGCCATGTCCAGGCGGGCACTGAAGATGTGCTGGTGGAAGGGGGCACCGAGCCCCGGCGCCAGCTGGGAGATGTTGTCCGAGCCGGCTTCCGGAAATGCGGAGGTGAAGACGACGCCGGTGGCCTTCGCTTCGAATTCGATGGTGCCGTCGAGGTAGAGGTACCAGTAGAAGCCGTAGTCGTAGTTGCCGATGGTGGTGAAGAACGAAATCACCATGCGGCGGTTCCGGCGCGTGTAGCTAATGCCGGTCCAGAGGTCGCTGTGTTTGGCCAGGATGCCCCAGTCCTCCTCGTGCATGCAGATGCCGTTGCGGATCTCGCGGGGGTTGCCGAAGGCGTCGCTGATGATGGGGCTGAGGTAGGTGATGTCGCCGAGGCAGTCGCAGCCCAGCTCGAGGGAGTTGGCGTACTGCCCCACCAGGTACTCCCCCGTGTCGAAGTAGTTCTGCCAGGACCGGATCGGGGACGGATCGCCGTACGGGACCACCATTTCGGCGATCGACGCCCGGTTGATGATGGGCCGGAGCCGGTCCCCGTCCCGGAATCCGATGTTGTGCAGCACCACGCCCTCGCGGACGTCGAAGCCCACGTCAAGGCTCCACTTCTCCCACTCGATGTGGTTGCCGCCGGTCACCGTGAAGCTGGGGCCCTCGGGCTGGGTGATGCTGATGGGCTTCTGGGTGGTGCGTAGCGGACCGGTCAGCTCCGGGTCGGTATAGTTGCCGTGCTCCGCCGGGACGGGGACGACGCCGGTGTCGATCACCCGGGTGACTTCCTTGCTCACCACGTCCACGTACGCCACCAGCCCGTCCACCGGGTGGGCCCAGGCGCTGTCCTCGGGGAAGTCCTGCACGAACGCGAGCCCGCGCAGTATCCGGCGGCCCTTTTCCTCCGGGTACTCGAACACACCCGCGGACAGCGGGGCCACCCTGACCTTGCTGACGTCCAGGTTCCGCGCGGCGAGGGCGGTCAGCCACCGCTCGTCGGTGGCCAGGAGCTGCTCCACCACCTCGAACTCCTCCTCGAGGACCGGCAGTTCGCCGGTGGCCGCGGTATCGAGTTCGACGGCGGAAATCACCTCGCTGCCGGTGGCCGAGACAGTGACGTCGTGGGGCCGGGCGCCCGAAACGTCATGGATGAAGACCCGGAACCGACGGTCTTGCTGTTCACCGCCGGTTCCGCGGGCTGCACTTGTTCCGCGGGCAGGATCATTTTTCCGGGCGGGGTCCAGCAGCCCCAAATAGGCGATGCGCTTCTCCGGGCCCAGGAGGCCCGCGGAGCGAAGAATGCCTTGCACCTCGCTGATTTCCGCGGCTGAGGCAAGGCGGAACGGGCTGGCTGTTTCTGTGATGGAGAGCGTCATGGCGGCCTTTGGCAGGGACCCTGGCGGGTCGGACTTTTATTTTCTATAGTTGTAGAGAATAAGCGAACGTAAGATAGCTCACAAGACTGTGGGCTGAAATATTTATTGGGGAGCGGCCGCGTGCCAAAGATTGTCGACCACGACGAGCGCCGCCTGGAACTGGTGGATGCGACCTGGCGGATCATCGCCCGGATGGGCATCGAAAGCGCCACCATGCGGGAGATCGCCACCGAGGCAGGCTTCGCAAACGGCGCCCTCAAGCCATACTTCCCCACCAAGGACACGCTGCTGACCTTCGCGTTCGGCCACGTCTTCAACCGGACCAACGAGCGCATCGCCGAAGTCACCGCGGGACTTTCGGGACTCGCGGCCCTGCGGGCCTTTTGCATCGAGGTACTCCCGTTGGATGAGGAACGGATCAATGAAGCCCGCATCGTCATCCCCTTCTGGCAAAAGGCCATCAACGACCCCGGAAAGGCGCAGATCCACCGGGAATCAATGCAGCAGTGGCTGGACGCGATCCGCCGCCACCTCGCGGAGGCCCGGGATCACGGGGACGTGAGTACCGGCGTCGACGACGACAGCCTCGCCGGCCAGCTGCTCAACATGCTGCTCGGTGCGCAGATCGCGGCCGCCCTGCTTCCGGAAGGGCAGACGGAGCTCGGCCTGGACGGGCAGCTCGAGGGCTTCCTTGCCCTGCTGAGCAGCTAGCCTGCCGAGCACGTGGCCCGCCCACCGGTTAGCCTTAGGACCGCAAGAAACCGATCCACAAACAGGAGATGCCGGCAGTGACCATCCCGCAGGAAATCGATACGCCGGACATCATGATCGACCTCGACATCCTCGACCGGAATATCGAGCGTATGGCGTCAGCCGTCCGCGCACGGGGCCTGGGCCTGCGCCCGCACGCCAAAACCCACAAGATCCCCGAAATCGCCGCCCGCCAGATCGCAGCCGGAGCCTCAGGACTGACAGTGGCAACCATCGGCGAGGCCGAAGTGTTTGCGGCTGCCGGCGTCGACGACCTCTTCATCGCCTACCCCCTCTGGATTTCACCGCAGAAGGCCGAACGGCTCCGGCACCTGTCACAAACGGCGAGTATCGCCGTCGGCGTGGACTCAGCCGAGGGAGCAATGAGGCTGGGGGCCGGCCTGGGAAGTGCCGCGGCGAGCGTAAGAGTCCTCGTGGAAGTGGACAGCGGCCACCACCGCAGCGGAGTTCACCCGGAGGCCGTCACACCGGTGGCCCAGGCAGCGGCGCAAGCCGGACTGAGGGTGGCGGGGGTCTTCACCTTCCCGGGCCACAGCTACGCGCCGGGCATGCCGGTCGAGGCGGCCAGGCAGGAGCAGCAGGCGCTGAACCAGGCGTCCCAGGTTCTTGCCGCGGCCGGATTCGAGGTCACCTGCCGCAGCGGCGGCTCCACCCCGACGGCGATGCTGACCGGGAACTCGGCCGCCACCGAGGTGCGCCCGGGCGTTTACGTCTTTGGCGACGCCCAGCAGTTGGAGCTGGGGCGGTGCGCCGCCGAGGACATCGCGCTGACGGTGGCGGCCACTGTGGTCAGCCACCACGCAACTCCCGCGGACGGGCCGGCACGTTTCATCATCGACGCCGGCAGCAAGATCCTCGGCAGCGACCGGCCTGCGTGGGCCAGCGGCTTCGGACGGCTGATGGACCACCCCGAAGCCCGGATCACCGCATTGTCGGAGCACCACGCCACCGTCGAATGGCCAGAACGCGGGACCATGCCCGCCATCGGGGAACGGCTGCGCGTCATTCCCAACCATGTGTGCCTCGCCATGAACCTGGTGGATGACGTCGCGGTGGTCAGCGGCGGTGCAGTCGTGGACCGCTGGGTGGTGGCGGCGCGGGGGAAGAACAGGTAAATCTTTTTTCGCCATTTGTTGAAAAAAGATGACAGGGCAGAAGTTCGCCGCTAACCTGAAATGACTGTGTCGCAGGACACAATATTGGGGACCCGACAGACAACCCGCCGGCGTCAGGAACGTTCATGCCAGCAACCACAGCCCGCCCCGCGGACCAGGCCGTTACGTCCAGCGAGGCCACCTCCTTTGATCACTGGCGGCATCTTGTGGCTCAGTCCTTCGTGCCGCTGGCCGCCGAAACGGAACAGCCCGGGCAGTTCCGCGGCCGCATGCGCTCCAGGGTGCTGGACCGCACATGCATCGTGGAAGTGTCGGCTTCCGGCCACAGCGTCCACCGCACGCCGGCGCTTCTGGCGCAGTCCAACCAGCGCTATTTCAAGCTCAACCTCCAGCTGGAGGGCACCGGGCTCCTCATCCAGGACAACCGCGAGGCTGTGCTCCGCCCCGGCGACCTGGCCATCTATGACACCAACCGGCCGTACACGCTGGCCTTCGAAGAGCAGGCCCGCATGATGGTGGTCATGTTCCCGCACGACTCGCTGTCGCTGCCGCCGGACTACGTGGGTCAGCTGTCTGCGATCCGCCTGGCCGGCGAATCCGGCCTGGCGGGCATCGTGGGTCCGTTCATCGCCCAGCTCGCCGGCAACCTGGAGGCGCTCAGCGGGCCCACGGGATCCCGGCTCGTAGCCAACACCCTGGATCTCGTCTCCACCATGCTCCATTCGGAGCTGGACCTGGCCGCGGACAGCATGAAGCCGCAGGCGCTCCTGGCGACGTCGGTCCGTGAATACATCGAGGCGAACCTCGCCGACCCCCAGCTTTCACCGGCCAGCATTGCCGCGGCGCATTTCATTTCGACCCGCCACCTGCACAACGTCTTCCACGAGTCCGGCAGCACCGTTGCCAGCTGGATCCGCAGCCGCAGGCTGGAGCGGGTCCGCCGGGACCTCAGGGACCCGCTGCACTCCGGCACCTCCGTGGGCGCCGTCGCGGCGCGGTGGGGATTCCTGGACGCGGCGCACTTCAGCCGCACGTTCCGGGACGCCTTCGGCGAGTCCCCCAGCGACTGGCGGCGCGGCGCCTGAAAGCCCCCGGCTAGATCAAACCCTGCGCGAGCATGGCGTCGGCCACCTTGACGAAGCCGCCGATGTTCGCGCCCAGCACGTAGTTGCCGGGGTCGCCATACTCGTCCGCGGTGGAAGCGCAGCGGTGGTGGATTCCCACCATGATCTCGGTGAGGCGCTCTTCCGTGTGCTCGAAGGACCAGGAGTCGCGGCTTGCGTTCTGCTGCATTTCCAGCGCCGAAGTGGCCACGCCGCCTGCGTTGGCGGCCTTGCCGGGCCCGAACAGCACGCCCGCCTCCTGGAACACCGCGACGGCGTCCCGGGTGCAGGGCATGTTGGCGCCTTCGCCGACGGCGAGCAGTCCGTTGCGGACCAGCCGCGCGGCAGCACCGCCGTCGAGCTCGTTCTGTGTGGCACACGGCAAGGCGACCGTTGCGTCGACGTCCCAGACGGAACCGGCCTCCACATAGGAAACGCCGGTACGGCGCAAAACGTAGTCCTTAAGGCGTCCGCGCTCCACTTCCTTAATCTGGCGGAGCAGGCCGACGTCGACCCCAGCCTCGTCCACGATGTAGCCGGAGGAGTCGGAGCAGGCCACCACGGCGGCGCCGAGAGACTGGGCCTTCGCGATGGCGTTGATGGCGACGTTGCCGGAGCCGGAAACCACCACGCGCTGCCCGTCGAAGGACGAGCCGCGCGTCTTCAGCATCTCCTCGGTGAAGATCACCGTACCGAAGCCGGTGGCCTCGGGCCGGACCAGCGAACCTCCCCAGGAGGTTCCCTTGCCGGTCAGGACGCCGGACTCGTAGCGGTTGGTGATGCGCTTGTATTGGCCGAAGAGGTAACCGATTTCGCGGCCGCCCACGCCGATGTCGCCGGCCGGGACATCGGTATATTCGCCGATGTGGCGGTAAAGCTCGGTCATGAACGACTGGCAGAACCGCATCACTTCGGCATCGCTGCGGCCGCGGGGATCGAAGTCGGAGCCGCCCTTGCCGCCGCCGATGGGCATGCCGGTAAGGGCGTTTTTGAAGATCTGCTCGAAGCCGAGGAACTTCACGATGCCGAGATAGACGGACGGATGGAACCGGAGGCCGCCCTTATACGGGCCCAGTGCCGAATTGAATTCCACGCGGAAGCCGCGGTTAATCTGCACGCGGCCGTGGTCATCTGTCCACGGCACGCGGAAGATGATCTGCCGCTCAGGCTCGCAGAGCCGTTCCAGGATGGCCGCCTCAAGGAACTCAGGGTGCCGGTCGTGGACGGGGCCAAGGCTTTCAAAGACCTCCGCGACAGCCTGATGGAATTCAGCCTCGCCGGGGTTCCGCGCCAGGACGGTATCCCTGACAGCCGCCAGCCGTGCATCCATGAAACTGTCCTCACTTCCGGGCGCAACGGCTGCAGAGCATTCTTCGCGCCGCCTATGGTTGAGCTTTCAACCTAACCGATTAAGACCGGGCCCGGGTAGGTGGGCGGAGTGGCGTGCCCTATTCTCCGTATTGTGACAGACAAATTCCACAAGATGAGAAGTAGCTCCACCGTATCCACAGCCAGGAGGCCCTACTGATGCCCCACATCTGCCTCCTCCTCTCGGGCGCCGCACTCCTGATCAACGGGCTCGCAACGCTGGGTGCAATCCCCCGCAGGGACGCAGCCGTCCTCAGCCTGGTGATCGGGGGCGTGCAACTGCTGCTGGGCATCACATATCTGGGGATCACGCATCCGGGCGTCACAGCTCCGGACGCCGACGGCGACTGGGAGCTGCTGCTCCCGGCGTCCGGCATGTTCCTTTTCGGCCTGACCTACGTTTACGTCGGCTTGGATTTCCTGCTGGGGCTGGGATCGAAGGGCCTCGGCTGGTTCAGCGGAATGGTGGCCGGGTGCGGCCTCCTGCTCGCTGCTGCCTGGTTCAACAGCGACCCGCTGCTGGCGGTGCTGTGGCTCTGCTGGTCCTACCTGTGGACGTTGTTCTTCTTCTCGCTGGCGCTGGGCTACGGCCGGCTGTCGCCGCTGATCGGCTGGTCCCTGGTCCTGGCCAGCCAGACCACGGCAACAGCGCCGGCACTGCTTGGAATGACCGGGCAATGGTCCGGCGATCCGGCAATGGTCCGCGGCGCCGCCGCGTGCATCATTCTGCTTCTGCTGCTCGCCGGCGGCCTTGCCAGGCGGGACGGCAGGCGGGACGGGCAACGGGACCGCGGGACCGCCGTCGTCGTCCCCAACGAACAGTTGGGGACGACGGGCCGTTAGAGGTGATGACTGCCGTTAGTCTCCGCTGACGGCAGCCTCATGGGCAAACGCGATTCCTGAGGTCCGCCCCCGCCTCTCCACTCCGACTTCCGCCAGCACCCCGGCCAGGAACATCACAGGCACCGCTACCAGCAGCCCGGCCGCCGTTTCAGCGCTTCCGCCGATAAGGGACGTGAAGTTGCTGACCACCACGTAGAGGACCCAGGCCAGCAGCAGCGAAGCAACAACCGGTGCAATCAGGGTCTGCCAGAGCTGGCCGGGCACCCGTTCGCGGCGGAAAAATGCGACGACGGCAAGGGAGCAGAGCATGTACAGCACCAGCAGTGCCGCAACAGCGAGCCCGCTGAACCATGAGAAGAGCGTCAGCACCGGGTCCATCGCCAGCACTGCGAACGGAGCCACGAGCAGCACGGCGACCGTTGACTGGACCCACGCTGCCGATGCGGGCGCGCGGTGCTTGTTGGTCCGGGCCAGGACGGCGGGCAGCGAGCCGCGCAGGGCCAGCGAGTGCAGATAGCGGTTGATGCCGTTGTGGAAGGCGATGATGCCCGCCAGGAGGGAGGTCACCAGCAGGATTCCGGCGGTCACGCCTGCCCAGGGGCCGAACAGCTCAACCAGGGGCCCGATCACGAATGAGGTGGCGTCTCCGGACTCCAGGGCTGCTCCGGCGGCCTCGGTGACGTGTGACGGGCCGTAGAAGCTCACCAGCATCCACGTGATGAAGGCGAAGAACACGGCAATGATGCAGACGGAGAGATACGTTGCCCGCGCCACCGTCCGGTGCGGATCCTTGGCCTCGGCGGAGTAGATGGCCGTTGACTCGAAGCCGAACATGGACGCCACGGCGAACATGATGGCAACCCCGGGAGCTCCGCTGGCGATCGCCTCGGGGGAAAAGGAGGCTGCCATATTGAGGCCTTCCGGGCCGCCGCCCTTCAGCAGGACGGTGAAGCCGAACAGCAGCAGAATCGCCACTTCCAGGCCCACCAGGAGCGCCAGCACGCGGGCGCCGAGTTCGATGTTCTTCGAGCCCAGAACTTGCACACCCGCCATGGTGGCTACGGCGAGGAGCCACCACGGGACGGCCACGCCGGCCGAAGCCAGCAGACCGGAAAAGGCCGCACCGTAGAGTCCGTACATGGCCGCCTGGACCGTGCTGTAGGCCAGCAATGCCAGCCAGGCCGCGCCTGCGCCTGTCCTCCGGCCGAATGCTGCGGTGATGTAAGCGTAAAAAGCTCCGTTGGCCTGCACCTTCCGGCTCATGGCCACGAACCCGACGGCGAAGATGACAATCACAATGCCCACGATGAGGTACGCGCCCGGCGCCCCGGCTCCATTGCCGAGTGCAGCCGCCAGGGGCGCTGCGCCGACGATGCCGGTCAGCGGAGCCTGGGCTGAAAGAACGAAAAAGAGAATGCCCAGAACGCCGATGCTGCCCGCGCGGAGTGCCGTGGACTGCTCCTTGCGCGGATTTGCTTCTGCCGTCCGGGGCTCGGAATTTGAAATACTCATTGGATCCTTCTTAACGGTCATGAGCGTTGGAGAGGGGTGCCGGCAATGGCCTCGCACCGCTGATTCCAGCTTGGCAGTCCCGGTCGGATAGGGCTTGTCTGGCAGCGATCAGTTGTTGTGCCTGAGCGCACACGTCGCAGCCTCCGTGGGACCATGTCTCCATGAGCAGCGATCCCGCTCTGGAAGTGAGCGCCCTGGCCATCAATGTCACCATTCCGGAGGCCCTCCGCTGGACGGACAGCCGAAGGGGCGAGGAGTTCACGCTGACCACGCTGAACGTCCGGCTTCTGCCCGACGGCCATCTTGCCGCCAAGGCATATGGCAGGCCCCTCGCCGGCGGGCGGGGAGCATACGTTTCATTCCGCGTGCCGGACCGGCCGGAGCTCGCGGCGCTTATCGCGGAGGCCGCCAGCCACGCGGCCGGGATGTGGGCCGGGCACCGCGGGCTCGGCTGAGGCGGCACGCGGGAAAGGATGCGCACCCGGCAGCCCGGCTCTTACGCCAGGTTGGCGACCAGCCCCGAGCCGGCGGACTGAAGCGCTTCGGTCTGACCCGGCTCAGCCCGGCGGGCCGGGAGGATGCCCGCAAAGAAGGCGCCGAGTTCCGCCGTCGCCGTCAAAGGCAGGACGTTCGCCACGTACTGGTCCGGGCGGACCACCACTACAGCGCCGGCGCGGTCAAGGCCGCGCAGGTCGAAGATGTCGGCCTTCGGGTCCGCGCCGTAGACCTTCTCAAGGTTGGTCAGCCTGAACGGCCCCACCTCCGGCTTGAACACAGCAGGGACGGCATTGATGTCGATGCCCCGGTGGTCCTGCTGGTAGATGACCTTCACGTCGAACCAAGCATCGGCATCGGCACCCTCCGGCGTCGCCGCGAGCGGGGACTCCGGGGAGCTCTCCAGCCAGTGCGCGAGGTCAGTGGCCGGCGACAGTGCGCCGGCCACGGCCGGGTCCGCGAAAACGTAGATGCGCCAGCGCCCGTCGGCCTTTGCCTGGTGTCCCAGCTGCAGCGGGTTCGTGTCGCAGACCCGCAGCACGGGTGCGGACTTGAAGCGCTTGCCCACCGGGAAGCCGGCGGCCAGCTCCTGGTGCTTCGCCTCGGCCACGATCATTGACGGTGCATACTCGGTCATGAAGCCGGCCGGGAATTCGGCGGTGCGGACGTAGAAGTCCTCCAGCTCCGAGAGGTCGTTGAACTCCTCGGGCTTCTTGGCCATCAGGGTGGACCATTCCTTGTCGAAGTCGATCAGGTTCTTCGCGACCACCTGGCGTTCCGCCGAGTACGTGGCCAGCAGCGACTCAGGGCTGCGGCCCTCGAGCACATGGCCGAGCTTCCACCCGATGTTGAAACCGTCCTGCATGGACACGTTCATGCCCTGGCCGGCCTTGGCACTGTGGGTGTGGCAGGCGTCGCCGGTGATGAACACGCGGGGGGTGCGGGTGTCGCGTTCGGCGGGCAGGACGTCGTCGAACCTGTCGGTGAGACGGTGGCCCACCTCGTAGACGCTGTGCCAGGCGACGTTGCGGACGTCGAGGGTGTATGGCTGCAGGATCTGGTTCGCGTGAGCGATGATCTGGTCGATGGTGGTCTTGCGGATGGCGCCGTTGTCGTTCTCGGCCACGACGCCGAGGTCGACATACATGCGGAACAGGTGGCCGCCCTCGCGCGGGATCAGCAGGATGCTGCCGCCGTCGTGGGACTGGATGGCGCACTTGGTGCGGATGTCCGGGAAGTCGGTGGCGGCGAGGACGTCCATGACACCCCAGGCGTGGTTGGCCTGGTCACCGGCGAGCGTGCAGCCGATGGATTCACGGACTTTGCTGCGCGCGCCGTCGGCGCCCACCACATACTTGGCGCGCACAACGCGCTCCCGGCCAGCCTGCTCGCCTGCGGTGTGGACCAGCGTGACGGCGACGGGGTACTCCCCCGCGTCCGTGACCTCGAGGCTCCGGAACTCATAACCGTAGTCGGGGGTCATCCGCGTCGGCGAATAGGCCATGACCCGGGCGAAGTAATCCAGCACGCGGGCCTGGTTGACGATCAGGTGCGGAAATTCGCTGATGCCCATCTCGTCGTCGACCGCACGGGCGGCACGGTGGATGTGCTGCGGGTTCTCCGGGTCCGGCTTCCAGAACGCCATCTCGGTGATCCGGTACGCCTCCGCGGTGATTTCCTCGGCAAAGCCGAAGGCCTGGAAGGTCTCGACGCTGCGGGCCTGGATGCCGTCGGCCTGGCCGATCGCGAGGCGCCCGGGGCGGCGCTCCACAATACGCGTGGTGATGTCCGGAAACTGGGACAGCTGGGCTGCGGCGAGCATGCCGGCGGGGCCGGAACCCACGATCAGCACGTCAACCTCATCGGGGAGTTCTTCGGGGCGGTTGACGCCGACGCCGGCGGCCGGCTGGATGCGCGGGTCACCGGAAACGTAACCGTGGTGGTGGAACTGCACGGGCTTCCTCACTTCACTGTGTGGCTGGCTTGCGCCAAATCATGTGTTCTATATCAGAACAGATGGTTCGATAATAGAAACTTCGGTTATGATTCAGTACTGTACGTCACACACGACCCCGGCCACAAGAAGTGCCTCTTTCCCCCAAAGTGAGGGGTTGACGAATCCAAAGAGGGGGTCCAGTATGTTTCGTATACGATTTCGTACCTGATGAGGAGAATGCTTTGGAGCAGGTCAACGACGACACCTTTGCAGCAGCGCGCAAGGTGATCGCGGTGCACATCAACTACCCCAGCCGCGCAGCCCAGCGCGGCCGGACGCCTGCGCAGCCCTCCTACTTCCTGAAGCCGCCGTCCTCGCTGTCCCTGACCGGCACCGCCGTCGAACGCCCGGCCGGCTGCGAACTCCTCGGCTACGAGGGAGAAATTGCCATCATCATCGGCAAGGCGGCCCGCCGCGTTGAGGTCGAGGACGCGTGGAGCCACGTCGCCGCGGTCACCGCCAGCAACGACCTCGGCGTCTACGACCTCCGCTACGCGGACAAGGGCTCCAACCTCCGGTCCAAGGGCGGCGACGGTTTCACGCCGGTGGGCCCGGCACTGATTCCGGCAGAAGCCGTCGACCCCGCCAAACTGCGCCTCCGCACCTGGCACAACGGCGAACTGGTCCAGGACGACACCACCGAGGACCTGCTCTTCCCGTTCGCCCGGCTCGTGGCGGACCTGTCCCAGCTGCTCACCCTTGAGGAGGGGGACATCATCCTCACCGGCACGCCGGCCGGCGCCTCTGTCGCCGTTCCCGGCGATGTGCTGGAGGTGGAAGTAGGCACCGCTGACGGTGAGCTGAGCACCGGCCGCCTCACCACCACTGTTAAGGAAGGTACGACGGCGTTCGCTGACTTTGGTGCGCAGCCCAAGGCCGATGACCTCCAACGGGAGGAGGCGTACGGTTCGCGGGAGGCCGCCGGCCTTCCGGCCGACGCAAGTGCCGCCGTCGGGCTTGCCCTCTCCCCGGAACTTAAGGCCAAGCTGGAGAGCGTCTGCACGGCCACCCTGTCCTCACAGCTGCGCAAGCGCGGCCTGAACAACGTCAGCATCGACGGACTGACCGCCACCCGCCCTGACCGCAAGGTGGTGGGCCTGGCCCGCACCCTGCGCTACGTGCCCAACCGCGAAGACCTCTTCAAAACCCACGGCGGCGGCTTCAACGCCCAGAAACGCGCCATCGACTCCGTCAATGAAGGCGAAATCCTGGTGATGGAAGCCCGCGGCGAGAAGGGCACCGGAACCATCGGCGACATCCTGGCCCTGCGCGCCCAGGTCCGCGGCGCCGCTGCCATCATCACCGACGGCGGCGTCCGTGACTTCTCCGCCGTGGCCGCCATGGAACTGCCCACCTACTACTCCAACCCGCACCCGGCCGTACTGGGCCGCCGCCACATCCCGTGGGACACGGACATCACCATCGCCTGCGGCGGCACCACCGTGCAGCCCGGCGACATCATCGTCGCCGACTCGGACGGCATCCTGGTCATCCCGCCGGCCATCGCCGAGGAAGTCGCCAACGACTCCATCGCCCAGGAACGCGAGGAAGTCTTCATCGCCGAAATGGTCGAACAGGGCCACAGCGTGGACGGGCTCTACCCGCTGAACGCTGAATGGCGGACGAAGTTTGAGGAATGGGAAGCAGGCAAAGCCAATGACTGAAACGGCCACCGCCACCGCTGTCACCGACAGCCCCGCCGGCAGCAAATCCGAGCAGGCCTACCAGGCCATCAAGGCACGGATCGTGGAAGGCACCTACACCCCCGGCTACCGGCTGGTCCTGGCCGCCATCGCCAAGGACCTCGGCTTCAGCGTGGTCCCGGTCCGCGAAGCCATCCGCCGGCTCGAGGCCGAAGGCCTCGTGAAGTTCGAACGCAACGTCGGCGCCACCGTCTCCGGGATCGACCCCACCGAATACCTCTACACCATGCAGACCCTCAGCATCGTGGAAGGTGCTGCCACGGCACTGTCCGCCCCGCTGATCGGGGAAGCGGACATCGCCCGGGCACGCGCCGTGAACGAGGACATGCGCGACTGCCTGCAGCACTTCGACCCCGTCCGGTTCACCCGGCTCAACCAGGACTTCCACAGCGTCCTCTTCGAACACTGCCCCAACCCGCACATCCTGGACCTCGTCCACCGCGGCTGGAACCGGCTCGCATCACTGCGGTCCTCGACCTTCCGCTTCGTCCCGGGCCGCGCCCGCGAATCCGTGGAGGAACACGAGGCACTGCTGCAGCTCCTTGAAAACAACGCCGACGCCGACACCATCGAAAAAGCGGCCCGGCTCCACCGATCCGCCACCCTCGACGCGTACCTTGCCCAAACCAACACGCACCCCAAAACCAACACGGGGTCACTTAGCGCCCAATAAGGGGCCCGAATTGGGCCGTAAGTGACCCCGCGTTGCTCTAGACAGTAAGGAAACAACAATGACGTTCACTGCTCCGGAAACCACCACGCACTACGTTCCCGAGAACCTGCCCACCCACATCCAGCACTACATCAACGGTGAGTTCGTCGACTCCGTGGGCGGGAAGACCTTCGACGTCCTGGATCCGGTCTCCAACCGGAACTACGCCACGGCAGCGGCCGGCCAGAGGGAGGACATCGACCTCGCCGTCGCCGCCGCCCGCGAAGCATTCACCAACGGACCCTGGCCGAAGATGAAGCCCCGCGAACGCGCCCGCGTCCTGAACAGGATCGCGGACGCGGTCGAGGCGCAGGAATCCCGGCTCGCCGAACTCGAAACCTTCGACACCGGCCTCCCGATCACCCAGGCCAAGGGACAGGCGCTCCGGGCGGCGGAGAACTTCCGCTTCTTCGCGGACCTGATCGTTGCCCAGTTCGACGACGCCATGAAGGTCCCCGGCTCACAGATCAACTACGTGAACCGCAAGCCGATCGGCGTCGCAGGCCTCATCACCCCCTGGAACACCCCGTTCATGCTCGAGTCCTGGAAGCTCGCCCCCGCCCTGGCCACCGGCAACACCGTGGTCCTCAAGCCGGCAGAATTCACCCCGCTCTCCGCCTCGCTCTGGGCCACCATCTTCAAGGAAGCCGGCCTGCCGGACGGCGTCTTCAACCTGGTCAACGGCCTCGGCGAGGAAGCCGGCGACGCCCTGGTCAAGCACCCGGATGTCCCGCTGATCTCCTTCACCGGCGAGACTGCCACCGGCCAGACGATCTTCCGCAACGCCGCCGCCAACCTCAAGGGCCTGTCCATGGAACTCGGCGGCAAGTCCCCCTGCGTCGTCTTCGCCGACGCCGACCTCGACGCCGCCATCGACTCCGCCCTGTTCGGCGTCTTCTCCCTCAACGGCGAACGCTGCACCGCAGGCTCCCGCATCCTCGTCGAGCGCGCCATCTATGACGAGTTCTGCGAGAAGTACGCCGCCCGCGCCAGGAACATCGTGGTCGGAGACCCGCACGATCCCAAGACGCAGGTGGGCGCCCTGGTCCACCCGGAGCACTACGAGAAGGTGGCCTCCTACGTGGAGATCGGCAAGTCCGAAGGCCGGCTGCTGGCCGGCGGCGGACGGCCCGAAGGCCTGCCGGAGGGCAACTACATCGCGCCCACCGTGTTCGCCGATGTCTCCCCCGACGCAAGGATCTTCCAGGAGGAGATCTTTGGTCCCGTCGTCGCGATCACCCCGTTCGAGAACGACGACGAGGCGCTGGCTTTGGCGAACAACACCAGGTACGGCCTGGCGGCCTACATCTGGACCCAGAACCTGACCCGGGCCCACAACTTCTCGCAGAACGTCGAGGCCGGCATGGTGTGGCTGAACAGCCACAACGTCCGCGACCTGCGCACCCCGTTCGGCGGCGTCAAGGCCTCCGGCCTGGGCCATGAGGGCGGCTACCGCTCCATCGACTTCTACACCGACCAGCAGGCCGTCCACATCACCCTCGGATCCGTCCACACCCCAAAATTCGGCGCGTAAGCCCGCCGTCGTACTTCCAAACCCCTTTCAAAGAAGAGAGAACATCATGACCAACTTCGTTCCCACCCCCACTGTCCCGGCACCGGACATCGTCCGGTGCGCCTACATGGAAATCGTGGTCACGGACCTCGCCAAGTCGCGCGAGTTCTACGTCGACGTCCTGGGCCTGCACGTCACCGAAGAGGATGAAAACACCATCTACCTCCGCTCCCTGGAAGAGTTCATCCACCACAACCTGGTGCTCCGCCAGGGCCCCATCGCCGCCGTCGCCGCCTTCGCCTACCGGGTGAAGTCCCCCGCCGAGGTGGACGCCGCCGAGGCCTACTACCGCGAACTCGGCTGCCGGGTGGAGCGCCGCAAGGAAGGCTTCACCAAGGGCATCGGGGACTCCGTCCGCGTGGAGGACCCGCTGGGCTTCCCGTACGAGTTCTTCTACGAGACCGAGCACGTCGAGCGCCTCACCCAGCGCTATGACCTCTACTCCGCCGGCGAACTGGTGCGCCTTGACCACTTCAACCAGGTCACCCCGGACGTCCCCCGCGGCCGGGCGTACCTGGAGGACCTTGGCTTCCGCGTCTCCGAGGACATCAAGGACGCCGACGGCGTCACCTACGCCGCCTGGATGCACCGCAAGCAGACCGTCCATGACACCGCGCTGACCGGCGGCAACGGACCCCGCATGCACCACGTCGCGTTCGCCACCCACGAGAAGCACAACATCATCCAGATCTGCGACAAGATGGGCGCGCTGCGCATCAGCGACCGGATCGAACGCGGCCCCGGCCGGCACGGCGTTTCCAACGCCTTCTACCTCTACATCCTGGACCCGGACGGCCACCGCATCGAGATCTACACCCAGGATTACTACACCGGCGACCCGGACAACCCCACCATCACCTGGGACGTCCACGACAACCAGCGCCGCGACTGGTGGGGCAACCCCGTCGTCCCGTCCTGGTACACCGAGGCCTCCCTGGTCCTGGACCTGGACGGCAACCCGCAGCCGGTCATCGAACGCACCGATGCCTCCGAAATGGCCGTGACCGTCGGCGCCGACGGCTTCTCCTACACCCGCAAGGATGAGACTTCCGCCGCGGTAGAGGGCTTCAAGCTGGGAGCCCAGGTCTAAGCCATGCTGGACGCGAAGACGATCGAGGCCATTGCCGACGAACTGCTGGAGGCCAACCGGACCCGCACCCCTGTCCCCCGGCTGACCGCCCGCTACCCGGACATGACGGTGGAGGACTCCTACGCGGTGCAGCAGCTCTGGCGGCGCCGCAACGAGGACGCCGGCCGGACCCTGGTGGGGCGCAAGATCGGCCTCACGTCCAAGGCCATGCAGGCCGCCACCGGCATCACCGAACCCGACTACGGCGCCATCTTCGATGACATGGTCCTCGAGACCGGCTGCTCCGTGGGATGGGACAGGTACACCCATCCGCGGGTGGAGGTGGAGCTGGCCTTCGTGCTGAAAGACGGATTGAAGGGCCCGGGCTGCACCATCTTCGACGTCCTGAACGCCACCGACTACGTGGTCCCGGCCCTCGAGATCCTCGATTCCAGGATCGAGATGGAGGGCCGGACCATCGTGGACACCATCTCCGACAACGCCGCCATGGGCGCCATGGTGGTGGGCGGCCGCCCGGTGAAGCCGGACGCCGTGGACCTGCGCTGGGTCTCCGCGATCCTATACAAGAACCAGACCGTGGAGGAAACCGGCGTCGCCGCCGGGGTCCTGGACCACCCCGCCAACGGCGTGCACTGGCTGGCCAACAAGATCGCCGCGCACGGGGACAGCATGAAGGCCGGCGACATCATCCTCGCCGGGTCCTTCACCCGCCCCCTCTGGGTCTACAAGGGCGACACGGTCCATGCCGACTACGGACCCCTCGGGAGCGTCACGTGCCGTTTCGAGTAGAGGACACGTTCCGGTCCGCGCTGGAAAGCGCGGACCGGCCGCTGGCCGGGATGTGGGTCTGCTCCGGCAGCCCCCTCGTCGCCGAACTCTGCGCCGGATCCGGCCTGGACTGGCTCCTGGTCGACGCCGAACACTCCCCCAACGGGCTCGAATCCATCCTCGCCCAGCTCCAGGCCATCCACGGCTACCCCGTCCACACCCTGGTGCGGCCCCCGGTGAATGACACCGTGCTCATCAAGCAGTACCTGGACCTCGGCGTGCAGAACCTGCTGGTCCCCATGGTCAACTCCGTCGCCGAGGCCGAAGCGGCGGTCGCCGCCACGCGGTACCCGCCGCACGGCGTCCGCGGGGTCGGCTCCGCGCTGGCCAGGGCCGCCCGCTGGAACCGGGTCCCGGACTACCTCACCCGGGCATCGGAGACCGTCAGCGTCACCGTCCAGATCGAATCCACGGCTGCCGTGGAAGCGGTGGAGGACATCCTGAAGGTCGACGGCGTGGACGCCATCTTCGTCGGCCCCTCCGACCTCGCAGCCTCCATGGGCCTGCTGGGACAGCAGGAACACCCAGAGGTGCGCGCCGCCGTCGAACACTGCCTTACCGCCGCCAAAGCGGCCGGCAAGCCGGCCGGCGTCAACGCATTCGCCCCCGCGACCGCACGTGCTTACCTGGACGCCGGCGCCGCCTTCATCCTGATCGGGGCCGATGTCGCCCTCCTGGCCCGCGGCTCCGAAGCCCTCGCCGCCGAATACGTCCTGCCGTCGGACGGCGAAACCCCCGCCAGCTACTAACTCTTCCCTTCTAAGGACTTTCCCATGACAGTTACTTCTGCGCTGCCCCCTGCCATCCCACCGGCGCGCGAGGCTGAGCTGCTCGCCTCCGTCCCCACCGGTTTGTTGATCAACGGTGAGTGGCGTGGCGCGTCCGACGGCGGCACGTTCGACGTGCACGACCCCGCCACCGGGGAGGTACTCGCCACCCTGGCGTCCGCCACCAGCGAAGACGCCCTCGCCGCGCTCGATGCGGCCGACGCCGCCCAGGCCTCTTGGGCCCGCACCGCACCGCGGGAGCGTGCCGAGATCCTGCGCCGCGCCTTTGACCTGGTCACCGAACGCGCCGAGGACTTCGCCCTGTTGATGACCCTGGAGATGGGCAAACCCCTTACCGAGGCACGCGGCGAAGTCACCTACGGCGCCGAGTTCCTGCGCTGGTTCTCCGAAGAAACCGTCCGCGACTACGGCCGCTACCTCACCACCCCCGAGGGCAAGAACAAGATCCTCGTCCAGCACAAACCCGTCGGACCCTGCCTGCTCATCACCCCCTGGAACTTCCCGCTCGCGATGGCCACCCGCAAAGTAGCGCCCGCCGTCGCCGCCGGCTGCACCATGGTCCTCAAACCCGCCAAGCTCACCCCGCTCACCGCCCAGTACTTCGCCCAGACCATGCTCGACGCCGGCTTCCCCGCCGGAGTCCTGAACGTCGTCGCCTCCTCCTCCGCCTCCGGGATCTCCGGGCCGCTGCTCGCCGACCCGCGGCTCCGCAAGGTCTCCTTCACCGGCTCCACCCCGGTCGGCAAACGCCTCATGGCCGACGCCGCCCAGAACGTCCTGCGCACCTCCATGGAGCTTGGCGGGAACGCACCGTTCATCGTGTTCGAGGACGCCGATCTTGACGCCGCCGTGGAAGGCGCGATGGCCGCGAAGATGCGGAACATGGGCGAAGCCTGCACCGCCGCCAACCGGTTCCTCGTCCACGAAACCGTGGCCCAGGAGTTCACCGCCAAGTTCGCCGCGGCCATGGGCGCCCTGACCACCGGCCGCGGCACCGAACCGGCCACGAACGTTGGCCCGCTCATCGACGCCGGAGCCCGCGATGACGTCCACGCCCTCGTCACGGCAGCGGTCGGGGCCGGAGCCGTCGCCGTCACCGGCGGAGCACCCGTCGACGGTCCCGGCTACTTCTACCAGCCCACCGTGCTCGCCGATGTGCCCAACGACGCCGCCATCCTCGGTCAGGAAATCTTCGGCCCCGTCGCCCCGGTCACCACGTTCAAAACCGAGGAGGACGCGATCCGGCTCGCCAACGCCTCGGCGTACGGCCTCGCCTCCTACCTCTACAGCCGCGACTTCAACCGGCTCCTGCGCGTCGCCGAACAGATCGAATTCGGCATGGTCGGCTTCAACGCCGGCATCATCTCCAACGCCGCAGCACCCTTCGGCGGCGTCAAACAGTCCGGACTCGGCCGCGAAGGCGGTTCCGAAGGCATCGCCGAATACACCACCACCCAATACATCGGCATCGCCGACCCCTACGCCAACTGACACAGCGCCATATCCACACAATGACGTGTCCACACAGCAAGGAAAAACATTGAGTACTGTCCAGCAGGGGCAGCGCAGCTCGGCAACGGACCGCCGCGTAGCGTTCGCCACCATCATTGGAACCACCATCGAGTGGTACGACTTCTTCATCTACGCCAACGCCGCGGGCCTGGTCTTCGCGAAGCTGTTCTTCGAACCCGCCGGCGCAGATATTGGCATCCTGATTTCCTTTGCCTCGGTGGGACTCAGCTTCCTGTTCCGGCCGTTGGGCGCCTTCCTGGCCGGACACTTCGGGGACCGTCTTGGCCGCCGCGCCATGCTGGTCATCACGTTGATCATGATGGGTGCGGCCACCACCCTCATCGGCGTGCTGCCGACGTTCGAGACTGCCGGTGTTGTGGCGCCCATCCTGCTGCTTCTCCTGCGCATCCTGCAGGGCATTTCGGCCGGCGGCGAATGGGGCGGCGCCGTCCTGATGGCTGTCGAACATGCTCCCCGGGGCAAGCGCGGCCTGTTCGGCGCCTTCCCCCAGCTGGGCGTTCCGCTCGGCATGCTGCTGGCCTCCGGCGTGCTGGCCGTGATGTCAGGCGTGGTCTCCCCCGGTGCAGCCTTTGTGCAGTGGGGCTGGCGCATTCCGTTCCTGCTCAGCTTCGTTCTGATCGTGGTGGGCTTCATGGTCCGGCGCAGCGTGGAAGAAAGCCCGGTTTTCGAGGAGATCGCACAAAAGAAGCAGCAGACCCGCGTCCCGGTTGTCGAACTGTTCAAAAAGCACTGGCTGCTGGTCATCATCGCGGCGCTCGTCTTCGCGGGTAACAACGCAGCCGGCTACATGACCACCGGCGGCTACATCCTCAGCTACGCCGCCAACCCCGCCGGCCTGGCCATGGACCGCACGCAAGTGCTCCTCGCGGTGACGGGCTCCGGTGCCCTGTGGTTCGTTTTCACGCTGATCTCCGGCTACCTTGCAGACCGCATTGGCCGCAAGAAGACCTACCTCATCGGCTACGGCTGCCTCATGGTCACGGTGTTCCCGCTGTTCTGGCTGGTGAACACCGGCAACATCTGGGCGCTGTTCCTTGGCCTCGCACTGTTCACGGTCGGGCTCGGCCTGACCTACGGCCCGCAGGCGGCCCTCTACAGCGAACTGTTCCCCGCCTCCATCAGGTTCTCCGGCGTCGCGATCTCCTACGCTCTCGGCGCCATCATCGGCGGCGCCTTCGCCCCCATGATCGCCACCGCGCTGGTCCAGGCCACCGGAACAACAGCCTCCGTGTCCGTCTACCTGCTCATCGTGGCTCTCGTTTCAACGGCCGCGGTGCTGGTGATCCGGGAACGCAAAGGCATCGACCTGGGCATCAACAACCAGGCCGAACAGGAAACGGGCGCCACGATTTTCGACCGGCGGCCTGCCCAGGCTGACCCAGGCAGGGCACGCGCCGGCGTCTAGCCTCCGTCAGTTCGGCCTGTCAGTTCGCCCCACGTCAAGGTTTCTGCACCCAAAGACAAGCCAGTGGCCCGGCGGGCGGACAACACTTAGGTATGCCCGCCTCGCCGCCCGGCTGAGCGCACTTTCCTACTCGAAGTGGAGTACCTCTTGGAAACCTATGATGCCCTCCTCGCCTCCATTACCGCCGGTCCCGGCCAGGAGAGCCGGACCATCCTCGACCCCGCCACCGGCGCCGTCGTCGGCCACGCCCCCGTCCACACCATTGAAGACCTCGAAACCGCTATAGCCGCCGCGGCCGCCGCCCAGCCCGCCTGGGCGGCCCTGGGCCACAACGCCCGCTCCGCCGCGCTCCTCAAAGCAGCCGACGCCGTCGAACGCTCCGCCGAGGAACTCGCCCGGCTCCTCTCCCGCGAACAGGGCAAACCCCTCAACGGCCCCAACGCCCGCTTCGAAGTCGGCGCCTGCGCCGCCTGGCTCCGCGCCACCGCCACCACCGAACTCACCCCCGAAGTCATCGTCGACGACGGCGACACCTACGCCGAACTCCACTACAGACCCATCGGCGTCGTCGGCGCCATCGGCCCCTGGAACTGGCCCATGATGATCACCATCTGGCAGATCGCCCCTGCCCTCCGGATGGGCAACACCGCCGTCGTCAAACCCTCCAAAATGACCCCGCTCTCCGTCCTGGCCCTCATCAAAGTCCTCAACGAAGAACTCCCCGACGACGTCCTGCACGTCATCGCCGGCGACCGCGAAACCGGCGCCCGCCTCGCCGAACACCCCGCCATCGGCAAAATCATGTTCACCGGCTCCACCGCCGCCGGCAAAGCCATCATTCGCTCCTCCGCCGACACCGTCAAACGCCTCACCCTCGAACTCGGCGGCAACGACGCCGGCATCGTCCTGCCCGACGCCGACCCCAAAACCATCGCCACCGACCTCTTCTGGGGCGCCTTCATCAACACCGGCCAAACCTGCGCCGCCCTCAAACGCCTCTACGTCCACGACACCATCTACGACGCCGTCTGCGAAGAACTCACCAACGTCGCCAACACCATGCCCATGGGCGTCGGCCTGGACGAAAACAACGTCCTCGGCCCGCTCCAAAACAAAGCCCAATACGACATCGTCGCGCAACTGGTCCAAGCCGCCAAGGACTCCGGCGCCCGGATCCTCACCGGCGGCAACCCCGACCCCGAGCAGCCCGGCTACTTCTACCCCGCCACCCTCATCGCCGACATCGACAACACCAACCCCCTCGTCACCGAAGAACAATTCGGCCCCGCCCTGCCCATCATCCGCTACACCACCATCGACGAAGCCATCGAAATGGCCAACGGACTCGACGTCGGACTCGGCGCCTCCGTCTGGTCCCCCAACCTCCCCGCAGCCCGCGACGTCGCCAACCGCATCCAGGCCGGCACCGTCTGGATCAACAAACACGGCGCCGTCGACCCCCGCATCCCCTTCGGCGGAGCCAAACAATCCGGCTACGGCCTCGAATTCGGCACCGAAGGCCTCAAACACCTCGGCATCCCCCAAATCATCAACGGCTAACCCCACACCCCAACAAAACCCAGGAGCCGCCGTCGCCACCCCGCGACGGCGGCTCCCCGCTTGTCACCGGAGCGTCCACTACCCGGCCCACAGAGCCTCCCGCAATAGACTGAAGCCATGCCCCAGACCGGACTCTCCGCCAGCAAACGCTTCCTCCGCGGCCGGATCAGGACAGGGATGGTCCGGAGCAGGAGTTCACTGGTCCCCGCGATCCAGATGACCTTCGGCGCGGTGGCAGCCTACGCGTTCGCGGAATACGTCCTGGGGCATACCGGGCCGCTGTTCGCTGCCACCTCCGCCCTGATCGCCCTGGGTTTCTCCCGCGACCTGCGTTTGCGGAGGGTGATGGAGGTGGGGCTGGGTTGCACCCTCGGCATTGCCGTGGGTGACATGCTGCTCCACTGGCTCGGGGCAGGGATCTGGCAAGCCGCCGTCGTGCTTTTGACGTCAATCCTGCTGGCCCGTTTCCTTGACAGCGGCAATATCTTCACCACGCAGTTGGCGCTGCAGTCCGTGCTGGTGGTGCTGCTGCCGGCGCCTGCCGGCGGCCCGTTCACGCGCAGCATCGATGCCGTGGTGGGAGGCGTGGTTGCCCTGCTGATCACCATCCTGGCGCCTAAAGACCCGCGCCGGGAACCGCGCAGGGACGTGCAGAAGCTGCTCCATGAACTGGCTGAAGTACTGCGGGAATGCGCGGCGGCACTGCTGGAGAGTGACTCCACCCGGGCATGGCACGCCCTGGTCCGAGGGCGGAACAGCCAGCCCCTGGTGGATGCCATGCGGCATTCGCTCCGCGCGTCCGGCGAGGTGGCCACCCTCGCGCCCGCCTACCGCAGGCACCGGGACGAACTTGACCGGCTGGAGCAGTCGCTTGAGTTCATCGACCTTGCCCTCCGCAACAGCCGCGTCTTCGCGCGCCGGCTCACCAGTTCCATCAACCACGCCGCTCTGTCCGACGAAGCAACCGAGAACATCGCCGAAGTCCTGCAGGAGACAGCTGCGGCCGTGGACGAGCTCTCGCTGGGCCTGGCCGAAGTGCAGGAGGGCGCCCGCCATGCCCATCTGCGCAGCGCGCGGCAGGACCTGGGCGAGATCGCCGGGCGGCTGCACCCGATGATGCTGAAGGTTCAGAAGCTCGAGGGCGAGACCGTGGTGATGCTGTTCCGGCCGCTTATGGTGGACCTGCTCGAAGCGGCCGGCATTGATTCCCACGAGGCCCGCGACCTGCTGCCCCCGCTATAGTGTCGGTGCCGCCGGTTAAGGTGGAGCAATGGCTACAAAGACTTCCCGGGTTTCCAAGGCTCCGGGCTATAAATGCGCCGAATGCGGCTGGACCACGGTCAAGTGGGTGGGCCGGTGCGGTGAGTGCCAGGCCTGGGGCACCGTCGAGGAGACCGGCGCCGCGGTGGCGCGTACTACGGCGGCCACCACAGTTCTGGAGCCCGCCCGCCCCATTGCCGATATTGACGCCACGACCGCCGCATACCTGCCCACGGGTGTGGACGAACTGGACCGGGTGCTCGGCGGCGGAGTGGTGCCCGGCGCCGTCATCCTGCTTGCCGGCGAACCGGGCGTGGGCAAGTCCACGCTGCTGCTGGATGTCGCCGCCAAGTTTGCCCGGACCGGGCAGGGTGTCCTGTATGTGACCGGCGAGGAATCGGCGGCCCAGGTGAAGCTCCGGGCCGAACGGATCAGCGCGATCGCCGACACCCTGTACCTGTCCGCCGAAACCGACCTCGGCCAGGCGCTGGGCCAAGTGGAGAAGGTGGAGCCGAAGCTGCTGGTGGTGGACTCCGTGCAGACACTCAGCAGCGCGGACGTGGAGGGCAGCGCCGGCGGCGTCTCCCAGGTCCGCGAGGTGGCTGCCTCGATCATTTCCGCAGCCAAGCGCCGGAACATGACCACGCTGCTGGTGGGGCACGTGACCAAGGACGGCTCCATCGCCGGACCCCGGCTGCTGGAGCACCTGGTGGACGTCGTGTGCCAGTTCGAGGGCGAGCGCCACTCCCGCCTCCGCCTGCTGCGCGCAGTCAAGAACCGTTACGGGCCCACCGATGACGTGGGCTGCTTCGACCTCACCGAGGACGGCATCCTGGGCCTCGCCGATCCAAGCGGGCTGTTCGTCACGCGTACCAAGGATCCCGTATCCGGCACCTGCATCACGGTTACCATGGAGGGCCGCCGGCCGCTGCTTGCCGAGGTGCAGTCCCTGATGGCCGAGACCCAGAACTCACAGCCGCGCCGGGCGACCAGCGGACTGGACAGTTCCCGGGTGGCCATGCTCCTGGCCGTCCTGCAGCAGCGTGCCGGCTGCCAGCTGCAGAAGGACGATTCCTACGTGGCCACGGTGGGCGGCGTGAAGCTGAGCGAGCCGGCCACCGACCTCGCGGTGGCGCTGGCGGTGGCGTCCGCGAAGCACAAGAAGCCCTTGCCGCAGCGCCTGGTCGCGTTCGGCGAAGTGGGGCTGGCCGGCGAGGTCCGTCCTGTCCCGGGCATCAACCAGCGCATCCATGAGGCGCACCGGCTGGGCTTCACGCACGCCGTCGTTCCCGCCAGCCCCACCGGTCCCGGCGAGGTGCCGGCAGGATTTTCAGTCAAGGAAGTCGGACACCTGACCGAGGTCCTGGACCTGCTCAGCCTTAAGGCAGGAGCCTAGGCTCGTGTGACCACGAGTGCCGCACTGTGCCCGCCGAACCCGAAGGCATTGACGAGTCCCGCCGTCGCGGTGCTGCCGCTGACGGTGCCGGTGATGACGTTGAGGTCCACCTCGGGGTCGAGGGCAGCCACGTTGTAGGTGCCGGGCAGGTCACCGGTCCGGAGCGCCTGCAGCGTGGCAATGGCGGCGAGCGCGCCCGCGCCGCCGAGCAGGTGGCCGGTGAGCGACTTCGTGGAGGTCACCGGGACGTGCCCGCCGGCCACGGCACGGATGGCCTGCGCCTCCAGGCGGTCACCCACGGGCGTCGAGGTGGCGTGCGCGTGCACGAACCCGATGTCCCTTCCGGTGAGGCCTGCGGAGGCAAGGGCCTTTTCCATCACCCGCACCTGCATGTCCGGATCGGCCGCCACGATGTCGTTCGCGTCCGAGGTCACGGCTGCTCCGGCAACGCCGCCCAGCACTTCCGCCCCGCGGGCACGTGCGTGCTCCCCGCTTTCCAGCACCACTATCCCGGCGCCCTCGGACAGCACGAAACCGTCGCGGTCCCGGTCGAACGGCCGGGAGGCCTGCCCCGGATCCCCGTTGCGCGTGGAAAGTGCCCGGATCTGGGAGAAACCGCTGATGATCAGGTCGTTGATGCAGGCGTCAACGCCGCCGGCAATTACGACGTCGGCTGCCCCCGACCTGATCATGTCGGCACCCTGGGCAATCGCTTCGGCCCCGGACGCACAGGCGCTGACCGGGGTGCGTGCCCCGCCCCTGGCGCCGAGGTCGATCGAAACCCAGGCTGACGGCCCGTTCACCATGAGCCTGGTCAGGGTGTGCGGGGAAACCTTGCGCGGGCCGCCGTGGTCCAGCTCCCTGACCTGGGCGACCACGCTGTCCATGCCGCCGTAGGCGGATCCGATCACGACGGCGAACCGCTCAGGGTCGACGCCGGGTTTCCCCGCCTGTTCCCAGGCTTCGCGGGCGGCCACCAGCGCCAGCTGCCCGCAGCGGTCCATCCGTTTCAGCTCGCGCGTACCTAGGAATGTGCCAAGGCCGGCGGTGACCCGCCCGGCGATGCGCACCGGCAGGGCCTCGGCCCAGCCGTCCTCCAGTGCCGCGATGCCCGACCTGCCGGCGAGAATGGCCTCCCAGGTCTCGGGGACATTGGCCCCGAGCGGGTTGATGGAACCCATGCCGGTCACGACGACGGCGGGTCGCGTCACTGGTGCTGCTGCGGACGGCTGGCTTGAGGGCACGGCAATACCTTGCTTCGTTGGTTGGGAGACCGTTGGAGAGGCGGGCTCCCCGTGTTGACGTTACTTGGCGGGGTTGTGCGTCCCGATCGGTACCAGCGTGAGATCCGGGTGGTTCTTCTCGATGCGGCGCAGGGCCCAGACGTCGTTGAAGAGGGCCAGGTATTCGCCGTCGGAGCGGAGCAGCACCTCAGCGCCGGGCACGTTGGCCAGCGCCGGCATGGCGTCCGCCGTCGAAATCCTTGCCATGGAGTACGGGAGGCGTTCAAGGCGCATCGGCGCGCTGAAGTCGTGCGCCATGCGGTCCTCCACCACTTCGAACTGCATGGGTCCGACGGCGGCAAGCACGGGCGCCTGGTCACCGCGGACGTCGGAGCGCAGTACCTGGATGACGCCCTCGTGCTCGAGCTGCTCGATGCCGCGGCGGAACTGCTTGAAGCGGCTGGGGTCCTTGGAACGGGCCACCTGGAAGTGCTCGGGGGCGAACAGCGGAATGGCCGGGAACTCCACGGCTTCCTCGAGGAACAGGCTGTCCCCCACGCGCAGCGAGGACGCGTTGACCAGGCCCACGACGTCGCCCGGGTAGGCCTCGTCGATGACCTCGCGTTCACGGCCGAAGACCTGCTGCGCGTACTTGGTTGCGAACGACTTTCCGGTGCGGGTCTGGGTGACCACCATGCCGCGCTCGAACACGCCGGAGCAGACCCGTATGAAGGCGACGTGGTCGCGGTGGGCCTTGTTCATGCCGGCCTGGACCTTGAAGACGAAGCCGGAGAACGGGGACTCCACCGGCCGCGGCGAGCCTTCGATGTCCGGGCGGGGCGCTGCCGGCGGGGCGAAGTCCACCAGGGCGTCCAGGAGTTCCTTGACGCCGAAGTTCAGGGCCGCGGAGCTGAACAGGATGGGGGTGGCCTTGCCCGCGTGGAAGCTTTCGACGTCGAAGGCCAGGTTGGATTCGATGACCAGGCCTGCCTCGTCGACGGCGTCCGTCCAGTTGCTGCCCTGGCTTTCCTCGGCTTCGTCTGGTGTGAAGTATTCGGTGAGGGCGATGCTGGCGCCGGCATTGTTCCGCTGGAAGCGTGCGAACCTGTCGTTGCGCAGGTCCCAGACGCCGCGGAAGTCGCCGGAGATTCCCACGGCCCAGGTCAGGGGCATGGGCTGCAGTCCGGTGCGCTCCGTGATCTCGTCCATGAGGGCCAGCGCGTCCAGGCCGGGACGGTCCCACTTGTTGATGACCGTGATGATGGGGAGGTTCCGCTGCTTGCAGACCTCGAACAGCTTCATGGTCTGCGTCTCGAGGCCCTTGGCCGCGTCCACGAGCATCACGGCGCAGTCGACGGCGGCGAGCACCCGGTAGGTGTCCTCCGAGAAGTCCGCGTGGCCCGGGGTGTCCAGCAGGTTGATCACGGTGTCCCGGTAGGAGAACTGCAGGGCAGCCGAGCTGATGGAAATGCCGCGGTCCTTCTCCATCTGCATCCAGTCCGAGACCGTCTCCTTGCGGTTGGCCTTGCCGCTGGAGGCACCCGCCGTGCCAATCACCTTGGCGTGCAGGGCCAGGGCCTCGGTGAGCGTGGACTTGCCGGCGTCCGGGTGGGAGATGACGGCGAACGTACGGCGCCGGGAGGCCTGCTTGTGGATCTCGTGCACTCGGGCGGGGCTCTGCACTTCTTGGGACACGGTGCTACTTTCACTGCGATCCGCGGGGGATCCGGTTGGGGAATGTGGCGGCCGGACCTGCCAGCCAAGGCTTCAAGTTTATCGCAGCGGCGGAAACCGCACCGAAGGCGGGCCAAAAGTGCCCCTTGGCGGGCCGCCGTCGGACGCACTCCGGATGCGTGTTGCGCAGGCCCCGGACGGGGCACTTTAAGGCTTGCCCGTGCGGTTGCTGGGGTAATCTACCTCTAGGATGGTGCATGCGGGAAACCGAGTACTTTTGATCCTGCCGGCAGACCAGTGAAACCGGCAAACCTGCAGGCCCCGCCTGCACCTTTGAAGGGAATATCTATGGCTCGCAGCCCTGAAGAATCGCTCAAGGCGACTTTGGGGAGGGTGGCCCCGGGGACCGCGTTGCGGGACGGCCTGGAACGCATTCTCCGCGGACGCACCGGCGCGCTGATCGTGCTCGGCTCGGACCGGACCATCGACTCGATCTGTTCCGGCGGCTTCGACATCGGCATCGACTTCTCCCCGACCAGGCTGCGCGAACTGGCCAAGATGGACGGCGCCATCATCTGCGACAGAGACGCCGGCAACATCCTCCGGGCGGCCGTCCAGCTCGTCCCTGACCCCAGCATCGAAACCCAGGAATCCGGCACCCGGCACCGGACCGCCGAACGCGTCGCCATCCAGACCGGCGTTCCGGTGATCTCGGTAAGCCAGTCCATGCAGATCATCGCCCTGTACGTCAACGGGCTTCGGCACGTGCTCGAGGGCTCCGAGAAGGTCCTGGCCCGCGCCAACCAGGCCCTGGCCACGCTGGAACGCTACCGCTCCCGCCTGGACCAGGTGACCAGCTCGCTCTCCGCCCTGGAGATCGAGGCGATGGTCACGGTCCGCGACGTGGCGGTGACCCTGCAGCGCCAGGAGATGGTGCGCCGGATCTCCGAGGAGATCTCGCAGTATGTGCTGGAGCTCGGCGAGGACGGCCGGCTCCTGTCCCTCCAGCTGGACGAGCTCACGGTGGGCCGCGGCCCGGGCAGCGACATCATCATCCGCGACTACGCCGGGCCGAACGCATCTCCGGAGGAGATCGACGGCGCCGTCAACGCGCTCCTCAACCTCGGCCCCACGGAACTGATCGACCTGAGCAAGATCGCCGGGATCATCGGGTTCGCCGGCGGCGTGGACACCCTCGACGCCGTGGTCCAGCCGCGCGGCTACCGGCTCCTTTCCGGGCTCAAGGCCGTCCCCAAAGCGGTGGCGGACAGGCTGGTGGACCACTTCGGCGGCCTGCAGCACCTCATGGCCGCGACCATTGACGACCTGATGACCGTGGACGGCATCGGCGACCAGCGTGCCCGCACGGTCCGCGAGGGCCTCAGCCGGATGGCCGAGGCCAGCCTGCTGGACCGGTTCCTCTAGGTTCCCGGGAGCCTCAGCCGAGCTGGAAGACGGTCGGGGCGCTGACCTTGGCGCCAAGCTTCGCGATGAACACGTAGTACCCGCTGCCTGCAACCGCGCCGTCCGGCACCTTCTCGCAGCCCTGCACCGAGCGGTTGCGCGGCCACGGGAAGTTCGCCGTTTCGCTCTTGCCCGGCGCGATGGTCTTGACGAGGTCGGTGCTGGCAGCCTGGCAGTCGGCCGATGAGAAGACCCGGTCCGATCCGCTGGTCACCAGGAAGTCCATCTGCGAGGTGCCGATGTTCACCTTGCACGGGAGCTTTCCGCCGTTGGTGACGGTGAGGCTCAACACCGGTTTTTCATCCGCCGCGTAGGACGTCTTGTTGGTGGCCGCCTTTACCGTCACGAGCTTCTGGTCGCAGGTGGGCGAGGCCGAGGGGGTGGCTGTCGGGGTTGCCGACGGCGTGGCACCCGGCTGGGCGGTGCCGGTGCCTTCGGTTGAAGGATCCTGGGTGGAGTCCTGCGCGGACGAGGCCTGCTGGGCGCCGCCGAGGAGGCTGCTCATGGTCGCCACGCCCCCGGCGATCAGGCCCAGGACCAGCAGCAGCGCCACTCCGGCAAAAAGCCGACGACGGCGGTACACGGCGGGGCTCGTTTTGCGGACGGTCCGGGATGCCGTCTTCTGTGCCGCCGTTTTTGGTGACCGGTTCCGGCCCGCGCCGGAGTTCGGAGTGTCTTGCCTGCCCATCCTCCTAGGCTAGGGAACGGCCGGGTTTCTGCGGCGCCACCACGCCGCCCCCGCCCCATCATGTCCAATTCGTAACTCAAATTCGGGTGACAACTGTCAGCACACTTATTAAAATTGAATCCCGGTTACCACTTACCGGGCCGAGTTGGAGAGGACCAAAGATGGTAGATCACGTGTCTGGCGGTCACCTCGAACGCGTCCTTCTGCCGCTGACGTTTGGCAAACATCAGAGCCAGGGGACTGAGTTCACGGTGCTTGCGGTTGAGATCTGGGACACCGGAATCGTGGTGAACCTGCATCTCGCATCCGTCAACGGAGACGAGCCGCAAACCCCCGAAATCATCGTCCATGACCACTTCGGCACAGAGTACAAGCTGGACCAGGTCGCCACCGTCGGCGCCCGCCAACTGCAGTTCTTTGCGCCCTCTATACCGGAAGGAACGCGCAGCCTGACCATCCGCTCCGTGGATCCGGACAGTCGCAGCTTTGTGGTTGCCCTTGCAGTTCCGGCGCCCAACGGCCGCGGCGGTGAAACCCTGCACGGCCACGTCAGGCGCCTGCCCGGGCGGCACGGGGGACTGCCTCCCGCGGAAAAGGAGGCCAGCTGACGGCGCCCGGCCGTGAACCGGAGCCGTGGTTTTCAACTAGAGTGTTGGCATCAAAACCACAACCGTTTACCCCGAGCTGACCGACGTCCATTCCACGCTGGAGGACTGGTTCGACGCCGAAGCCCGCGACCTGCCGTGGCGCCTGCCGGACTGCCCGCCCTGGGGTGTGCTGGTCAGCGAGATCATGCTGCAGCAAACCCCTGTGGTGCGGGTGCTTCCGGTGTGGGAGGAGTGGATGCGCAGGTGGCCTGAGCCCGCGGCGCTGGCCCGGGAACCCGCAGGTGAGGCGGTCCGCGCCTGGGGCCGGCTGGGTTATCCGCGGCGGGCGCTCAGGCTGCACGGCGCGGCGGTCGCCATCGAACGCGACCACGGCGGCAGGGTCCCCGCGGACTACGCCGATCTGCTCGGCCTGCCCGGCGTCGGCAGTTACACGGCGGCCGCCGTCGCCGCCTTCGCCTTTGGGCGCCGCGAGACGGTGGTGGACACCAACATCCGGCGCGTTCACGCCCGGCTCTTTTCCGGAACCGCCCTGCCCGCCCCGGCGCTGACCGCCGCGGAGATGCGGCTCGCCGCGGAACTGCTGCCCTCCGACGCCGGCCGTTCCGTCCGCTGGAACGCTTCGGTCATGGAACTGGGGGCACTGGTGTGCACGGCCCGTTCGCCCAAGTGTCCGGCGTGCCCGGTGCGCGACCGGTGCGCCTGGCTCGCCGCCGGCGAGCCGCCGCCGTCGTACATCCCCAAGGGGCAGGCATGGCACGGCACCGACCGCCAGGTCCGAGGCGGCGTGATGGCCGTCCTCCGGCTGGCGGACGCGCCGGTGCCGGCGGAGATGTTCCAGCAGGCCCCGGCCTGCCTCGGGTTCGAAGCCGCCGGCATCGGCGTGCCACTTGCTGCCCTGCACCGGCTGAACTGCGCACCGGAACAGCTGGAACGGGCCCTGGCCGGCCTCCTGGCGGACGGCCTCGCCGAACTGCACCAGGGCGGGTACCGGCTGCCCGCCTGACGGCCCCGCCCGTTCCGCCCGTTCCGCCGCACGTTCATTTTTGGTCTCATTTCAGCCCCCAGTGCGGGGACCCGGATAACGATGAGGGCGCCAGTTTTGCGCGCGCCGGTTCCGCTTCCGAACCGCGGATTTACCCTGAAGTATGGGCAAGGCAGGGGTACTTTTGGCCACAATCACGACGACGGCACTCATCTCGGGGTGCCATGCTTTCGAGACGGCGTGCCCGGCGATCGGCCAGGTGTCCGGAGTCGCCGTCACCGTGGCGGCCGGTTACTCACCCCAAGTGAAAACGCTGCACCTGAAGGCATGCCAGGACGGCAAGTGCGAAGAAGACACCATCCATCTGGTGCCGGGCTCCGTTTCGGTGGATCTGGGCTGCGCCGATGACTCCAAGGATGGCGATTCCAGGCCCGACGGCACGTGCTCAGCGACGTCCAAACCGGACGGCACGCAGCGCGGACTGCTGGAGCTGGGCACCCTGGGCGACTCCCCCATCGACGTCACTGCGAGCGGGTCGTACACCAACGGCAAGCCGATGCCGACGCGCACGCTGCGCTTCGAGCCCAAAGCCAGCTACCCGTTTGGCGAGCAGTGCGGACGGTTTGTCTCGGCTTCCGTGGTGCTGGACGCCGCCGGCCTCAGGCAGGACAGGTAGCCCCGGCATTTCAGGGCACACCGGAAACACTCAGGGTTCGCCGAAACCGCCCCTGACCAGGTCCGCCACGTACGCAACGGCGCGCTCGGCGTCGGGGCCGTACGCTTCCACATGGAGCACTGCCCCCTTCCCGGCTGCCAGCGTCATCAGCCCGGTCATCGAGGCCCCGTCCACCCCGTTCACCGTCACCTCCGCATCGAGCGCCGCCAGGCCCCCGGCTATCTTCGCGGCCGGCCGGGCGTGCATTCCCGCCTGGTTAACGAGCTCGAAGTCGCCGGCTGCATCAGGGCCGTCGGGCGCGGGGGCAGCCACGGCAACGGGGGCTACAACTGAGGCTCCGGCCCTGACGGCAGCATGGGTACCGCCCGGAAGATGCTCCTCCGCCTTGGGACGGGATGCTGGATAGCCGTGGGTGGCCTCGGCAGCGCGCCGGACAGCATGGACGCTGGCGCCGCCCTGGGCCGCCACGGCGGCCGCCACCAGGCCCTCCACGATCGGGGCGTCGGCAAGAAGCACAGGGGTGCTTCCCTCGGCAAACTCCAGGGCGGACTCAGCCGTCATCACGGCCGAGCCGAGATCGGTCAGCACCACCACGCCGTCGGCTCCGCCCGCGGCCTCCAGCGCGGCCATCACCTTTTCCAAGCTGGTGCCGATCCGGCCGTCAGACGTTCCGCCCGCCGGCACCATCATCACGTCCGGCGCCATCTGGGCCGCGAGTTCCACGGCGCCGTCGGCAATCTTTTCACTGTGCGAAACCACCACGATCCGCACCGTCATGCGGCGGCTCCCGCGGCGGCGCGGAGAATGAGGGCACTTGAGGCCGCGCCGGGGTCCCGGTGGCCGGCGCTGCGCTCCCCGAGGTAGCTGGCCCTGCCCTTGCGTGCCACCAGCGGATCGGTGGCAACGGCGCCCGCCTCGGCAGCCTCCGCGGCGGCGATGAGCACTGCCAGCGTGTCGCCGTCGGCCGCGGCCGCGGCGGCTGCGTCGGCGGCGGGGGTCCAGGCATCAACCATCGTCTTGTCGCCGGCCTCGGCCTTTCCGCGGGCCACGATGCCGTCCCGCGCCGCTGTGAGTGCTGCGGCGAGCGCCGCCGAGTCGACGTCGGCGGCGTCCCCCAGCGTGGTTGCGGCCCGCAGGAATGCCGTCCCGTACAGCGGCCCGGCGGCGCCGCCCACCTTCGACATCAGCGCCATCGCCGTCAGCTTGAGCGCTGCCCCGGGGGTTTCGGGCGGGTTTTCGGCGAGCTTGTCGAGCACCGCCTGGAAACCCCGGTCCATGTTTTCGCCGTGGTCCGAATCCCCGATGGCCCTGTCCAGCTCGATGAGTTCCACCCTATGTTCCGCCATCGCCTGCGCTGACAGCGTCAGCCACTTGACGGCCCAGGTCACGTCCAGTCCCACTGCTACACGCCCCATCGCAGCGCCGGCGTGTGCACGGGCGCATCCCAGAGGGCTGTCATCTCATCGTCAAGCCGCAGGACGGAGATGGAACAGCCCTGCATCTCGAGGGACGTGATGTAGTTCCCCACCAGGGAACGTTCCACGGTGAGGCCCCGTTCCGCCAGGACCTGGGCGGCGCGGCGGTAGACGATGTACAGCTCGCTCAGCGGCGTTCCGCCCATGCCGTTGACGAACAGGAGAACCTTCTCGCCCGACGCCGTTCCGAGGTCGCTGAGAATCGGTTCCAGCAGGCGGTTGGTGATGCCGTCGGCGTTTTCCATGGCGATCTTGTGCCGGCCGGGCTCGCCGTGGATGCCGATGCCGATTTCAATCTCGTTGTCCTCAAGGTCGAAGCTCGGGGTTCCGGCATGCGGCACCGTGCAGGCCGTGAGTGCGACGCCCATGGTCCGCACATTCCGGTTCACGCGGTCGCCGATGGCCGCCACCGCGTCGAGGTCGTCGCCGCGTTCGGCGGCGGCCCCGGCGATCTTCTCCACCAGGACGGTGCCGCCCACTCCCCTGCGGCCTGCCGTGTAGAGCGAATCCTCCACCGCGACGTCGTCGTTGACGAGGACGGTGCGGACCTCCACACCCTCAGCCTGGGCCATCTCCGCGGCCGTCTCGAAGTTCAGGACGTCGCCGGTGTAGTTCTTGACGATATGGACGACGCCGGCGCCGGAGTTCACGGCGAGCGTCGCCGGAATGATCTGGTCGGGGGTCGGGGAGGTAAAGACGGCGCCGGGCACGGCGGCGTCGAGCATTCCCCGGCCCACGAAGCCGGCGTGGAGCGGCTCATGGCCGCTGCCTCCTCCGGACACCAGGCCGACCTTGCCGGCAACGGGGGCATCCTTGCGGGTGACGTACTTCGGGTCGGCGCTGACGGTCACGAGGTCCGCATGGGCAAGTCCGAATCCTTCCACGGATTCATCCACAACAGCGCGGGGGTCATTGATGAGCTTCTTCATGGCCGGCTCCTGGGCTCTCGGTGCTTCATTGACATCGGTCAGGATGTGCTTTGACCCTACTACCGGCACCGGCTGCGCGGTAGTTCCGCGCGGGGTAGTTCAGACGGCGGAAGGGACAGCCCCCAATGCTGTCCCTTCCGGCTCCCTGGTAGTTTATCCAGCAAATTTATAAAAGGAAAGGAATGTTACCCGGCAGCATTGGGCAGGCAGGAGGACTAAAGGGCCCTGATCATCCGGGTGTTGCCAAGCGTGTTGGGCTTCACGCGCGCAAGGTCCAGGAATTCGGCCACGCCTTCGTCGTGTGAGCGCAGGAGTTCGGAGTACACCTGCGGGTCCACGGCGGACTGGTCCGCCATCACTTCGAAGCCGTGCCGCTTGAAGAAATCCACCTCGAACGTCAGGCAGAACACGCGCGAGACGCCCAGGGCTTCGGCCTGCTCCAGGAGACTCCCGACCAGGACGTGCCCCACCCCCTTACCCCGCCAGGCATCGGAAGCGGCAAGGGTGCGCACTTCGGCGAGGTCCTCCCACATGACGTGCAGGGCACCGCAGCCGATGACCTCGCCGGCAGCCGACTCGGCAATCAGGAACTCCTGCAGGCTCTCGTAATACGCCACCGTCTCCTTCGCCATCAGGATCCGCTGCTCGGCGAGCGGCGCCACGAGTCTCTTGATGGCGGCCACATCGCTGGTCCGGGCGGGACGGATGGTGAAGGAGTCAGTCACAGCCCCCATCTTACGGACTGCTTACCGCCATCTCCGGAAGCTACAGCCCCAGATCCGCCGGAAGCGGGATGTCCTTGCCGAGGACGTTCCTGGCCAGGAAGTGTTCCACCACCCCGTACCAGACCTTGGCATGCTGCGGCTGCAGGATCCAGTGGTTTTCGTCCGGGTAGAAGAGGAACCGGTGGCTCGTCTGGCCGTTCCCGTCGCTGGCGAGCTGGGACCTTGACAGCAGCTCGTACCAGAGCCGCAGGCCCTCCCCGATGGGCACGCGGTAGTCCTTGTCGCCGTGGATCACCAGGATGGGCGTCCGGATCTTCTCGACATGCAGGTGCGGGGAGTTCTCCAGCGCCATTTCCGCGGTCATTTCCTTGAGCCAGTACTGCGACGCGTCCGTGGTGGGCCCGAACTGGTCCAGCGCCCACAGGCTGGCGTGGGTGACGATCGCCTTGAAGCGGTCAGTCTGCCCGGCCACCCAGTTCGCCATGTAGCCGCCGAAGGAGCCGCCCATCGCTGCCGTCCGGCTTTCGTCAATGTCCGGCCGCTGGACCACGGCATCCGTGATGGCCATGAGGTCCTCGTAAGGCGCCTTGCCCCAGCCGCCCCAGCCCCGCTGGATGTATTCCTGGCCGTAGCCGGTCGACAGGGCGGGATCCGGCAGGAGAACGGCGTAGCCCCGGGCCGTCAGCAGCCACGGGTTCCAGCGCCAGGTCCAGGCATTCCAGGATCCCAGCGGGCCGCCGTGGATCCACAGCAGCAGCGGCGCAGGGTTCTCGGCTGAAGCACCGGCGGGCAGGGCCAGGTAGGCGGGCACCCGGGCGCCGTCAGCCGCCGTCGCCTCCACCCGCTCCAGCGACCCCGCGATTCGCGGCCGCTCCGCCGGGGACGGCAGCCGCGTGACATCCCCGGTGGCGAGGTCGATCCGGACCGGCTCGGGAGGAAACTCGTACGAACCGCGCAGCGCGTAGGCGCTGCGCCCGTCAGGTGAGACGACGACGTCGGTGTAGGCCGCCGCGTCCGGCGTCACCCGGGTAACACTCCCCCGGGCGGCACCTGCCGCAACAGTGACGCTGAAAACCGGCGTCGCGCCGTCGTCGTCCGCCGTGACCAGGAGGGCGGAGCCATCCGGGAGCCATGCCTCAGGGTGGGCCCACCGGTCCCAGCCATGGGCCAGGGGATGCAGGTCTTCCGGGCCGGCCTCCCCGGAGACGTCGAGCAGGTGCAGCTTGACCTGCGGGGCCTGCTGCGGGGTCGTGTCGCTTTCGCTGAGGACCGCGAGCGTGGCACCGTCGGGGCTGACCGGACCCGGGAAGTAGTTCATGCCTTCCTCGTCGAGGAGCACGCGGATGGTCCCGGTGGCAACATCAACGGCGGCGAGGACCGAGCGCAGGTCGGCCTTCGGCAGCGGCTTCACCAGGCTGGTGTAGATGGTCTTGCCGTCCGGACTGACCACCGAGACGGCCTCGCGGAGCCGGGAACCCGCCTGCGGGGTGAGGTTGCGCAGCGCGAGGGGCGCTGCGCTGTCCACGGTGGCGGGTTTTCCGGGTTCCTGTCCAGGCCCCGGCTCGACGGCGAAGAGCCGCGGCTGGGCGGGACCGAGGTCCGCGTCCCAGTAGCGCACCGGGTATTCGCTGTGCAGGATGGCCGCCACTTTGTTGTCCTTGCGGCTCTTGCGGCGCCCGGCGTCGTCCTCCTCGTCGCCGGAGCCGGCCAGAACGGAGGCGGTGACGAAGGCAGCGTTTGCGTCCCTCGCCGTCATCACCTTGTCCACGCCGCCAGCCCTGGAGAGCACCACGCGGGCTTCACCGCCGCCAGCGGGGAGCACCCAGAGCGCACTGACGGGATCGCCGTCGGCCTCCTTGTCCGGATCCGGCCGGGCGGACGTGAAGTAGACGTCGCCGTTGGCCGCGAACGCGGCGCCGGCTTCACCCTTGGCACTGCGGGTGATCCTGCGGGCCTGCTGCCCACCGGCCGGGTCCAGCTCCCACAGCGCCGAGACGTATTCGGTGCCCTTGCTGTTAAGCGTGGCGACTGTAGTCACCAGCCGCCGGCCGTCGGGGCTCAGCGCCAGGCCACTGACGCGCGGGATCGCAAGGTAGTGGTCGAGGTCATGGAAAGGGGTCGCCGGTTGCTCGCGCAGGATCGCTCCATCTTCAGTTGACATGTGCTGATTCAACACCCCCTGTGCCCCGGATCACAGGCCGGTTCACTATTAGTGAAACAGTACTTTCAGACTTGGCGCGTTTCCCAACCCGGGCAAGCTTCCCGATACAGCGAGAGGCCCCGCCAGTTCCCTTTCGGGAGCGGGCGGGGCCTCTAGGCGCTGGAGTGCGGCTGTTGTCCTGGAGCTACGCGCTGGGCGCGATCTCCGGGATGCGCGGCTTGGCGTTGCCGGCGAAGGTGAACTTCGCGTCGTCGCCTTCGCCGTCCACGTCCACCACCACGATGTCGCCTGGGTGCAGCTCGCCGAAGAGGATTTTCTCGGAGAGCTGGTCCTCGATCTCGCGCTGGATGGTGCGGCGCAGCGGCCGGGCACCCATGGCGGGATCGTAGCCGCGGGTGGCCAGGAGCACCTTGGCCGTCTTGGTCAGCTCGATGCCCATGTCCTTGTCCTTGAGGCGCTTCTCCAGGCGCGTCACGAACATGTCCACGATCTCGATGATCTCGTCCTGCGTCAGCTGCGGGAACACCACGACGTCGTCAACACGGTTGAGGAACTCGGGGCGGAAGTGCTGCTTGAGCTCCTCCGTGACCCGGGCGCGCATCCGGTTGTAGCCGGTCTGGGTGTCCGTGCCGGACTGGAAGCCGGTGGCAACGCTCTTGGAAATGTCCCGGGTTCCGAGGTTCGTGGTCATGATGATCACGGTGTTCTTGAAGTCCACGACGCGGCCCTGGGAGTCGGTCAGGCGGCCGTCTTCCAGGATCTGCAGCAGCGAGTTGAAGAGGTCAGCGTGGGCCTTCTCCACTTCATCGAACAGGACCACGGAGAACGGACGGCGGCGGACCTTCTCGGTCAGCTGCCCGCCCTCTTCGTAGCCGACGTAGCCCGGAGGGGCACCGAAGAGACGCGACACCGTGTGCTTCTCCGAGTATTCGGACATGTCCAGGGTGATCAGCGCGTCTTCTTCGCCGAACAGGAACTCGGCGAGGGCCTTGGCCAGCTCGGTCTTGCCGACGCCGGTGGGGCCGGCGAAGATGAACGAACCGCCCGGACGCTTGGGATCCTTCAGGCCGGCACGCGTGCGGCGGATGGCCTGGGACAGCGCCTTGATGGCCTCGTCCTGGCCGACGACGCGCTTGTGCAGCTCGTCTTCCATCTTCAGCAGGCGCGAGGATTCTTCCTCGGTCAGCTTGAAGACCGGGATGCCCGTGGAGTTCGCGAGGACTTCGGCGATCAGGTCCTCGTCCACCTCGGAGATGTCGTCCATGCCGCCGGTCTTCCAGTGGCGTTCCTTTTCGGAGCGCTCGGTGATGAGCTTCTGCTCCTTGTCGCGCAGCGCGGCAGCACCCTCGAAGTCCTGCGCGTCAATCGCGGACTCCTTCTCCATCTTCAGCTCGGAGATGCGCTCGTCCATCTCCTTGAGCTCCGGCGGAGCGGTCATGCGGCGGATGCGCAGCCGGGCACCGGCTTCATCGATGAGGTCGATCGCCTTGTCCGGCAGGAACCGGTCCGAGATGTAGCGTTCGGAGAGGTTCGCGGCCGAGGCGAGGGCGCCGTCGGTGATGGTGACGCGGTGGTGCGCCTCGTAGCGGTCCCGCAGGCCCTTGAGGATCTCGATTGCGTGCGCAACCGACGGCTCCTTGACCTGGATCGGCTGGAAGCGGCGCTCGAGGGCGGCGTCCTTCTCGATGTGCTTGCGGTACTCGTCGAGGGTGGTGGCACCGATGGTCTGCAGCTCGCCGCGGGCCAGCATGGGCTTCAGGATCGAGGCCGCGTCGATGGCGCCTTCGGCGGCACCGGCACCCACGAGGGTGTGGATCTCGTCGATGAAGAGGATGATGTCGCCGCGGGTGCGGATTTCCTTGAGGACCTTCTTCAGTCGCTCTTCGAAGTCACCGCGGTAGCGGGAGCCGGCCACGAGGGAACCCAGGTCCAGCGTGTACAGCTGCTTGTCCTTGATGGTCTCGGGGACGTCGCCGCGCACGATCGCCTGGGCAAGGCCCTCGACGACGGCGGTCTTGCCGACGCCGGGCTCGCCGATCAGCACGGGGTTGTTCTTGGTGCGGCGGGAAAGGACCTGCATGACGCGTTCCATTTCCTGCTCGCGTCCGATGACCGGGTCCAGCTTGTTCTCGCGGGCAGCCTGTGTGAGGTTCCGGCCGAACTGGTCCAGCACAACGGAGCCGGCGGGGGTGCCCTCTGCCTGGCTCTGGCCGACGCCGGCACCGGTGGTCTCTTTGCCCTGGTAGCCGGAGAGCAGCTGGATGACCTGCTGGCGGACCCGGTTGAGGTCGGCGCCGAGCTTCACCAGCACCTGCGCCGCCACACCCTCACCCTCGCGGATGAGTCCCAGCAGGATGTGCTCCGTGCCGATGTAGTTGTGGCCGAGCTGCAGGGCTTCGCGCAGCGAAAGCTCCAGCACCTTCTTTGCACGCGGCGTGAAGGGGATGTGGCCGGAGGGAGCCTGCTGGCCCTGGCCGATGATCTCCTGCACCTGCTCGCGGACGCCGTCGAGCGAAATGCTCAAGGACTCAAGAGCTTTGGCGGCAACGCCCTCACCCTCGTGGATCAGACCCAAGAGGATGTGTTCGGTACCAATGTAATTGTGGTTCAGCATGCGTGCCTCTTCTTGGGCAAGCACAACTACGCGACGGGCACGGTCCGTAAATCGCTCAAACATTTCGCCACACTCCTAGCTACGACGTACTTTGATGCTACGTGGGGGAAGCCTGACTTGGGGAGCTTGTTCGCCACAGGGGAAACCGGGGCCCTTGCACAGTTCCGCGCAGCTGCCGTAGGCGGCTTGACGCTGCGTTGCCGCGAGGGCCTGAATACGCTCCGCCGGTGCCGCCCGGCCGGCACTTATTGTTTCCCGGGCCGGGGTGTCCGAAATCACCCGCTGGTGATTTGTTCCGGATTCACGGCGCCGCAACATGTTTTGGAAAACCAGCAGGATTCCAGGGGCGTGATTCCCACGGGACAGGACGCCCTGATTCGCCAGCCCGGCGGAGGCGATTAGTTGCATAACGGGCCAGCTTCAGATAAATGCACCGGTCCCCGGCCGGCTAAAGCTTCGGTTAAAGCGGAGCGCCCCCGTCAACCGGGGGCGCCACACATATGCTCAGAACGTTTTGTGCCCTAACTGGTTGCCAGGGCTTCCATGCTAGGAATTCGCCTTTTGGTAGGCTTCCTGGATTTCTGCCTGAATGCGGCCGCGCGCGTTTACGGTGTAACCGTGATCCCGCGCCCACTGGCGTATCTGGGCAGAGTCCTGGCTGCGTCCACCCGGTGCCTTGACACGGGCGGGGCGGCCGCCGGACGTTTTGCGGCCGGCTGAAACAAAGCGTTCCAGTGATGACCGCAGTTCTGAAGCATTGGCAGAGGACAGGTCAATTTCATAACCGACGCCATCCAGGCCGAAGCGAACGGTTTCGTCCGCAGATCCCCCATCCAGATCGTCCACCAGGACGATATTGACTTTCTGTGCCATCAAAAATCTCTCTTTTGGAAAGGACGTGTAATCAGAAAAGCAGGATGTTTCCACCTGAAGTATCTCTCCCATTAAGGCAACGCGTCAAAACGCGCAATGGTTCCTTGGGGATAACCGAGGTGTATTAAAGTCGCCTGCTATTTGTCTGATTCAGCCGGCGGCCCGGAGGAATCGTCTCCGGCTGCCGCCTGCGTGTCCGTTGCCGCCTGGGCATCGGCTTCAGCCTGTGCGCGCGCTTCGGCCTGGCGTTCTGCCTTGTCAGCGTTAAAGATCGACTTCATGGCAAACCAAAAGAGCAGTCCAACCACCACCGAGGGCAGCAGTACGGCGATGTAATCCATGATCAGTGGCCTTCGGGCTTGAGCAGCGGGAAGAGAATGGTTTCGCGGATGCCCGCGCCCGTGAAGAGCATGACCAGGCGGTCGATGCCCAGGCCGATGCCGCCCATGGGAGGCGCGCCGTACTCCAGGGCGCGGAGGAAGTCCTCGTCAAGCTGCATGGCCTCTGCGTCGCCGGCGGCGGCGTGCATGGACTGCTCGGTGAGGCGTTCGCGCTGGATGACCGGGTCGATGAGCTCGGAGAAGGCCGTGCCCCGCTCCATGCCGCCGATGATCAGGTCCCAGGCCTCGATCAGGCGGCCGTCCTCGCGGTGCGGGCGGGCCAGCGGCTGCGCGGACGGCGGGTAGTCATAGACAAAGGTGGGGTTCAGCAGCGTGGGTTCCACGATTTCGCCGAAGAGTTCCACTGCCAGCTTCTCGGCGTCCCACTTCGGGTCGACCTTGACGTCGTGCTTCGCGGCCACGGCGCGCAGTTCGTCGAGCGTGGTGTCCGGGGTGATCTCCTGGCCCACAGCTTCGGAAAGTCCCGGATACACGGCCACCCAGGCCCAGTCGCCGTCGAGGTTGATCTCCCCTGCCTCGGTCTGCAGAACGCGTCCTGCGCCCACGGAGTCCGCGGCGTCCAGGATGATCTCCTTGATGCGCTCGGCCATGACGAACTGGTCCGCCCAGGCCTCGTAGCACTCAAGTGTGGTGAACTCCGGGCTGTGGGTGGAGTCGACGCCCTCGTTGCGGAACACGCGGCCCATGTCGTAGACGCGGTCGATGCCGCCGACCACTGCGCGCTTGAGGTACAGCTCGGTGGCAATGCGCAGGGTCATCTTCTGATCGAACGCATTCATGTGCGTCTCGAACGGACGGGCCAGGGCGCCGCCGTGGACCAGCTGCAGGATGGGGGTTTCCACCTCGACGTAAGTGTGGCGGAACAGGGTCTCGCGGATGGAGCGGGTGATGGCGGCGCGGGTGTAGACCATCTCGCGGGCCTCGTCGCGGACCATCAGGTCCACGTAGCGCTGGCGGACGCGGGTTTCCTCGTTGAGTTCCGCATGCAGCACCGGCAGCGGGCGCAGCGCCTTGGAGGCCATGGACCAGGAGTCGGCCATGACGGAGAGCTCGCCGCGGCGGGACGAGATGACTTCGCCCCGGATGAAGACGTGGTCGCCCAGGTCAACAAGGGCCTTCCAGTCGGCGAGCGCCTCCTCGCCCACGTTCGCCAGGCTGAGCATGGCCTGCAGCCGGGTGCCCTTGCCGTCGGTGCCGCCTTCCTGCAGCGTGGCGAAGCACAGCTTGCCGGTGTTGCGGACAAACACCACGCGGCCGGTGATGCCCACGACGTCGCCGGTGGTCTCGTCGGCCTGCAGGTGGGCGTACTTTTCGCGGATCTCGCTGAGCGAGTGCGTGCGCTCAACACCCACCGGGTACGCCTCCTGGCCGCGTTCGATCAGCTTGGCGCGCTTGTCCATGCGGATGCGCATCTGTTCGCTGGCGTCGAGCGGCTCTGGGGCATTCTTGGGGGCGGGGGTGTTTTGGGAAGTCACAGTCATCAAGTTTACCTTGGAGTTTTTGTACAGATATTCGGACTTCCGGGCACGTTTGCGGCCATTATCTGTACAAAAACTCCGAAAGAGGGTGGGGCATAGACTCGGGCTGTGGAGACGTTGACAGTTGAGTCGGACGACGACGGCAGCCGGCTTGAGGTGCACTCCTTCAGGCCCGCTGTTCTCACCACCGCCAACGGCGGAAACTCTGGCGGAAACTCTGCCGCCAACAGCACCTCCGCCGAAGGCGACCCGGCCCCGGCGACGGCGCCCGGCGTCGTCGTTATCCACGGAACACTGGTGACAGACGCGCTGTACCGGCCGTTCGCCCGCAACCTGAGTCTCCTCCTGAGCCGGCCGGTTCACTGCTACAACCGGCGCGGCCGCGGCCGTTCCGCACAGCAGCCGGACGACTACTCCGTGCAGACCGAGATCCGGGACCTCGCCGCCGTGATGAAGGCGACGGGCTCGGAGGACGTGGTGGCGCACAGCTACGGCGGCTTCGTTGCGCTGCAGGCGGCACGCGAGATGCCGCTGCGCCGGCTGGTCACCTACGACGCCGCGGTGTCCCTCTCCGGCAACCTGAACCACCGCTGGCGGCCGGAACTCGAGCAGGCCGTGACGGAAGGGCAGCTCAACCACGCCTGGGCACACCTGGTGCAGGGGCTGGCCACGGCCGGGCCGCTGTCGTACCTGCCCCTCGGCGCCCTGCGGATGCTGAGCATCATGTCCGCCCGGACCAACGTCGGCGCGGAAATGCGGGAACTGCTCCCCACGGCCGTGAAGGAAATGCGGGCAGTGCTCGACGCCGACGCCGAGCTCGCCGATTTCACGGGACTGGCCACCCCCACGCTGATGCTCAGCGGCGGCTGGAGCCCGGGATACTTTGCCCAGACCGGCAGGCAGCTGGCCACTGCGGTGCCGGCGATCGACTTCGCCGTGGTTCCGGGCCAGCTGCACGAGGGTCCGATCCGGCCGGGCAAGCGCCTGGCCATCCGGATCGCGCGTTTCCTGAACGGCACCGACGGCAGCATCACGCCGCTTAGCCGCAAGCGCCGGCGCCGGTAGGGCTGCCGCCTGCCGGCCGTGCACCAGTGTCAGCCGCACGCCGGCTGTCAGCACGGGCCGGCCTCCGATAGGCTCGGAACATGACTCGCGAGATCATCAGCACACCCGACGGCGGCAAGCTCGAGCTGTTCAGCACGGGCGAGGAACTGGCCCCGGCCGGGTCCGGCGTGGTTGTGGTCACGGCCTCCATGGTGACGGCGGCGGACTACACCCGCTTCGCGCAGAAACTCAGCGCCTCCCTCGGCCGGCCGGTGCACACGTTCAACCGCCGCGGCCGGGGCGCCTCCTCCGAGCAGGCCGGGGATTACACCCTGGACGTTGACATCCGCGACCTCGATACCGTCATGAAGCACACGGACAGCACCGACGTCTTCGGCCACAGCTTCGGCGGAGCCGTGGCTATCCACGCGGCCAGGACCCTCCCGGTGGAGCGGCTCGCCGTGTACGACCCCGCGGTTTCCGTCAACCACAGCGTCACGGCGGGCTGGACCACTGAATACGAACGGGCGACGGCGGCCGGGGATGACGACCGTGCCCTCGCCGTCCTGCTCCGCGGGCTTGAGGCCGAGAACGCCTTCTCCTCCCGCATGCCGCTGTCCATGATGACCCTCGCCAACAAGCTCACGGCGGGAACGACAGTTGGCAGGCAGATGCGCGAAATGATGCGCACCGGCGTCCGCGAGATCAAGGCGATCATCGCCGCGGACATGCCGGCCGAACCGTTCCTGGCGCTGCCGCTGGAGACCCTCATCATCGTGGGCGAGAAGAGCCCGGCCTACTTCGGCGTGGCCTGCGGCCAGATCCACGACGTCCTCTCCGGCTCCAGCTACACCATCCTGCCGGGCTTCGGGCACGATGGCGTCATCCGCGCGCCGGACAGGCTCATCACCGAACTCAGCGACTTCTTCGCCGGGTAACAGAGCCCAACAAGCAACGCGCTTAGTGGGGCGCGGGCGCCCCTTCGACGGCGGCTGTCTTGCGCATCATCGCTGAGAGGACGACGGCGGCAACGGCAATGACGGTCGCCGTCAGGAACGCTGCGTTCATGCCCGCGACGAGGCCGGAGCCCGCGGATACGAAGGCGAAGATGGACACCAGCAGTGCGGTGCCTGCGGCGCCGGCCACCTGCTGCAGGGTGCTCATGATGGCCGAGCCGTGGGAGTACAGGTGCGGCGGCAGCGGGTTCAGGCCGGTGGTGAACGCGGGCGTGAAGAGCAGCGCCAGCCCGAAGCTGAGCCCGACGTGCAGGGTCACGATCCACCAGACCGGAGTGCCGGCGTCGAGCATGGCAAACTGCCAGAGCGTAAGGACCATCAGCGATGAACCGGTGACCGTGAGCGGCAGCGGCCCCACCTTGTCGAACAGGCGGCCGATCACCGGGCCGAGCAGGCCCATGGCAAGGCCGCCGGGCAGCAGGGCCAGGCCGGTCTCGAGGGACTGCAGGCCACGGATCTGCTGCAGGTACAGCGGCAGCAGGATCACGGCGCCGAACAGGGCCACCATGGACACGACCATCAGCAGCACGGAAACCGTGAACATCCGGAAGTTGAATGCGCGCAGGTCCAGCAGCGGGGCCTCGGACTTCTGCAGCCGGAGCTGGCGGAACGTGAAGGCGGCAAGGCCGGCCACGCCAGCAACCAGCGCCACCACGGCGACCGTGCCCGGGCCGCCGCTGCCGCCGTGGCCGTTGCCGATCTGGCTGAGGCCGTAGACGAGGCCGCCGAAGGCGGGGACGGTCAGCACCACGGAGAGGAAGTCGAGCCTCGACTTCTGGGTCTCGCCGACGTTGGTCAGGAACCTGGCGCCGATGGCCAGGGCCGCCAGCGCAATGGGCAGCACGAAAATGAACATGAAGCGCCAGGAGAAATGCTGCAGGATGAAGCCTGAGACGGTGGGGCCCATGGCCGGAGCGACGGAGATGGCGATGCTGACGTTGCCCATCACGGCACCGCGGCGCGCCAACGGCACCAGCGTGAGGATGGTGGTCATCAGCAGCGGAAGCATGATGGCCGTGCCGCCGGCCTGGATGATGCGTGCCAGCAGGAGGATCTCAAAGCCCGGAGCCGCCGCGGCCAGCGCCGTACCGCCGGCAAACAGGCCCATCGCCAGGAGGAAGACGGCCCTCGTCGACAGTCGCTGGAGGATGAAACCGGTGGTCGGAATCACCACGGCCATGGTCAGCATGAACCCGGTGGAGAGCCACTGGACGGTGGGCGCGTCCACGCGCAGGTCCACCATGAGCCGCTGCAGGGCGACGTTCATGATGGTTTCGTTGAGGATCACCACGAACGTTGCCACCAGCAGCGTGACGATGACCGTCACGGACTCGCGGGACATCTTGTCCGACGGCGGTGCGGCCGCCTGGGTTGCGACCGGAGCGGCAGGCTCCTGGGCAGGTTCGCCAGACGAAGTGGACGTGGCGTTGGTAGACATGGCGGGGCCCTCAGGGAGTTGGAAGTGGTGGCTGGCGGTCAGCGCCGCTGCAGACTCCAACAGTGTAGTGGCCGGACCCATTCCCCGCACAGGGGGTTAAATCACCGGGGCATCTGCCTGTCAGGAGCGCAGCGGCACGTTGTCGATCAGCCGCACGGCGCCCACCTTCGCGGCTACGAGCGCCAGCCCCTCACCGCGGAACGGCGTTTCATGGCAGTTCTCGGCGAGCGGTTCGAGCGTGACGGGATCCACGACCTCGAGGTAATCGAGCTGGACCAGGGGCTGGGACCCGATCAGGTCCCTGGCCGAATCGACGTCAAGGGGCTCGTTGGCGTTGGCCCGTTCCTCAATTAGGTGCAGTGCGCGGGACAGGACGAGGGCGGCTTCCCGTTCCTCGTCCGAGAGGAAGCGGTTCCGGCTGGACAGTGCCAGTCCGTCGGCGTCGCGGGCGGTTGGCACGGCAACGATCTCCACCGGGAAGTTCAGGTCCGCCACCATCCGGCGCACCAGGGCCAGCTGCTGGGCGTCCTTCTGCCCGAAGTAGGCGCGGTACGCCGGCAGGCCGCCGCCGGAGCCGGCCACGAACGCGCTGCCGCCCGGAAGGCCGGTGCCGGGGATGCCCAGGTGCAGCAGCTTGGCCACCACCGTGAGGGCGCCGTCGAAGTGCCCGGGACGGGACGCGCCCTCCCACTTTTCCCCCAGCGGACCGGAGGTGATCCTGACCAGCGGCGCCCCGTCCGGATACATCTCCTCGACCGACGGCGCGAAGACCAGGTCCACGCCCTGCTCCTCGAGCAGCGCCATGTCCGCCTCGAGGGTCCGCGGATACCGGTCCAGGTCCTGGGCCTCGCCGAACTGCAGCGGGTTCACAAAGATGGAGGCCACCACCACGTCGTTGTGTTCGACGGCGGCCCGCGCCAGCCGTCCGTGGCCCGCGTGCAGGGCGCCCATCGTGGGCACGAGGCCCAGGGACGAGCCGTTCTTCTGCGTCAGCAGCAGCCGGCTTTGTGCCCGGAGGGAGTCCGCCGTCGTTACGAGTCGGATTGCCATGTCAGTGTCCTCCCTCGGCGCGCTGGCCATCGTCTGGGCCGCCTGCCTGGCCATCTAGTGCGATACGAATATTGTCCGCCTGATCCGGTTTCAGCAAACCCCGCCCCTCAGCACGCAGGGCGGTGGCCCGCGCCATGGCGAGGTACGCCGCGAGAACGTCGCCGCCGGTCCCGCCGTCATGCTCCCGCAGCGCGCCGGCGTGCGCCTCCACCGTTCCGGCATCCCCGCGGGCCACCGGGCCGGTCAGTGCCGATTCGCCGGAGGCAAGCGCGTTCTCCAGTGTTGCCCGCAGCAGCGGCCCGAGCATGCGCTCCGGCGCCTCCACGCCTACCTCGCTCAGCAGCTGCGATGCCTGCGCCACGAGCGTGACCAGATGGTTCGAACCGTGCGCCAGGGCGGCGTGGTAGAGGGTGCGGTCGCCTTCGGCGATCACTACCGGCTCGGCCCCCATCTCGACGACGAGCGCCTGGGCGATGGGGAGCATGGCGGCGTCCGCGGTGACCCCGAATGTGCAGTCCAGGAGGCGGGTCAGGTCCAGGCTCATCCCGGTGAAGGTCATGGCCGGGTGCAGCGCCAGCGGCACCGCCCCTGCAGCCCGGACCGGATGCAGCACCCCGACGCCGAACCGGCCCGACGTATGTGCCACGAGCTGGCCCGGCTGCCAGGCACCGAGCTTGGCGAGGCCCTCCACGAGCCCGCCGAGGGCATCGTCGGGAACGGCTAGCAGGACCAGTTCCGAGCGTTCCACGATGTCCTGGATCTCCAGGACGGGAACACCGGGCAGCAGGGTTTCGGCGCGCTCCCGGCTCGCGTCGGAGACGGCGGAAACCCCGACGACGGCGTGCTCGGCCGCGCGGAGCGCCGCACCGAGGACGGCGCCCACCTTGCCGGCACCGATGATTCCGACGCCGAGGCGTCCTGGCTTAGCCACGTTGCTGGCCTTCCTGTTGGGGTGCTTGGGTAGGAGTTTCGATGTGCCCGGGCTTAACGGACGGCGTGGGGGCCGGTTCAGGCAGCCCGGCCGGGGCCATCTGCGCCAGCCACTGCTCGCTCGTCTGCCGCCGGCGGGCCGCCCTGGCGCGGGCAGCCTGCGCGTCGAAGAGCGCCTGCGCCTGCCGGAGGTCGGCCTGGATCACGCGCGGCGCTACCGGCCCCGCGGTGGTGTGCAGCACGAGGTCGGCAAGCCCGAAACTGCGCGCGAGGGGTCCCTGCTGCAGTGCGATCGACTGCGTGCGCTGGTGCGGCACCACCACGAGCTGCCGCCACCAGCGGCCTGAGCGCATGAGCAGCGCCGTGTCCGTGGCTGCGAAGGCGTTCCGCCGCCAGCCCAGGGGCGCCAGCAGCCGGGCCCGGCGCGGCGTGGTGACGAACCCGCCGTCGGAATCCAGGCCGTTCACACCCTGGTGGAAAACGCGCAGCGGATCGGCGGTTCCCGGGTCGGGCAGCACGAGCGCCAGCATGTTCAGGACGTCGTCCCATTTGCCGACCGGCAGCAGCGTGGTGCGGGCGCCGCCCTCGCCGTTGTTCGCCCCGGCCCCGTAGCCTGCGGCATTAACCTGCATCCGGTACCAGCCGAAGAGCCGCCAGAGGGGCGGCTGCGCCACCTTCAGTGCCTGGATCCGGCCCGGCGGCAGGGTCTGGGCCTGGGTGTCGAGCAGCCCGTACCGGAGCCGGATGCCGTCCGGGGAGATGGCCGCCGTGAAGTTGTAGCCCTTGGTGAACGAGTTCCAGTAGGCGGCAAAGAGGCCGAGCACCGCGGGAATCAGATAGAGGAAGAACGCCCTGTTCTCGGTGAGCGCGGACAGCATTACCGATGCCGCGGCCCCCAGGACCACAAAAACGCTCTGCTCGCTGAGCAGGAGCGAACCGATCAGCCGCGGCGGCGGGACCTGCAGGACCTGCCGCTCGGGCGCCTCGGGGGCTGCTGCTTCGGGGTGCCCGGGATCCGGCCGGACGCCCGACGCGCGGGCGAGGATGGTGGCGCGCAGCTGCCGGGCGTCGGCAATGCGGAGGTACGCCAGCCGCACGGCGGATTCGCCGGCGTCGGCAACTTCGAACTTGAGCTCGGCGAGGCCGAAGATCCTGGCGAGCAGCGGCTGGACGATGTCGATGGCCTGGACGCGGTCCAGCCGTGCCTGCCGCTGCTGTTTGAAGAGGAATCCGGTGTTGACGCGGACGTAGCCTTCCGCCACCTGGTACCGGGTGAAGTACCAGGAGAGGATGAAGCCCAGCACCGCCAGTACCAGCATCAACGCACCGCCGCCCAGGAGCCACGGCGCGCGTCCGGCGATGCGGTCGTCGATCAGCGGCTGGCCCTGGAGCAGCCGCTCAAAGCTGTCCCGCCCGAAGAAGTAGCCGATGGCGGCAAGCGCAACCCAGCCCCGCACGAACGGTGTGGCGGGGTGCACGCGCAGCCACTCGCCGTCGGGCTTTCCGGGAGCAGGGCCGCCGGCGCTCACAGCCCGGCCAGCCTGGCTTCGCCGCGCGCCGAGAGCTGTTCCCTGAGCCGGGCGCCTTCCTCGGCGGGAAGGCCGGGAATTCCGGCGTTGGTTCCGGCGGAGGCGGTGTGCAGCTTCAGGGTGCACAGGCCCAGCCCGCGTTCCACCGGGCCGGCGCTGATGTCCACGTACTGCATACGGCCGTACGGCACCACCATGACGCGCTGGAAGAAGATGCCGCCGCGGATGAGCAGGTCGTCGTCGCGCTCGGCGTAACCGATGGCACGCACCTGCCGCGGGATCAGGACAAGGCGCCACAGCGCGAGCAGGAGCATGAACGCCGGAACGCCGATGGCCAGCCACAGCGGCGGCCACCGCCACCAGCCGAGCCGGACGAACACCAGCGGCAGGCTGAGTACGGCCACCATGACCAGGTTGCCCACGGCCCACTCGACGAGCCGGACGGTGACGTACTTCGGGGACACGCGCAGCCAGGTGATCCCGGGGGGATCAATCGCCGCGGTAGGCATACTCGCCTTCCCCTTTGGCCTTGCCCCGGCCGTGGCCCGGCAGGCCTTCGCCGGCATCCGTCTCGCCGTCTTCCGGCGGGATCCTGCAGAAGCGCTCGACGACCAGCCCCACCACGATCATGACCAGGCCGCCGCCCGCCATTCCGAGGGCGAGCCAGGTGACGTCCAGCCCGCTGCGGATGCTCCAGAACCGCAGCTGGTCCAGGAAGATCCCGGCGTGCCAGCCCAGCAGCATCGCGCCGGTGAAGGCGCAGGCCTGGGCCAGGACAAGCGTCCACGCCGCCAGGATGGGGTTCAGCATTTTCTTCTTCTTGCCGTTCCGCCAGCGGAGCACGCGGATGCCCAGCACCAGGGTCAGTGCCACGATCACGCCCATGGTGACCAGCGCCGTGGCCGGCAGGACCGGCGTGGCCATGCCGTAGCGGACGGTCAGGACGGCAGCGGACCAGCCGGCGATTGCCAGGGCAAGGCCAACGACAGTCAGCAGCAGCGGGCTAACGGGCTTCACGGCTGATCCACCGTCCCGCCCTCAGGCACGCCGTCGAAGTCGCCGAAGCCGTCGAACGGCTGCAGGTCCGGATAGTCGGCGGCTTTGGCGGCCAGTTCCGCCACAGGCTGCCCGTTCAGCGTGGCCGAAGGGTCCATCTGGGCCCAGGGGAAGAGCACGAAGGCCCGCTGGGCGGCGAACGGGTGGGGCAGGGTCAGCACCGGGTCGTCGCTCTCGATGTCGCCGTAAACGACGACGTCGACGTCGAGTGTGCGGGGGCCCCAGTGGACCTCACGCACGCGGTGGTGCTTGTTTTCCACCGACTGGCAGTGCCTGAGAAGTTCAAGCGGTTCCAGGGATGTTTCCACCGAAATCACCATGTTGAGGAAGTCCGGCTGCCCGGCGGGGCCGCCGACGGCCTTGGTCTGCACTATCGGCGACACGGCCAGGAGCCGGACCTCCGGGCGGTCCACAAGGTCCGCCACAGCTTCGGACAGTGTCTCGTTCCGGGCCCCGAGGTTGCTGCCCAGTGCCAGGACGGCCCGCGTGTAGCCGGTCTTGGCCGGCGCCGGGAGCCCGTCCACCGGTTTTTCATGCAGCGCAGGTGCCGGGTTCATGTCCGCTCCCGGTAGACGCTGACGGCAACGTCGCCGAAAGGGACCTCGATGGGCGCCTTCGGTTTGTGCACGGTGATCTCCACGGCCTGGATTTTGAATTCCTTGAGCAGGCCCTCGGCCATCCGCACCGCCAGCCCCTCGATCAGGTTCAGGGGCTCGCCGGTGATCCAGTCGGTGATCCGTCCGGCCACCTCGCCGTAGTGGGCGGTGTCGCGGACGTCGTCCGACTCCGCAGCCTGGCTGAAATCCAGGTGCAGCACGGCGTCCACAACAAACGGCTGCCCTTCGCGGCGCTCAAAATCGAACACCCCGTGGTAGCCGGTGGCGGTGACACCGGTCAGCGAGATCCTGTCCATGGCTGTTCTGCGTGGCCTTTCCTGGTCAGCGGCCGTGGTCCGGGGCGGCCATGCGGGCGGCCACCTTGACGGCGTCAAGGCTGGGTCCGACGTCGTGCACCCGCACGGCCCAGGCGCCGCGGGCGGCGCTGATGGCGGTGATGGCGGCGGTGGCGGCGTCGCGCTCTTCCGGGAGCGCCGCCTTGCCGGAGACGGTCAGCAGGGTGCCCAGGAAGCGCTTGCGGGACGCGCCCACCAGCACCTTGTGGCCCATGGCTTCGAGCCGGTCCAGGTTGCGCAGCAGTTCCCAGTTCTGCACGTCCGTCTTGGAGAACCCAATTCCCGGATCGATGATGATCTGCTCGGGCAGGACCCCGGCCGCGTACAGCTTGTCGCGGACGCCGTTCAGTTCGGAGACGACGTCGTCCGCGACGTCGTCGTACTCCGTCAGGGAGGTCATGGTCTTGGCATCCCCGCGGCGGTGGGTCAGGACATACGGCGCCTTCGTCTTCGCCACGAGTTCGGCCATGCCAGGCTCGATGCTGAGGCCGGAGATGTCGTTGATGATCGCCGCACCCGCGTTCAGGGCAGCCTCGGCGGTGGAGACGTGGGTGGTGTCGATGCTGACCAGCGCGCCGGCCTTCACGAGTGCTTCGATGACGGGCACCACCCGCCGCTGCTCTTCCTCGGGGCTGACTTCCTCCGCGCCGGGACGGGTGGATTCACCGCCGACGTCGATGATGTCAGCCCCCGCGTAGAACATCCGGAGGCCGGCGGCGATGGCGGTGTCCGCCGTCGCGTGCTTGCCGCCGTCGCTGAATGAATCCGGGGTGACGTTGAGGATGCCCATGACGAGCGTGCGGTCTGTGGGCAGGTCGTCGAACTTGGCTGCCGGCCGCGGTTTGCGCAGGATGGGCAGCGGTGATGTTGCGGGGCCGGTTCCAGGTGCTGCAGCTAGGGAATCCATAGTCTGTTTTTTACCTTCCGAGTATCAGGCTCATGGCCTCGGCACGGGTGGCCGGGTCATGAAGTTGCCCGCGAACCGCGCTTGTGACGGTTTTGGCTCCGGGCTTGCGGATGCCGCGCATGGACATGCACATGTGTTCGCATTCCACCACCACAATGGCTCCGCGCGGCTTGAGGAATGTGACCAGCGCTTCAACGATCTGCGTGGTGAGGCGTTCCTGCACCTGCGGACGGCGGGCATAGATGTCCACCAGGCGTGCCAGCTTGCTCAGGCCCGTCACCCGGCCGTCGTGCGAGGGGATGTAGCCCACATGCGCGACGCCGTGGAACGGCACCAGGTGGTGCTCGCAGGTGGAGTAGAACGGGATGTCCTTCACCAGCACGAGTTCCTCGTGGTCGAGGTCGAAGGTGGTGCCGAGCACGCTGCCCGGATCCTGGTGCAGGCCCGCAAACACCTCGGCATAGGCCTTGGCCACGCGCTTGGGCGTGTCCTGCAGCCCGCCGCGGTCCGGGTCCTCCCCGATGGCCAGCAGGATTTCCCGCACGGCTGCTTCAATCCGGGGCCGGTCCACCTTGTGGTGGCGGTCTGATCCGTCCACCGCCGAATGGCCGGCGGTGGCGGTGAGGTCGTCGTCGTCGAAGTGAGTCACACCAAAGAGCTTAGCTGTGGTGGCCGTCTGGACCGGATTCCGTTACTCCGCCCTGAAAGGAGGCGTCCTCCGGAACGCCCTGCGGGTGCGGCGGAATCGCGTCCAGCGGCTCCTCGAGCCGGGCCTCCTTGGCCTCCTGCTGGGCCTCGCGTTCGGCACGCTCCTGCCGGCTCTCCACCGGGCCGGCCATCTGGACGGGCCGGGTTTCCTTGGACAGCCAGATCTCGCGGAAATCACGCTTACGGATGTCGCGGAAGACGTCGGCAATCTCGGCCTGGTTCAGGGTTTCGCGTTCCAGCAGCTCCAGGGCCAGCCGGTCCAGCACGTCGCGGTTTTCGGTGAGGATGGCGTAGGCCTCGTCGTGGGCCTGGTCGATCAGGCGGCGGACCTCTTCGTCAACGATGTAGGCGATCTGGTCCGAGTAGTTCCGCTCGTGGCTGGCGTCCCGGCCCAGGAACGGCTCGCCGCCGCCCTGACCCAGGCGCACTGCGCCCACGCGCTCGCTCATGCCGTACTGGGTAACCATCTGGCGGGCCGTGGAGGTGGCCTTTTCGATGTCATTCGAGGCACCGGTGGAAGGATCGTGGAAGACGATTTCCTCGGCCACGCGGCCGCCCATGGCGTAGGCCATCTGGTCCAGCAGTTCGTTGCGGGTGACGGAGTACTTGTCGTTCTCCGGGACCACCATGGTGTAACCCAGGGCACGGCCGCGGGGCAGGATGGTGATCTTGGTGACCGGAGCTGAGTTCCGCAGCGCCGCGGCGACCAGGGCGTGGCCGCCTTCGTGGTACGCGGTGATCTTGCGCTCGTGCTCCTTCATCACGCGGCTGCGCTTCTGCGGGCCGGCCATGACGCGGTCGATGGCCTCGTCCAGCGCGCGGTCGTCGATCAGGTTGGCGTTGGAGCGGGCGGTCAGCAGCGCGGCCTCGTTGAGCACGTTGGCCAGGTCTGCACCGGTGTAGCCGGGGGTCTTCTTGGCCACGGCCTTGAGGTCCACGTTGGACGCCATCGGCTTGCCCTTGGCGTGGACCTGGAGGATCTGGTCGCGCCCGATCAGGTCCGGGGCTTCCACGGAGACCTGGCGGTCGAAGCGGCCCGGGCGCAGCAGCGCCGGGTCCAGCACGTCGGGCCGGTTGGTGGCCGCGATCAGGATGACGTTGGTCTTGACGTCGAAGCCGTCCATTTCAACCAGGAGCTGGTTGAGGGTCTGCTCGCGTTCGTCGTTGCCGCCGCCCACGCCGGCGCCGCGGTGGCGGCCGACGGCGTCGATTTCGTCGACGAAGATGATGGCGGGCGAGTTGGACTTGGCCTGCTCGAAGAGGTCGCGGACACGGGAAGCACCAACACCGACGAACATTTCAACGAAGTCCGAGCCGGAGATGGAGAAGAACGGCACCCCGGCCTCGCCTGCGACGGCGCGGGCCAGGAGGGTCTTGCCGGTGCCCGGCGGGCCGTAGAGCAGCACGCCCTTGGGGATCTTGGCTCCCACAGCCTGAAACTTGGAGGGCTCCTGCAGGAACTCCTTGATTTCCTGGAGTTCCTCGACGGCTTCGTCCGCGCCGGCCACGTCAGCGAAGGTCACCTGGGGCATGTCCTTGCTGACCATCTTGGCCTTGGACTTGCCGAACTGCATGACCTTGGAGCCGCCGCCCTGCATGCGGGAGAGCAGGAACCAGAACAGGACGCCGAGCAGCAGCACGGGCACCAGCAGCGAGAAGAGTCCCGAGAGCCAGTTGCTCTCCACCGGCTGGTCCGTGTAGCCCTTGGAGGGGTTGGCAGCAGTCACGGCTTTCACGACGTCGGGGCCGCGGTCATTGACGAAGAAGAACTGGACGTTCTTGCCCTTGTCCTGGCCGTCGATGACGAGGTTGTCTTTCAGCACCAGGTCGACGCGGTTTTCGCCGTCGAAGATCTTGGCCTGTTCCACCTTGCCCGGCTGGCTGAGGAGCTCGAGGCCCGGCTGCGTGTCGATGCGCGTCGAGCCACCCGGAGCCAACGTTGCAAAGGCCAGCAGGAGCATGCCGACCACCACAATGATCCAAATGCCCGGGCCCTTGAAGAAACTCTTAGCTTTCATCTGTTCGGGGGCTGGCCCCGTCCCTCCTGGTAGTGCTGCACGGCGCGAGGACTGCGCGCGTGTGGTGCTGCGTCGCTTCTAGCTATACACCGTCCGGAGTAATTCACGCACGGCCAAATATAAAAGTTCCCTCAGGGCGTAGTGGCTGGTGGGGCCGGAATTGCGTCCGTTTCTGCGCCGCTTTAAGCAGGCCGCGCCGCCGTCGAACCCGGGTTACCAGGGCTCGGCGGCGGCGCGGTCAGCGAAAGTGGAGCAAATCTTCCCGGCGGGGGCGTTTACTCGTAGACGTGCGGGGCCAGGGTGCCCACGAAGTCCAGGTTGCGGTACTTTTCGGCGTAGTCCAGGCCGTAGCCCACCACGAACTCGTTGGGGATGTCGTAGCCGACGTACTTGACGTCGATCTCCACCTTGGCTGCCGTCGGCTTGCGGAACGCGGTGCAGACCTCCACCGAAGCGGTGCCGCGGGATTCGAGGTTGGTCTTCAGCCAGGACAGGGTGAGGCCGGAGTCGATGATGTCCTCGACGATGAGCACGTCCTTGCCCATCAGGTCCGTGTCGAGGTCCTTGAGGATGCGGACCACGCCGGAGGACTGGGTGCCGGAGCCGTACGAGGACACTGCCATCCAGTCCATGGAGACGTGGCTGTGAAGCGCCCGTGCGAGGTCGGCCATGACCATGACAGCGCCCTTCAGCACACCGACGATGAGCAGGTCGCGCCCTTCGTAGTCCTTGTCGATCTGGGCCGCGAGCTCGGTGATGCGCTGCTGGATCTGTTCCTTGGTGTAGAGAACGTGTTTGAGGTCTGCCTGGACGTCGGATGAATCCACCAATTGCTCCTGTGTAGATGCGGGTGCGACTATTTGCGGGACGGTTTATGAAGCCGGAATACAAGCTTCCCACAGCGGGCGGCCTCGCGGGGAACACCTTCAGCCGCGTTCTGCCCCTGGGCACGCTCGCGGTCCTGCAGTTCAGCAAGCGAGAGGCGGTACACGCTGACGCCGCCGGGCAGTTCCACCGGGCCGGCCGAACCTTTCCGCCGCAGCAGTGCTTCGGCCGCCAAAAGCCGCTGGTAGCTGGGCTGCTGGCCGCCGACGCCGGCAGCGGCCTTGGCGATCACCCGGAACCTGATGGCGGGGGCAAGGTCCGTCAGGTCAGCCTCCGGGAGGATGGCGTCCGGTCCGTCGTGCTCAACGAGCGACGCGTACGTGCTGTTGGCCACGTCCTCCAGATAGTCGGCATCCAGCTGCAGGATGGCCGCCGTGCGCGCCAGCGATTCGGCCACGCCCGGACCGAGTTTCTCCTCCAGAACCGGCATGACCTCCGTCCGGGTCCGCGAACGGGCGAAGGAAGGATCGGCGTTGCTGGGATCGTGCCAGGGCTCAAGCTCCTCCGCCCGGCAAATCTCCAGGGTTTCCGCCCTGCGCAGGCCGAGGAACGGCCGGAGCAGCTGCCCACGCGCCGGGCGCATCCCGGCCAGGGACCGCGTGCCTGAGCCGCGGGCCAGGCCCAGCATCACCTGCTCCGCCTGGTCATCGAGGGTGTGCCCAAGCAGGATGGCACCGGCGCCCCACTCCCCTGCCGCCGCCTCGAGTGCGGCATGGCGGGCGTCGCGGGCGGCAGCCTCCGGCCCAAAACCGGTGGAGGCGACATCGACGGTGCGGATCTGCACCGGATCCAGGCCCAGTTCCCGGAGGGTCTGGGCCGTCCGCGCTGCAACGTCGGCGGAGCCGGCCTGCAGCTGGTGGTCCACCACCACGGCCCCGACGGCCACCGGCCGGCCGTCCACGTGGCCGCGCCGGGCAAAGTAGGCGGCTACGGCCGCCAGCGCCAGGGAATCCGGGCCACCACTGCAGGCCACCAGAACCCGTTCCGGGTAGCCGGCCGCAGCCAGGGCATCCTGCAGCATTTTCCGTGCGGTGCCCAGCACCGGCGCCAGTCGGCCAGGCCGCCGCCGCCCGCTGGGAACCGAGCCGCTGGGAACCGAGCCGCTGGGAACCGGCCCGCCTGCAGTATTGGGGATGTGCTGCACGGAAGCCTAGAAACCCATCCTGTCGAGCCAGATCCTGGCGTTGTGGATTTCCTCTTCGGTGGGCAAATTCGCCGGGGCTTCCCAGACGCGGTTGAAGCCCTCCATCCCGGCCACGTCCACCACGGCGCGGACAAACTTGGCGCCGTCGCTGTACTGCTTCATCTTGGCGTCGAGCCCCAGCAGGCTGCGGATGAATTTCTCGATCACGCCGCGATCCTTGCCGCGGGCGTTGAAGCGCTGCCGGATGGTCTTCACGGACGGCACGATGCTGGCGTCCACGGCGTCCATCACCACGTTGGCGTGGCCTTCGAGCAGGCTCATGACAGCGGTGAGGTGTGACAGGGACGCCTTTTCCTCGGGGTCCTGCAGGAGGTCGAGGATGGCGCCGCGGCCCGGAGCCGCACCGGAAACGGCCCGGTCCTTGAGCGAGCGTGCGGCGGCCGAGGCACGTTCCATCAGGGAGTCGACGTTGCCCAGCAGGTGCCCGCTGAGGTTGTCGATCTCGTTCAGCATGTGGTGCCGGAGCCAGGGTGCAGCCGCGAACTGCACCCGGTGCGTCTGCTCATGCAGGCACACCCAGAGCCGGAAGTCCGCGGGGGTCACATTGAGCTCGCGCTCGACGGCGATGATGTTGGGCGCGACGAGCAGCAGGCGGCCGCCCGACGGCGCCTGCGATCCTTCGGCCAGGGCCGCAAACGGGTCGTACTGGCCCAAGACTTTGCTGGAGAGGAATGCCAGCACGGCGCCGAGCTGGCTGCCGGTGACCGCGCCGCTGACGGCGGCGGCGCCAGGGCTGATGGTGCCGCGGCGGTTCTCCAGCATCTTTTCGATGGCAGGCTTCAGCATCACCGCGAAGCTCTGTGTGTTGGCCTTCGCCCAGGAGGCACGGTCCACAACCAGGACGGATGAGTCACGCAGATCGCGTGCCGCTTCCAGCCCGGTGATCTGGTGGACGTGCGGAACGGAGGCATCTGCCAGCTCGCGGAGCTGGGAGACGGCGTCCCCGATCTCGGCGGCTGTCAGCGACGGGCCTGGCGGAGCCAGCCGTGCTGCGGCGGAGGCGGCAAGGTCCCAGTTGATGAGGGACTGGGCCGGGGCGGATGACTGGCTTGCAGTGGACTCCATATGCTCCATCAGAACATACGTGCCCTGAAGTGCGCCTTAAGTTCGCTGACCGGCGAACTAACTGCAGCCGCAGCCGGCCAGCGCCGTGGCCGCCGTGTCGAGGGCCGGTTTGTTGCCCTCTGCTCCCGGCGTCAGACCGTTGCCGATGAAGGAGAACACCAGGAGCCGGCCGTCTGCGTCCACCACGTATCCGCTGAGGGCGATGACCGTGTTCAGGGTTCCCGTCTTGGCCCGCACCAGGCCGGCGCCTTCGGCCGTGGATTCGTCGATGTATCTGTCGCCGAGCGTGCCCGTCAGCCCTGCCACCGGGAAGCCCGCCAGCGCGGCCCTCAGCCGGGTGTCCTTGCCGTTGGTGATGGCGCGCACCACCTCCGCGAACTGGCGGGCGGACACCTGATTGCCCAGGGCCAGGCCCGAAACGTCCGCCGTGACCATCCCTCCCGTGGGGATGCCCAGCCCAGCGAGCTCGTTAAGCACCGCTGCTTTGGCGGCGTCGCTGGTACCCGGCTGGCCGGCTGCCACCGCGGTCATGCGGCCGAGGGTTTCGGCCAGGTAGTTGTCCGACGTCTGGAGCATGAGGTCCACCTGCTGGCTGACGGTCGCGGACTGAACCTCGGCGAGGACTTTCCCGCCCGCCGTCGGCTTCCCGTCAAGGCGTACGACGGCGGGTGCCACAGTAACGCCCGCGGCGGCACCTGCCGTTTTGAGGCCGGCAGCGAACGCCGACCCCGCGGCCATGGCGGAGTCCTGGGGCCGGGGTGCCGCGGTGTCTGCCGGATCAAACCGGGCCGAGTTCAGGGCCAGCGGAAACAGCGGGGCCGTCTCTCCGGCCGCAACGTCATCCGGGCTCCAGGCCGGGTTCAGTGCGGGCCCGCTGAAAAGGGAATCATCCACAAGCACCCGGACCTGCCCCTTGAACCCGTCCTTCCGCAGTGAGTCCACGGTCTGTTTGGCCAGCGTGGCGAGCCCGGCATGGCCCAGGACCTTGGCCTCCGCGGATTCGCCCGCACCGAGCAGGACGTCGCCGCCGCCCACCAGCACGACGGACCTCGTTCCTGCCGCGGCAGCCGGCCCGGTGATAACCCTGGTGCTGAACCTTTCCCCGGGGCCGATCCCCCGCAGCGCAGCCACTGCCGTGAGGAGCTTCATGTTGGAGGCCGGGATCCGGTTGGCGGCGCCGTTCCTGTCGTACAGGACCTTGCCGGTGGCGGCGTCCTGGACCACGGCCGTGAAGGTGCCGCCGCCGTCGGTCTTGAGGACTGGGTCCAGCCGGGCCGCCACATCGGCGGGAACCGGCACCGGCGCCGCGCTGCTGAGCGGATCGATGCCCTGCGGCACGGACAGCCGGTTCGGGACGAGCTGCCAGGCGGGGGTCTGGACCGGCTGGGCCGAGGATTGGGCCGGGCCCGTGAGGGCCGGTGCGATGAGCATCCCGGCGGGGAGGGCCAGCGCCAGCAGGAGCACCGTGAGCAGGAGGATAGGCCAGCCCCGGACCAGTGTGGAAAGTTTGCCTGTGAAAAATTTTCCGGTGGAAAGTTTGCCGCGGGCCCTCGCCGTGCCCCTGGTGCCGCTCATACTGCTGGTCCTCAAGTCCTGAAATTACCCCATTAGTTCCTGAAACCTGGGCCTCTCGCTATATCCTCAATAGTAGTCGGCGGCACCGACAGTCCATTTTTGGTTGATCATCGCGTGTGCCGCGAACACCAAGCAATCGTCGAGGAGCATTCCATGAAGCATGACGTGACCATCGAGATCCCCAAGGGATCGCGCGTCAAGTACGAAGTCGACCATGAGACCGGCCGCGTCCGCCTGGACCGTGTCCTCTTCACCTCCATGCAGTACCCCACCCACTACGGTTTCTTCGAGAACACCCTCGGCGAGGACGGCGACCCGCTGGACGCACTGGTGCTCCTGCAGGACTTCGACCTGCACCCGGGCGTCATCGTCGAGGCCCGTCCGATCGGCGTCTTCAACATGACCGACGACGGCGGCGGAGACGCCAAGGTCCTCTGCGTTCCGGCCGACCCCCGGTTCGACCACATCCAGGAAGTCAGCGACGTCAACGAATTCCTGATCAAGGAAATCGAGCACTTCTTCACCCGCTACAAGGACCTGGAGCCCGGCAAGTGGGTCAAGGCCGAAGGCTGGGCCGACCGCGCGGCTGCCGAAGCCGAGCTCGAGGCGTCCATCAAGCGTTACGTGCCCGCAGCGCACTAACCCGCAGCGGTTAACTTTCGACGGCGGCCGGTGCGGTTCTTCTTGAAC